>CAZCZP010000008.1:0-13060 GCA_964502895.1 uncultured Bifidobacteriaceae bacterium
TTACAATGGGCGTGGGCACAATCATCGAAGCGCGCCGCTGCATCCTGCTGGCCACGGGTGACAGCAAAGCCGAAGTCATCGCGCAGGCCGTGGAAGGCCCAATCACTAGCATGGTCACGGCGACGGCGCTGCAATTGCACGCGCGGTGCACCGTGATCGTGGACGAAGAAGCCGGTGCGAAGTTGAAGGAGAAGGAATACTACCGCTGGATTTTCGAGAACGAACCGGAGTGGGAGAGTTATCGGTGAAGCAGAAAGCGTCTAACTTCAAGTTGTCATGCATTTGCGCTTACTGAGAATCTGCCTCGGATTTGCCGGCGTGACGTGGGGCGTTTCGGTCATGGGTGTTTTCATGAACTGGCAAACCGCTGTGGAAGCGCTTCAAGGATTCGGTGCAATGTCAGTCGGTTATGACCCGATGCTCGACTACTGGCTACGGATGGCTGCGGGTGCTTTTACCATGATAGGCTGTTGGTTTTTGGTGATGACGACATGGCCGAAAAAATTCGCGCCGGCGATTCCATGGTTTGGTGGATTAATGGTTGTCGAAGGGTTGATCCTGTTGGTTCACGGCATTCGCCTATCGCTGCCTCCGTTTCCATTTTATGCCGACACCGCGGCGTGTCTCTTACTGGGCAGTGGAATTCTGCTCCTCTACAAGCGCGCGAAAATAACCGGGCCGTGAACCGGAATGAATTCAAATGCTCCGGAGGTTTTTCATTTCGCCAGCAACATCTTCACTCCCGCCACGACCAGCACCACGGCCAGCAAGCGCCGCATCGTCATCGGTGCGAGGCGGCACTTCCTGAAGGTTAATTTCGGAAATGACATCGTGAGAAAAACGTGACACTTTAGCGTCATGAAGAGCATCGGTTACGTCCACTGGCAGGATGGCGATATGTGGCTTGGTTATTTAGAAGAGTTTCCCGACTACATGACGCAGGGCGAATCGGTCGCAGAGTTGGAGAAAAACTTGCGCGACATTTACGAAGACGTTACTGGCGGCAAAATTCCATGTGTTAGGCGGCGTGCCGAACTCCAGGTTGCGTGAAACGCGTCGAGTTGATCCAGAAGCTAACGGCGATGGGTTGCGTGTTCATCCGGCACGGCGGCAAGCATGCAAAACCCGCGCATAAAACAATGCCAGCCGATTCCGCGGCATCGTGAAATCAAAGAGTTCCTTGCCCGCAACGTCATCAAGAAATTGAGCGATTGAATCAGTCTCGCGGCTTACCTCGCCAACAGCATTTTCACCCCGGCCACCACCAACACCACCGCCAGCAACCGCCGCATCGTCATTGGCGCGAGACGGCGACTGCCGAGTTCTGAACCAATGAGGCCACCCACCAAAGCCGCGGGTGCCCACCAGACAATTTCATGCGGCACGTTCTTCACGCTCGCCAAATGACCGAGCAGGCCGGAGGCGGAATTCACAAGAATGAAAACCACTGAGACGCCCGCAGTTTTCCGCACATCCGCCCAGCCGAGAAACAACAACAGCGGACTCAAAAAAATTCCGCCGCCGACACCAGTCAACCCCGACAGAAACCCCAATCCTGCCCCAAGCGCCAGCGCTGGAGCGACAGGAACCGGCTTTTGTTCCGAAGGCGCGTGAGTTGATTGCTTGAACGCCAAGCGCCACGCGGCGAACAGCAACACGAGGCCCAAAAGAATTTTGTAAGCCTGTATCGGCAGCTTCATCCAGCCTCCCACGAACGCGCAGGGAATTGAAAGCACAGCGAATGGCCAGAACACATTCCAGGCAAAGTGGCCGGCCTGGGCGTACCGAATGGTACCCACGGTGGCGACGACGAGGTTCAACACCAGCGCCGTTGGCTTCATCACGTCCGGCGCGAGGCCGAACAGTGCCATTGCAGCCAGATAACCCGAAGCGCCAGCGTGCCCCACCGACGAATAGAGTATCGCGGCGATGAAGATAAGCAGTGTGAGCAGGAGCGTATTACTCACCATGGATAAGAAATTGGTTTGCCGCCCCTCACCCCGACCCTCTCCCGAAGGGAGAGGGAGAAACATCCGCCGTCATCTGAAAACCTGGGCGACGGCCTAGCTGGAAGCTTCCTCGATAATCGACAAATTACCCATGCCTGTTCCCTCGTCTGGGGGAAAGGGTCAGGGTGAGGGCGAGAATTCATCTGATTACCGTCACGCCGAGAAAGAAACTTCACGTCGTCGGCGCGGGAGGGACATGCTTGACCAACAGAGGAATGCTGGCTTGTGATTGGTCGTCAAGTGAAACGTCAACGGAGTAAAGCCCCGGCTCGTCAAATTTCAACTGCTGTATGTTGATAATGAAATTGCGCGTACCGAAATGCACGTCGTCCGGTAGCGTCACTTCCACCGGGATGGGCGGGAAATCCGGCATGATGGAGCGGCCATCGGCATCCACGAAATTGAGCCGTAGAGTGTGCTTGCCTTCGTCTCCGTTAAAAAACGTGACGCGCAACGCCACGGAACATTGAGGATGAATGGCGGGAAGTTCGCGCGCGTAGATGGTGTCAAACGCACCGAGGAGGTTGAGTTTGCCGTTGTCGTCGGTCGCCGCGTCGCACAGGACGGCCACTTGGATGTTCATGCGCGGTGGAGCTTAAACCACGAACTGACGCGAATGAACACGAATTTCTTTCGAGTGGAAATGCTGAATGCCTCTCATTTCGATTTCTGCGGGTCGGCTTCCACCAAATGCTCCGAGCGTGCCCGAAGAAAGGCCTTTAATTCCGCCGCAGCCTTGCCACCAAAGCCAGGCACGGCGGCGATTTGTTCGACCGTCGCCGCGCGCAGGCGTTGAACTGAACCAAACTTCTTGAGCAACGCCGTCTTGCGCTGTTCGCCAATGCCGGAAAACTCATCCAGAATACTCTCAGATATTTTCCGGATGCGAAGCTGGGCGTTGTAAGAGTTGGCGACGCGGTGCGATTCGTCGCGCACGCGCTGGAGGAGTTTCACGGCAGGATGATCGAGGCCGAGACGCAGCGGTTCGCTTTCCCCAGGCCGATAAATTTCCTCGAACTCCTTGGCCAGGCCGATGACCGGGGTTTTTTCCAGACCGAGTTTTTTCAATTCCTCGCACGCAGCGTTCAACTGGCCTTTGCCGCCGTCTATCAGAATGAGGTCGGGAAACTGTGCGCTCGTTTTCGTCGCGTTCGGAGCTGCGGGTGGGTGGATGGGAAAGTGAGAAAGTGGGACTTCGCTTTCAGCCCGCTTCTCACCTTCCCGCCTGTCCACTTTCCCACTTTCGGTTTTCGTTACGCCGCGCCTCACCCGCCTGCTGGTCTCATCCATCAGTTTCTGCAACTCCTGTGGAATCGCCTCGCCACCCTCATCCCGGTTTTCGGCCCTGGACTTTGGACCATGGACTTCGGACTCATTCAGCAGCCGCGTGTATCTCCGCCGCACAACTTCGGCCATGCTCGCGAAATCATCCTGCCCTTCGACGGTTTTGATTTTGAACCTCCGATAATTCGCGCGGTCGGGCCGGCCATTCTTGAAACTCACCAGCGAAGCCACGGCGAACGTGCCGCTGATGTTCGAGATGTCGAAGCCTTCGATGCGGTGCGGCGGCGCCGGCAGGTCCAGAGATTTTGCCAGTTCGGCCAGATCGCGCTCCGGGTCAATCGCCAGCGGCAGGGTGTAAGGCACGCGCTCGAATGATTTCTCCTTCTTCGTCGTGCGTTCCAAATCCTTGATGAGGTCGCGCAGGTCCGCGGCCTTTTCATAATCCTGCGCGGCGGCAGCCTTGCGCATTTCCAATTCCAACTGCTCCTTCATTTCGCGGCATTGGCCGTCGAGGAAATCGCACGCGGCGCGGACTTGTTCGAGGTATTGTTCGCGCGTGACGTTGCCGATGCACGGCGCGGTACAGTATTTGAGATGCGCATAGAGGCAATGTTTGTAGTCGGCCTCACCCGGCGTGAACACGCGGCAACCGCGCAAGTTGAACTGTTTTCGCACCAGCGCCAGTGTGTTGCGCGCCGCGCCCGAATTCGTGAACGGCCCATAGTAGCGCGCGCCATCGTCCTTGCGGATGCGGGCAAAGGCGAAGTTCGGAATCGGATCGTTCAAGTTGATCTTCACCATCAGGAAGCGCTTGTCGTCGCGGAAGCTGATGTTGTAGCGCGGTTGAAATTCCTTGATGAGCTTGCCTTCGAGCAGCAGCGATTCCGGTTCGCTCTTGACCACGTGAACGTCAAAATCGTGGATCGCCTCGACCAGTGCGTTGAATTTCAAGTCCCAACCCATGCGGCGCGAAGGATGAAAATACTGGTTCACCCGTTTGCGCAAATCGCGCGCCTTGCCCACGTAAATGACCGTGCCGAACCGATCCTTCATGAGGTAAATGCCCGGCCTGTGCGGCAGCGCGCTGAGCTTTTTGCGAATTGGTTCGGACAACGGCACGGAGGAAAGTTACAGGTTGCAGGGCGCGGGTTGCAAGTGGACGCGCGAGGTTGCCTCGCCAGGTGGGTCTTCAAAACGCGGTGTGGCCGTCCCCGACCACAGCACCGTCCGCTAACGCCCGCGATCCGCCGGGTTGGTGCGTGCTTTGAACTATCGCGGTTGCTGCGCCCGGGACGGGCGCACTCCGAGGCTTTTCGAACCCAAGCCCCACTCAAAGCCATCTTTCGGGTTGCCAGCGGCACGCCGTCGCGCTATTGACCAACCAACCTTATGTCCAACGATCCAACTCAACCACCAATCCAACCAACGCCGCCGCTTCAATCTCTGCCTCCAAACGAACAACAAGCCCGCACCTGGAACATGTGGTGCCATCTGAGTGTGCTTGCCGGTTTGATCATTCCGTTCGGAAGCGTTCTCGGCCCGCTGCTGGTGTGGCAGATCAAGAAAAACGAGATTCCGTCCGTGGAAGTCCACGGCAAGGCCGCACTCAACTTTCAACTGACCGTGTTGATTGCCGCGCTCGTCGGCTTTGCAGCAGCGTTTGTGCTCTCGTTCTTCTGCATCGGCTACCTCCTGTTTCCCCTGGTGTTCCTGATCGGCGTCGCTGGAGTTGTTTTCGGGGTTATCGCTGGCATCAAAGCCAACGAAGGGAAGGAATATCAATATCCTTACAGCCTCAAGCTCATCAACTAGGCGCGCCGCTCGAAGAATTGAATTGCTGCAAGCTTTTACTTCCCCAACTGCGGATTCTCCATGAACGCGTAGCAGAGCATGTGGAGGATGCCCATGTGCCCGTCCTCAACCCGGCCATAGTGAGTGTCGTTGATGACCAGGACCTGCTCGGCAATCTCGGCCATGCGCCCCCGGTTCGCGCCGACAAGCGCCACCGTCTTCAGTCCGTTCCTTTTCGCCCACTCCAACGCTTTCACGCAATTCGGCGAATTGCCGCTCACACTGATGCTGATGACTAAATCCCCAGGTTTGCCGTAATTCTGCAACTGGCCGACAAACACGTCTTCATAGGAGTAGTCGTTGGACAGTGCCGTCATCCAACTCACGTTGTCATTGAGCGAGAGCACGCGAAAGCGTTTGCCCAGTTTGTCGGATGAACCCTTGCCGAGGTCCGTGGCGAAGTGCGACGCGTTGGCCGCGCTGCCGCCGTTCCCAAACACAAAAACCTGTCGATCTTCTTTGTGAGCTACGCGCAGCGATTCAACCAATCGCGCGACCGCGTCCACGGGAATCGAATCGTGCGCGGTTTTCTGCGCGGTTATGTAACCGGAAATCCATTGTTTCATCTGCTCTTGAGGATGAGGGATGTCGGGAGCTTTGTCAGGAGATTTCACGCTATTGAAATGATCGTCAGGCTAAAACACCCGGCCCAATCGATGCAGGACTTCGCCCGTGCATTCCAGCCACCAGCCGAGTGCCGTGAGCAAATCCACCTTGGCCGCCAGCAACGGCACCCCCAAGAGCAGCACGCTGATGTTGCCCAGGAAAATGACCACGGTGGAAAACAGATAACCCTGGTCGGTAATATCGGTTTGTCGGGTTTTGAGAACATGACCCGTCAGCGTGACGTGAAAGGCATAAGCCGCACCGACCAGCAGGTGAAACCAGACGAGATAATGTTTCCAGTTCCAGATGAGATGCCCGACCGAGAACACCACAACAATAATGACCGCGTAGAGCGGAAAAAAATATGGAGCCAACGCGATGAGAAAGTTACTCTTGCTCACGATCACGTGCCCGCCGCTGGAAGTTGCGCTAAATCTCTTGACCGTGCCACCCATAAACCAAACCCAAAGCGCATGAGTCACTTCATGGCCAACCACGTAAATCCACATCGGGCGCGGCAGCAGGAGGTAAATCACAATCCAGCACGCCGCGCCCGCGAGAAAAGGCACCCACGTCGTGTCCGCGCTGCCGCTGGCTTCGATAACCATCCACAGAGCGGAAGCCGCGCCGATGCAAACCGGCAGCAACAGAATCGCGATGATCATTTTGGCCCACTTCGCCACGCGCCGGATTGTTGGATAAAGTCTGTTGGGCTGCGAGCGATTTTGCGCGACGGTTGCCGCGCAGGACTTGCAGGCATGGCACTGCAACGATTCTGATCCTAGGCGATTGTCGGGAGCGATTCACGGAAAGGCCGCGCCTTGCCGCACGATAAACTTGTCAGCCGCGCGCAAGAGCTTTAACACTGAGCCATGCAAGTCCCTCTTGTGATGACGGTGATCGGCAAGGATCGCACCGGCTTGGTCGAATCGGTGGCACGCATAGTCGCCGAGCACGACGGCAACTGGCTGGAGAGCCGCATGTGCCGGTTGGGCGGAGAATTCGCCGGCCTCCTGCGCGTGCATGTTCCGTCGGAACAGCGCGCGGCGTTGGAAGGCGCTTTGGCCAAACTCGCCGGTCTGACCGTCGTGGTGCATTCGGATGAATCAGTTCAACCGGCGGGCAAACCTCAACTCGCGTCGCTGGAAGTGGTCGGTCAGGATCGCCCGGGCATCGTGAGGGAAATCTCCCGCGCACTGGCGGCCCGGGGCGTGAATGTGGAGGAACTGGCCACCGAATGTGTCAGCGCGCCGATGTCCGGTGAACTGCTGTTCCAGGCGCGCGCGAAGCTGCTTTTGCCCGACGGTGTCACGGTCAGTGGCCTGCAAGAGTCCCTGGAAAAAGCCGTGGCCGGACTTACCGTAGAAGTGACGCTTGAGGTGCTGGGCTAACCCAGCCGTTAAGCAGGGCGCCATGCCGCCACTTCAAAAGACTCCAAGGCAACCATGCGAGTCGGGGCGGCAGAAGATTCATTGGACTGGCCCATGCTCTGCTGGAGCAAGCGGGAATGAAATTTGTTTGTTCGACCCCTCGGCCCACAAGGACCGGATTGTCGTGGAAACGCACGATGGCGGACGGGGGCGGATTGTGGAAAACTGCACGCATGTTGTCGTTCGAATCATCAAGGATCCAGCGATTGCTGGTGGGAACTCTCATCGGTATTACCGTCGTCAAGGTCTTTGCGCAAGTCAACCAAACCGTCTATACCGACTCGCTCCAGAACAGTTGGGCCAATTGGAGTTGGGCGACCGTGAATCTCGCCAACACGTCGCCCGTCCACGGCGGCAGCAGTTCGATCGGCGTTTCTTCGACGAACTGGCAGGCGCTTTATCTCCATCACAACGATCAGTCCGGCTCGGCATTTTCTGCGCTGACCTTCTGGATCAACGGCGGCAGCGTCGGCGGACAATCCGTGCAGGTGCAAGCGACGCGCAATGACGCTCCGCAAGCGGCGGTCATCCTCGCGCCGTTGCCCGTCAATTCCTGGCGGCAGGAAACAATTCCGCTGTCGTCGCTCGGCGTGGCGACCGCGGCGGACTTCGACGGCTTCTGGTTGCAGGCCCGGGATTCCGGATTGGCCCCGACGTTTTATGTGGACGACATTGCTCTGGTTGCCGCCACAAATCCTCCCTCGGGAACCAGCGCGCCGGTCAATATCATTGTCAACGCGGCGCTGAATCGCCGCGCCATCAATCCGATGATTTACGGCGTGGCGTTCGCCAGCGCCAGCGAACTCAATGAACTCAACGCGCCGCTCAATCGTTGGGGCGGCAACTCTACCACCCGTTACAACTGGCAGTTGAACGCGGACAACAAGGGGAATGACTGGTATTATCAGAGTCTTGCCAACGCCAGTGCCACTCCCGGGGCCGCCGCCGACAGTTTCATCACCGACTCCAAGGCAGCCAACGCCCAAGCGATGTTGACCATTCCCATGATTGGCTGGATGCCCAAACTTGGGCCAGGTCGCGGTCGGCTCTCCAGTTATTCCATCGCCAAGTATGGCCCGCAAACCGGCAACGATTGGCAGTGGTTTCCCGATGCCGGCAACGGTATCAGCACGTCGAACAACACGCCCATCACCTGGAACGATCCCAACGACGCAAACTATCTGACCAACTCCGCATTTCAGCAGGCATGGGTGCGCCACCTCACCAACAGTTGGGGTTTCTCCACCAACGGCGGCGTGCGTTTCTATTGCATGGACAATGAACATACGCTCTGGAATTCGACGCATCGCGACGTGCATCCAGCCGGCACCACGATGCGCGAAATTCGCGACCGGCTCTTCGATTACGGCGCGAAGGTGAAGGCGGTTGACCCGAATGCGCTGTTGCTGGCGCCCGAGGAATGGGGCTGGCCCGGCTACCTTTACAGCGGCTTCGACTGGCAATGGGCGGGCAACAACAGCAACTGGAATCCCGCGAACTTCCCCGACCGCGCCACCAACGGCGGCTGGGATTACGGCCCGTGGTTGTTGAATCAAGCGCGTCTTTACGAACAAACCAACGGCGTGCGCCTGCTCGACGTGTTCACGCTCCACATTTATCCGCAAGGCGGCGAATTTGGCGACGACACTTCGACCGCCATGCAACTGCGGCGCAATCATTCAACCCGCGCGCTCTGGGACACGAACTATCTCGATCAAACCTGGATCAACAGCATCATCAAACTCATCCCGCGCATGAAGGAGTGGGTCGCCACGTATTACCCGGGCACAAAGATCGGCATCACGGAATACAACTGGGGCGCGGAAGATCACATCAACGGCGCGACGGCGCAGGCGGACGTTTATGGAATTTTTGGCCGCGAGGGATTGGATTACGGAACGCGCTGGACGACGCCCGCGTCCACGACGCCCACGTTCAAAGCGATGAAGTTGTATCGCAACTACGACGGCAACAAATCCACCTTCGGCGACACGAGTGTTTTCGCGAGCGGACCGAATCCCGACAACATTTCCACCTTCGCGGCGCAACGTTCGCCCGACGGTGCGTTGACCATCATGGCGATCAACAAGCAACTCAGTTCCAACTCGCCGGTAAATGTCACCCTCACAAATTTTCTTTCGACCGGCACCGCGCAGGTCTGGCGGCTGACTTCAGCCAACGTCATCACACGACTCAGCGACTTGACTTTCGCGGGTCAGACATTCAGCAACACGTTGCCGGCGCAGAGCATCACTCTGTTTGTCCTGCCTAACGCCTCCCCTGCTCCACCGAATCTGCGCACGCCTATGATCACTTCCAGCAACACCTTTGCCGTCTGGCTCGATGGTCAGACAGGACAGCGTTACGCCGTGCTCGGGAGCACCAATGTCGTGAATTGGACCGCCATCCAAACGAACACGCTCGGCAGCAACTCACTTCATGTTGTCCTGCCGCGCACGAACACGCACCGCTTTTATCGCGCGCAACGGCTGCCGTGAATCCTCTGGTCCGCCGGCAGAATTTGGTGGTGGCACATTTTGGTGGGGCGAGGCTACGGACGAGCCGGCTCGCGGGGACGCTCGCCCCACCAAAGGTGCCAAAGTGCACCACAACCCAGAATTCGCGTTGATTGACCCACGCTATTTCGTCATTAACCTCGGGACATGAAATTCCCGGTTCGTTCGGCGATCACACTTTGGCTGGCATTGGCTGCTTCCACGGTTTTCAGCCAGGCCGCGAAGGTCTCGGTGTTGCGTGTGCCCGACGGCGGCCTTCAACCTCAAGCCGTCGTTGACGCCAAGGACGCCATCCACCTGATCTATTTCAAAGGTGACCCGAAAGCGGGCGACATCTACTACGTCCGGCGCAACTCAGGACCGGAAACGTTTTCAGAACCGCTCCGCGTCAACTCACAACCCGGCAGCGCCATCGCAGTGGGCACGATTCGCGGAGCGCATCTGGCGCTCGGGCGGAATGGCCGTCTGCACGTGGCGTGGAACGGAAGCAAACACTCCGCCGAGCAAGACAGCGCACCCATGCTCTACACGCGACTCAACGACGCTGGCACGGCTTTCGAGCCGGAACGAAATTTGATGACCCGCACGCTGCACCTTGACGGCGGCGGCTCGGTTGCGGCGGACGACCAGGGCAATGTTTACGTCGCCTGGCATGCGGCGGAAACAGGTAAGCCAATGGGCGAAGAGAATCGCGCGGTCTTCGTGGCACGGTCGCAAGATGACGGCAAGACATTCGCGCGCGAATCCGTTGGCAATCCCAAGCGCACCGGGGCATGTGCATGTTGCGGACTGCGGGCGTTTGCCAATTCGACAGGAAATTTGTTCGTGCTTTATCGCACGGCGACGACCATGACCAACCGCGACGCAGCACTTCTGGTATCGCGCAATCACGGAGTGAATTTTGAAATCGTCAACCAGCATCCCTGGAGCGTGGCCGCCTGCCCAATGAGCAGCGCGTCATTGACCGAATGCAACGGCAGCGTGCTAGCGGCCTGGGAAACGGCGGGCGAGGTTTATTTCTCCCGTGTCACGGCAAACGGAGAAAAGGTTTCAGCCCCGGTCGCTCCGCCTGGAAACGGCTCGCGCAAACATCCAGTCGTGGTTGGCAACGAGCAAAACGAAGTGCTTCTGGTCTGGACGGAAGGGACAGGGTGGCAACGCGGTGGCTCGCTCGCGTGGCAATTGATGGACGCCAACGGCCAACCCATGAGCGAAAAAGGGAGAATTGACGGCGGCATTCCCACCTGGAGCTTCGCGTCAGCGGTGCCGCGCAATGACGGGAGCTTCTTGATAATTCATTGAGCGGCGCTCGCGATCAAGTCATCCACAGTGCGCGAGACGACCGTCCCCCAACCCGCGTTTGACCCAGCCGGAGCTTTCCCGCAGAATCCCCGCATGGCGAACACGTTCGGTCAATTATTCCGCATCACCACTTGGGGCGAATCCCACGGCGGTGGCGTGGGCGTGGTGGTGGACGGTTGTCCGCCGCGGCTCGCGTTGACCGAGGCGGATATCCAGCCGGATCTGGATCGTCGCCGGCCCGGCCAATCGCGCATCGTTTCGCCGCGCAAAGAGGCGGACAAGGTCCAAATTCTTTCCGGGACGTTCAAAGGCAAAACACTCGGCACACCCATTTGTCTCTGGGTGAAGAACGAAGACGCGCGGTCCGAGGCATATGCCGAGATGGAAAAAAAATTCCGCCCCTCGCACGCGGATTACACTTACTTCGCCAAGTTTGGCATTCGTGCCTGGCCGGGTGGCGGACGCACCAGTGCGCGCGAAACGATTGGCCGCGTCGCCGCCGGCGCCATCGCCAAAAAAATTCTCCAGCAACACTACGGCGTCGAAATCCTGAGTTACGTGAAGCAGGTCCAGCGCATCGTCGCTGAAGTGAATCCCGACAAGGTGCGCTTCAAGGACATCGAATCCAACATCGTCCGTTGCCCGGACTCGGCGGCGGCGGAACGCATGATTCGTTTGATCGAGAAGATGCGGCGAGCCGGTGACACCGTGGGCGGCATTGTGGAAGGCGTGGCGCGTGGCGTTCCGCCCGGCTGGGGTGAGCCGGTGTTCGATCGCCTCGAAGCCGATCTTGGCAAAGCGATGTTGAGCCTGCCCGCGTCGAAGGCGTTTGAAATCGGCTCGGGCTTCGGCGGCATTCTGATGACTGGCCGGCAACACAACGATCCGTTCCGCGCGCGCGGCGGCAAAGTGGTTACCACGACAAATTTTTCCGGCGGCATCCAAGGCGGCATTTCCAACGGGCAAGCGATTCTCTTCCGCGTCGCCTTTAAGCCGGTTGCGACCGTGATGCACAAGCAGGACACGGTGGATGAAGGTTTTCAGAACACGACGATCACCGGTCGCGGCCGGCACGACCCGTGCGTGTTGCCGCGCGCCGTGCCGATGGTGGAAGCCATGACGGCGCTGGTGCTGGTGGACCATGCGCTGCGTCACAAAGCGCAGTGCGGATAGCGTCAGGGCGACGGCGGCAGCGGTTGCAATTGGACGAACCCGGTTTTGCGCGGGAGTTTTTTCCACTTCGCGTCGAGGCGCTTGAGGCGTTTGTCCAGCGCTGGGTGGCTGTCAAAAGCCGCCGGCGTGGTGTGATCAAGCTTCTGGCTCATTTCGTAGCCTTTGAGCTTGAGGAACAAGTCCGACATGCCGCGTGGATCAAGGTTCGCATCCACCAGATATTGCCAGCCCACGTTGTCCGCCTCGGTTTCGTATTCTTGCGAGAAGCTTTGCTGGATCAGCAGTCCGGAGTTTTCGCTCAGGACCCCCAACATGCCGTTGCCGCCACGCAGGAAGACGCCAAAAATCAAAAACGGCCCGGCGGCCGACAACATTTTGCGGAAGCCGTGCTTCTGGGTGACATGAGCCACTTCATGCGCGATGACGCCCAGCAGTTCCTCCGGGCGGTCAACGAGCTCCAGCATACCCGTGTAAACTATGATGTGTCCGCCGGGTAACGCATAGGCGTTGGGTTCTTCGTCCTCCACGATGTGAAACGTGAATTGCAGGTTGGTGCCGCCGACCGTTTTCGTGAGCGGCGCCGCGAGCGCCGCCAGTTGCGCCACGCGATTCCGGTCCTCCACGAACGCCATCTCGGTCCGCATTTCCTTGAGCACTTCGCTCCCGATTTTGTCCTCCCATTCGGCGGGGATTCGAGCGATCAGCGACCGCGCCATCACGCCGGTCGCCATCCACGCGATCCACGCGACGACGACAAACACGACCAGGCACCAGAGCGTGATTTTTAGACGCTTCGATAATTCGCGCCGCGTAACGATGTTGCTCAGTTGGTCGCGGACGGCGCTTTCGTTGGCCATCGCGCGATGATCGAAAACCGATTGATCCAGCG
>CAZCZP010000008.1:13160-33200 GCA_964502895.1 uncultured Bifidobacteriaceae bacterium
CACACCGGTTCAGGCAAGAATGATCAATGCAATCCGGACGAACAGCCAGTAGCCGAAAACCCAGAACGCAGATTCCTTGAAGGTAACTCCGCTCAATCTGGCGAGACCGATGGCCAGCGCCGTCGTGGTCCAGAGATGGAAGACGTTGAAAACATCCAACGCCTGCCGAAACGGATGGCCGGCGTCCAGTTTGCCCGCCAGCAAAGATAAGGAGGGTCGGGCGGCAGCATCTCCGGATGCCGCGATCAGCAGGCTTGTGATCAACGTGCCGAGCACGAGAATGATTCCCGTCAGGCCAACGACCTCGAGAGTTTTCAGGTAAGAGAATCGGACTTTCAAGAACACGCGTCCCATGAACCAAAGCACGAAAGCCGACCAGAGCGTTCCGGCAATGACGCTCCCACAAACGGTCAGCGACGCAACGAGCGGCCAGCCATTTTTCAGGAATTCTCCCTGCGATTTGGATGCGATGGCGTCATCACCAAGCTGCCGAACGGCAGCGGCCGTGAGTTCTCCATTGTTCAACTGAAGCGAAATGATCCCGGCCAGACAAAGAAGCAAAGTGGGCACACGCCAGTTCACCAGATTGCGGGGTGCAGCGATGACTTCATCAAACACTTCGCCTGGACTGACAAGGAGGTTCAACAGTTTTTCCCCGAGCGAGGTCGAACTCGGAGGCGTGGACGATGTGATGAGTGCCGGGGCAGACATGAATTTATTGGGAGTCGCGCGATACTTCGAACCGCTGGAAAAGTTTTGCCAGAGTAACGATCAGCAGAAAGTCCACGGTGTATTGGACCAGCAGAAACGCGCCGAAGGCCAATGGTTCGCTGGCGGGCCCAAACGTGTGCCGGCCCACCTGCACCGCAATGGCGCCAGCCGGATAAAAAATCAGAAACGACAAGGCCACGACCATGACCATGGCCACCGGGCTGGGTGAATGGTTTTTTCCGCCGGCGCGTTTGGTCGCGGCCAGCAGGTAATGCAGATTCCAAACGCCGTTGAGCGCGAGCGCCACCGCCGGGAAGGCCAGGAGCATCAAGAGCATCATGAGCCAGTCGAACCCGGAGAGAATCATCAGCACAACAATGCCCAGCGCCTGGAACGCGAGGCAAAACGCGGTGGGCACGGTAAGTTCCGCCAACGCCAGCGCCAGCGGCGAAATCGGCAGCGTCCGGAAGCCGACGAGGTGATGACCGTCGCGGCGGAAATCGAACGGAAATGCCCGTTGCAGGATGAACACCAGAAAGCACAGCAGGCCGACAAGGATTTTATCGAATTCCCGGACTTCGCGGGCGGGCAACTGGCCGCCTTGCGACATCTGATGGTGCAACAGCCAGCGCAGCGCGATCAGAAATCCCGTGTAAATCAGGGTGAACCCGGCGGCAAAAAACAGTTCACGTTTGCAGCGGCTCGCCACGATCAGGTTTTTCCAGACGATGGCGCCCACGCCACGAAAGAACGGCACACCCGGCAGGGCGGCGGAGGGTTGTCGAGTTTCCGCAACTTCGACAATTCTGCGGCCTTGGCGAAGGCGAAGGCGTTTCTCCGCCGCGCGCGTCGTGGTTGCCAGCGAAGTTTCAAAAATATCAGCCTTAAGCCGAAACAGCAGCCACGCGCTGATCGTCGCGACCGCCCCGAACAATCCGAGGTAAAAAATCACCTGGCCGAGAATTTGAACTGAATGCGAGTTGCCCATTACGAGGCTTAGCGTCCATTGACTGACAACCGGCGCGCTTGCAACATCCGAGAGTGTCAGGGCCGGGAAAAAGAGGTTTTGAGTAAACGAATTGGAAACAAACGACGGAATCAGTTTGAGCCCCCAGGCCGAGCGCAAATACAGCGCGACGACCAGGAAACAAACGCCCAGTAGCATGCAACGCAGGCGATGGTGCGTTGGTTCAGAGAGCGTTCCCGCGACGATCGCCGCCCCGGTCGCGACGTGAAAGCAGGCGATTTGAAACAGCACGAGGCAAAAGCACGCCAGCCACGGACGGTTCAAGTGCGGTTCAAACAAGGCGAGGAAGATCAGCCCCTGCACCAACGCAAAAAGATAGCCGGGCAACAGCCTGTAAAAAACAACCTGCCTTTGGGTGTACGGACTGGTGAACAGGAATTCCACGTCCGCCGGCTCGAACACCAGTCCGCGATGCCAAAAACCCTTGAGCAGCGATCCTCCCATCATGAGCAGCGCGCCGCCAACCAGCACCGCCGGCCGCACCAGGTAGGCGAAGACTTCGTTGTGGCGATGATAAAACCAATAGCCGAAGCACACCGCCAGCGCCGCGAAACCGATGAACGTGCCCGGCCGGCGCAACTCGCGGATGAAATGCAGCGTCCGGCGCTTGAGCAACACGAGCCAGAGATAAGTCAACGCATGGTTCATGACACGCCTGCCGGCTCCGGCCGGCCGTTGGTGCTTTCCGTCACGGCGAAGAACACGTCTTCCAACGAAGCATCGGCGTGCAGCGTGGCCGAGTCGCGAATCTCCTCCAGTGAGCCGAACGCCACTTTTTGACCGGCGTGCAGGATCAGGACCTGGTCACAGAGCGCCTCGACCAACACCAGCAAATGAGATGAGAGCAGAAACGCGGTGCCCGCCGCCGCCCGCCGGCGAATGGACTCCTTGATGTTGCGAATGCCGCGCGGGTCGAGGCCCGTGAGCGGTTCGTCCAGAATGATGACGCGCGGTTCGCGAAGAAACGCGCACGCCAGCGACAGTTTCTGCAACATGCCGCGCGAGAGACTGGAGGCGATTTCGTTTTTCTTGTCCGCCAGATCAAGTTCCTCCAGCAGAGCGGCATATTTTCTTTCCGCATTCTCGATGCGATAAGTCAGCGCGATGAAGTGCAGGTGCTCGGTAACGGTCAACAGGTCGTAGGGATGGATGGTGTCGGGGATGTAGGCGAATTGCTGTTTGGCCGCGACGGGTTCCTTTTCAATGTCGTGGCCGGCCACACGAATTCTCCCGGTCGTCGGGCGCAGGATGCCGGTGATAGCCCGGAGCGTGGTTGTCTTGCCCGCGCCGTTTGCACCAACGAGGCCAACGATTTCGCCCGGTTGAACGCTGAAGCTCAAGTCGCGCACGGCGGTGAAGTCCGCGTAGCTTTTGCCGAACTGCTCAACCTGGATGACCGGAGCTTGGTTCAGGTTCGTGGCTTCGGCTGGACCACCGTTGTTCTGGCTTGAATGTCGCATGGCATCGTTCGTAAAACGAACTGTCCTATGTTTGTAGGACAGTAAATCCGCGCTGTCAAGACATCAGATGGCCTCGGCACTCCTCACGTGGTCGTCGGCGTCTGGAATTGCCGCAGCAGGACAATCGCGCAACAAATGCAACTCACCAGACCAAAGGCTGTGGCGTAAGGAGCCATTGGCGCTGAGACCAGAACAATCACCGCGGCAAACGCACCGAGCACTTGCCCGGTCCAGACAAGCTTCATGCAAGACTTCCTTGTTGCCACGCTTTGCGGATCGCAAAAACTTGTTAGCAACGGCAGCATCACCGAGAGGAGCAGTAAACCGGCAAGATAACTGGTTTCGAGTAACGTCAGTTCGCGCATAGGACTCCGTTGTTCACTTCTTGAACGAACAGACAAGGCAATCGCTGAACCGTCACGTTGTGCTCAAGGAACACGCCCATCGTGAAAGGACAGTTCCAGCTTCGGAAGTAACACCGGTAGAAGAAGCAAACCCCGGCGACGCATATCCGCGGGGGACCGCGATGAAATCAAGAGCGCGCGCGTCGTACAACGGCCAGGCCCTTTAACAAATCCACGGCGCGAGCCAGCACCGGATCGCGGATCACGGGTTTTTCCGGTTCACGATCACGCACGGCGGTAAAGTTCTCGAGATTGAGATTCGTCCCTTCACGCCGCTCGCGAACCAAATCCGCTTCGCTGATGCGCGGGCGGCGAACCGGCCGATTTGTTCCACCGGCGCTCGCTACCGAGCTCGCCGGCAGGTTGGTCCGGGGAAACGTGCCGTAAGCGTCTTCCATATATGCGCGCTCCGCCTCAGGGGTGACGGTCACTTCAATATCAGGCTTCACGCCTTGAGGGGACATCGGCGAGCCGTCGCCAAGTTTCACGGGCACGGTCGCGATGCGCAGGCGCTGGTCGTCCTTGAGTGGAAAATCCCTGGCAATCATCGCGCCACCGGCGGTTGTGCGGCCCAGAATCAATCCGGAGCCGGCTTCACGCAGGATGGCCGCGAGCGCTTCGGCCGCGCCGCTCGTATCGCGATTCACCAGCACGGCCACGGGCAATTTGATCGCGTTATCCTTCTCCTTCGACTTGGCCATTCCGTCACCCCAATCCAACAGCGGCCGTTCTTTGGCGACGAACAAGTCCGCCGCGCCGGCCGCCGCCGCAAAATCGTCCCCGCCCGCGAAACGCAAGTCCAGCACCACGCCTTTGAGTTTGTTCGTGCCGCTCAACGCTTGGTAGGCCTCGCCGATTTCTTTGGCCAGGCCATCGGCGACCCGTCCAACTCGCGCGTAAGCGACCTCGTCGTCCAGGAAAACTGTTTTGGTCACGAGCGGCCCGGTGATTTTTTCAGCCGAGCTTCCGTCGGCGCCCACCAGCGAGACTTTGCCGCGCAGATTGGTGAGCAGCCCTTCGACGGCGGCGTGATTCAATTCCGCGTCGGACATGCCGGTTAAATGCGACCGCAACAACTCATAGACCTCCTTGAAATCCGGCGCGACGTTCGTGGAAGCAGCATGGCCGATCGGCGCCCCAACGAAAGCCGCGAGCAGTATGGCCAGGAGAAAATGTAAACCGCACGATTTCATGCTCGGACACAATGAGTCACGCGCGACCGGAAGTAAAGTGACAAGGGCGGCCAATCCCGGCGCACCGACAACGGCCGTCCGGCGGTAGTCCGGGCGACTGATTTCTGTCGGTTTTTTATTGACCAAAACTGCTGCTGATTCATTCTGGACGCAGCACCAGCACCGGGAAAGTGTCAGATTCGGGCCGTCGGCCTTCCATCGCTTTCAACGGGCAGGGTGTCCGGTATAGAGCAACAAATCCGACTCACAAAATGAAAATCCTAAAATTCCGCTCCCTCGTCTTCACGTGCCTCGGGCTGGCAGTCTTGCCAAGCCAAAGCGGCTATGCCGATTATCAATCCACCGTGCTGAGCGACGGGCCTCGCGGGTATTATCGGTTCAATGACGACACGAGCCGGTCGAACATCAACAAGAACAGCGGCAGCCTCGGCGCCGCCGGCAATTTCACCAACACTTTCAACGTCAATTCCATTCCCGGCGCCATTGCGGGAACTGGAAATCGGTCGCTGTTCTTCAACAACGGAACGTCGTACGGGATGATTCCCTTCAACGCCGCCTTGAACCCCGACAACACCCAGCCGTTCACCATCGAAGCCTGGTTTTATCCTGCCAGCGACCAGATCAATGGCGGCCAGTGTCCGGTCAACAATCGCGTTTCATCGGGTTTCCCCGACCGGTCTGGCTGGGTTTTCTTTCAGCGGGCACCGAACCTCGATTATTTGGGACGTCCCGGCTACGAAGGCGTGGGTTGGAACTGCCGGATGTACCGTGGCAGCGGAGGCGCCAGTGGCTTGGACGTTGCGAGCCAGGTGCCGTACGAAGTCGGCAAGTGGACCCACGTCGTTGTCGTTTATGATCCGGTACAAGTCACCAACGCCACTTTGACCATGTACATTGACGGCGTGGCCGCGAACACGAACGTCTGGAATGGCGGCCCCAACGGAACCGATCCCGGTTACGTAGCCAACCCGGCAATTACCGACGCCGCGTTATCGCTTGGTGCTTACAACAACACCAGCGGCGCCGGGGGCAACCCATACTTCGGAGGCGTTGACGAATTCGCCTTTTACGCCGCCAGACTGACGCCCGCTCAAATCCAATCCCACTACGAGAATGGAACAAACGCCAATCGCACCACTCCGTACGACACACTCGTCAAATCTCACAATCCGGTTGCCTATCTACGGCTGGACGAACGAGCTCCAGGAGCGGACGTCGCGGTCAACATGGGTGATTTGCGGAACAACGGCATTGCCGCTCATTCCGCGGAAGTAAGGCATCCCGCAACCGGTGCGCTGGCCGGTAGGACTGACGACGGGGCCATCGGTTACCACAATCGGAATGGAAACGCAGTGACAACAATGCCATGGCGGCTGGAAAACAATCCGGGTGCGGGAGTGCCGTTCACTTTCGAGACGTGGCTGCGCCCAATGCGGGATCAACAAGGCGGCCAATGTCCCGTGAACAACCGCTGGGTCGGCGGAACGGGCCGGACGGGTTGGGTTATTTTTCAACGCAACCCGAACCTGACCTATCCCTCTAGTGAAGGTCACGGTTGGAACTTTAGAATGTTCAGCGGCGCCGGGAGTGGAGGCCAGGACGTATTGACCGGTACTGATTATCAGATCGGCAAATGGCAACACCTGGTCGTCACATGGCAGCCGCAGTTGGATAACGGCGATCCCGGCGCCAATGGGAATAATCAATGGGAAGGAATCCTCACCGCCTATGTTGACGGCGTTGCAGTCGCCACGAACCCAGCTGCCAGATACGCCGCCAATCGCGAGATCACCGAAACCGGCTCGCCGGCAGCGGACCTGGGCATTGGCTCCTACAACGCAGCGTCGGGCCTCGGCCAAAACCCATTCGAAGGCGATATAGACGAGCTGGCGATCTACAACAACCTTGTCCTGACGCCGGAGCAAATCCTCGCGCACTACCAGGCCGGCACCAACACCCATTCCGTCACCAATTATGAAACGCTGGTGCTGATGGCAGGGGCCGACGGCATCGGCACGCAAAGGTTGGGTCCCAAAACTTACCTGCGCTTCAACGACGCGGCTTATTTCCCGGCAGTCAATAGCGGCACTGGGTCGGCGGCAGATGGAAATATTGTCCTCGCGACCAACACCGCCGCCGGACCGCGGCCACCAGGCTATGCCGGATTCGAGGCATCGAACGCCGCTTTGCCACTTGATGGGTTGAAGCAATGGGGCAGCCTCAACAACCCGGCGTCGCTGAACATCGCCGGCCAGATAACCTTGGAAGCCTGGGTAAAACCCGGCGCAACCCAGGGCGAAACCGCCCGCATCATTTCTCACGGCCCGAAAACCCTGAGCAACTTCCTGGTCAACGACCCGTTCCCGGATAACATCGTGACTAACAGCACGGAGGTCTTCCTGCGAATTGATGGCAGTGGCGCCAACTACACGGTGGGCTCGATCGTCTTTACCTACACGAACGCGTTTGAGATCGGCAGCAACATCTACAGCGCGAGTTTCGCCGTCCCCGCGGGCGACCTGGGCGGCAGCGATTGGGTGCATCTCGTCGGCACGTACGACGGCGCGAACTGGAAGCTCTACCGCAATGGCGCTGAAGTTGCCAGCCAGGCGGCCGCCGTCGGCGCACTGGCCGTGAACGGTGCCGACTGGGCCATCGGCTCGCTCGGCAATGGCTGGGCCGACAACTTCGCGGGCGACATTGACGAAGTGGCCATCTATGACAAAGCCCTCACGCTTTCCCAAATCGCGGCACATTACACGGCGGGCAAGGTCGGGACAGCTCCCATTACGATTACCCGAGGCGCGGGCAACACCGTGGTCATCACGTGGCCAGCCGGCACGACCTTGCAGGAAGCCACCTCTGTTGCCGGCCCTTACACGAATGTGACGGGGTCGCCCGTTTCACCCCTGACTGTGCCTGCCAGCGGGACGAAGTTCTATCGCTGGCGGCTGTAACCCGGGTCAAACTCCGCGTGGGCTGCGGTGGTTTCATGCGGCCGGGTTGAATTCCCGGCTGCATGAGTAGATTGTTAATTATGACAACTCCTGAAACTCGCCTCGCTCCTCGCCGAGGATTCACCCTCATCGAACTGCTCGTTGTCATAGCCATCATCGCCATCCTGGCGGCGATGCTTCTGCCCGCGCTGAGCAAAGCCAAACTCAAAGCCCAGGGTATCTTGTGCATGAACAACACGCACCAGTTGATGACTGCGGTGCACATGTATGCGGGTGACAACCGGGAGTACTTTCCCATGAACGTCCACGGCAGCGTGGCCCAATCGGGCGCCAAAATCACGGCAACCCCCGGAAGCTACTATCCGTGGGTCATGGGCTGGCTGGATTGGACTTTGAGCGCTCACAACACCAATTCCCAATACCTCACCAGCGACGACTATTCGGTCCTCGCGCGATATGCGGGCCGCTCCCAGAAAGTTTTCAAATGTCCCGCCGATAGCCGGCTCCACCCAAGTCAGGCGCAACGGGGTTGGACCGAACGCGTCCGCAGCGTCTCCATGAACGGCGCCGTGGGTATCGGAAATAAGACGGCGACCGATGGATTGCTCAACTGCGAGAAGGTTTACGCCAAAACCACCGACGTAAACCGCCCCACCCCCGCCAACCTCTGGGTGTTCGTGGACGAACATCCCGACAGCATCAACGACGGCGCCTTCTTCAACGCCCAGCGAAATGGTGAGTGGATTGATCTGCCCAGCAATCAGCACAACAATGCCTGCGGATTCGCGTTTGCCGACGGACATTCCGAAATCCACAAGTGGCGTTCCAGCGTCCCCAAGTACCCGGTGAAATTCGTGGATTGGGCGCGGACGCCTGTGTCCCTGCAGGACGCCGATTTTTCCTGGCTTCTCGAACGCACGTCCTACCCGCGTTGAGATTCGCCAACCCCGCGTTTCTCAACTACTTTCTGCGGACCGGGCATTGATCTGCCGCGAAAGGCCGATGGCCAGTCCGGCCACAATCGCGGCGCTGCCCCAGAGCTGTCCCCAATGCAGCGTCTCCCCGAGCCATAGCCGGGCCAGCGCCACGCCAAAAACCGGTTGGGCGAAAATTGTCAACGCAGCCACGTTCACCTCGCCTTCGCGGATGACCAGAAACCAGAAGCCGTACCCAAACGCCGTGCAGATCAACGCCAGCCCGAGGATCAACAACCAGACTTGCGCCGGCATCCGGCTGGCCGCCGCGAAAGTAGTCGGGCCATCCAGCAATACGTTCCCCATCGTCCCCGCCACCAGCGAAAGCGCCAGCACTTTCAATGGACCGGCGCGAAGGATGATCTTCTTTCCCACGATGGAATAAGCCGTTTCGCAGAAGAACGAGGAAATGAAAATCAGGCTCGCGCCCAGTCCCACCCATTTGAATTCCGGCCGCCACGGGCCGTTGAGCAAAACGACACCCAATAACCCGAAGGCGAAGCCGGTCATCCGCCTCGGCCCGATGCGTTCGCTCAAAAAAATCGCCGCACCGAGCGAAGTGATCAGCGGCTCGACTGCCATAAGGATCGAGGAATTCGCCGCCGTATTGAGTTTGTTGCCGAACACTTGCAGACGATGCCCCAGAACAAAGACGACCAGCCCGAGCAAACAGGTTTTGGCCAGGTCGCGCCCGCGCGGCGCGGCTCCCGGTAGCCACGGCCACAATACGAGGAGCGACAATGCCGCCAGTCCGAAGCGCAACGTGACGATGCCGCCTGGCTCAAGATATTCCCCAACAACTTTGTAGGCCGAAAGGCTGGCGGCCCAAAAAAAATTCAAAACCAGCAAAATGATTAAATACGCGGGCCTCATTCCATGTCCAAGCTGGGGCAAACAAACCGTTTCAGCCGTCCCGGAGCAAGCAGAGTTTCACAATGCTTGCCGGGAAAATCGCCGTTTACACCTTTGGCGCGAGCGGGGTAGTCTCTCAAGTCGAACTAGAATGAAGACAATTATCGCAATCCTGGTCGTGGCCGGAATCGGCGTGGCGGCCTATTTCATGCGGGACAAGCTGCCGAAGAACGGTTCGGCGGCGGGTCCGCCGTCCCGCCCGACCACCGCCGAAGTCATCCAGACCAACATCAGCTTTGCCGTGAACGCCGCGGGCGAAATCGGCCCGGCCGAACAGGTTTCCGTGCGCCCCGAGATCAACGGCAAGATCGAGGTCCTGCCCGTGGACATCGGCGACAGCGTGAAAAAAGGCGATCTGCTTTTCAAACTGGACGACAAGGAACTGCAGCAGGAACGGGCTTCCAACCTCACCGGCATCGAGCGTGCCAAACTCGAACTGGCCAAGGCCGAACGCGATTTCAAACGCTCCCAACAATTGCTGGACGAGCAGCTCATCTCGCAAGAACTGTTCGACGACACCAAGACGACGTTCGAGCTGGCCAAGAATTCCCTGGAACGCGCGCAGAAGGATCTGTTGATCATCGAGGAACGGCTGACCAAGACCGAAGTGCGCGCGCCGTTCGATTGCACCATCCTGACCCGTCCGGTTTCGATTGGCCAGGCGGTTTCGGGCTCGGGCGGGTTCAACAGCGGCACGGAAGTTCTCACCATCGCCGATCTCAACGACATGGTAATCAACGCTCACGTCAACCAGGCCGACGTGCCGCGCCTTAGCGTCAACCAAAAGGTCGAAGTCACCGTGGAAGCCGTCGTGGGACTCAAAGTCACGGGCATCGTCGAACGTATCGCGCCGCAGGCGACCATCAGGAACAACATCAAAGGATTCGCCGCGCGCATCGTTTTGAAAAATGTGGACCCTCGGGTCCGCCCGGGCATGACGGCCAACATCAAGATTCCAGTTAGGTCCGCGGACAATGTAACCGCAGTACCCATCGTAGCGGTTTACACGGAGAAGAATCCGGATAGCGGCCAGTATGAGCGCTTCGTTTATGTGCAAACGGGGGCGGGGCTGGAAAAGCGGCACGTCAAAGTAGGCGTGGCCGATTTCTTTTTCGCGGAGATTGAGGAAGGCCTTTCCGCAGGAGAAGTTGTGTCACTGGAATTGCCCAAGGAGGAACGCGACAAGAAATCGAAACAATTGATGAGCCAGCGTCCCGGCGGTGAAGGCGGCCAGGGCGGGCTGCGGCCCGGAGGTGGCGACGGAGCTTCGCCAAACCGGCAGCCCGGCGGGGGCCGGACAGGTGGCGGCCAAGGTGGACCAGGTGGTCAGGGCGGACAACGCAAGGGCGCGGGCACTTGAAGCCACGGACACACACTGCTTCACCCAGTTCAACCCATGGCACTCGTCGAACTCCGCAACGTCAGCAAAATCTACCACCTGGGCGGCGAAGAAATCCGCGCCCTGGACGACGTCTCGCTCGACATCAACGAAGGTGAGTTCATTTCCATCATCGGCCCGTCCGGCAGCGGCAAATCCACGCTGATGCACATCCTGGGCTGCCTGGATTCGCCGACTAAGGGCACGATCAAACTGGACGGTGTGATGATTCAAGACGCATCCCCGCGCCAGCTTGCCACGATGCGCAATCGCAAGATCGGTTTCGTCTTCCAGTTTTTCAATCTGCTCCCGAAACTCAACGTGCTGCAAAACGTCGAGCTGCCGATGATTTACAGCGGCGTCTCCGGTAAAGAACGACGCGCGCGGGCGATGGCTGCGCTCGAAGCCGTGGACCTGGCCAACCGTTCCAAACACCGGCCCAGCCAGCTTTCCGGTGGACAACAACAACGCGTGGCCATCGCGCGCGCGCTCGTCAACAGCCCGCGAATTGTCTTTGCCGATGAACCCACGGGCAACCTCGATTCGCACACGGGCGAGGCGATCCTCAGTCTTTTCCGCAAACTGAGCACCGAGGGCCGGACCATTGTGCTGGTGACGCACGATCCGGAAATCGCCGCGGTCACGCCGCGCCGAATCGAAATCCGCGATGGCAAAATCGCCGTGAAGGTGGACCTCACGCTCGCGGGATTGGATCGCCAGCCAAAAGCCGGCGAACCGCAACCTCAAGCGTCGCTATGAAGAGCGCAACGCTCCAGCCTTCCGGCGAAGCTGTCCGCCATTCGTCCGCGCAGTTCAACACCACGATTGTCGCCGGCCTGCGCGAAATCTGGGCCCACAAATTTCGCTCACTCCTCACCATGCTCGGGATCATCCTGGGTGTATCCAGCCTGGTGGCCATGTCCGCCTTGGTGGCCGGAATGGAGAAAGGCGCGAAGGAAGCGCTCATCGCCATTGGCGGCCTGCAAAAAGTGCGGGTTGAACCGCAGGAGGTGCCCATCGAGCAGCGTCACGTGAGCGACCAGGCCGTGGGCATCACCATCAACGACGTGCTGGCGTTGCAGGAGAGCGCGCCGCTGGTCACACACCTTTCGCCGGAGATGCGGTTGTTCGCCACCGCCACCGCCAACGGCAAGACGTTTCGCCCGTGGAATTGCACCGGCGTCTGGCCGGTGGCTTTGGAAATGACCGAGCACGTCATCGAACATGGCCGGATGTTCAACGAGATTGATGACGAGATGGCCCGCAACGTCTGTGTCATCGGCACGGCGACGCGTGATGAGCTTTGGGGCGCGCCGGATCGCGTGGGCCGCGAAATCATCCCGCTCGGCGAAACCATTTATCTCAACGGCGTGCCCTTCACCATCGTCGGCATGTTCCAACACTACGAAAGCGAACAGGAGAAGAAGGCCCGCGAACTCGCCAAGCTGCAGTCCGCCCAACAAACCCAACAGGCGGGCGGCGTGGTGCGGGATCGCGGCGGCGGACGCGGCCCGCGCGGTCCCGGTGGATTCGCCTTCCGCCTGAAAAACTCGACGATTTACATTCCGCTCAACACGATGTGGATGAAGTTCCGCACGGGCGCAAGCACACCCACGGCCGGGCAATTTTTTGGAGGCCGTGGCGGCGGGGGTAGCAGCCGGACCGTGACCACGAGCACCAGTTCAGGCAGCGGCAGCGCCGCCGCGACGATCACGGCTGATCCACGGCTCTCCACGCTGGAGTTGAAGATTGCCACGGTGGACTTGTTGCCCGAGGCGCTGCAACAGATTCGCAACGTGCTGATGAGCACTCATCATGGCATCGAGGATTTCACGTTCCGCACCCAGGAGGAGTGGGCAGAGAACATCAACACGTTCATTCGCAATGCGAGATTGAGCGGCGGGTTGATCGCCGGCATCAGCCTGCTCGTCGGCGGCATCGGCATCATGAACATCATGTTCGCCAGCATTTCCGAGCGCGTCCGGGAGATTGGCATCCGAAAATCTGTGGGGGCTTCCACCACCGACATTTTCATCCAGATTCTCGCCGAGTCCGTGGTCATCGCGGTCTTGGGCGGGTTGACCGGCCTCGCCACATCATTCGCGCTGGTTCAAATGCTCAGCGAACTTTCGCCGACGGAAAACGAGCCCATTGTCACGGTGGCTGCGATGTTAGTGGCGTTTGGGTTCAGCGTGTTGGTCGGCATGCTGGCGGGCATCTTCCCGGCCATCAAAGCCGCGCGGCTGAATCCAATTCAAGCGCTGCGCTACGAATAGGCGATGCCATGAATTTCTTTACCACCATCGCCGCCGGCTTGAAGGAGGTTTGGGCTCACAAATTTCGTTCACTTCTCACGATGCTCGGGATCATCCTGGGCGTCGCCAGCCTTGTGGGAATGGCCGCCATTATCAAGGGCATGGAAAATGGAATGACCGAAACGATGGTGGCCATGGGCGGCGCAGACAAGGTGTTGCTGGAGGAAAATGATGTCCCACCCGAACAGGAACATCTGGCCGATCAATCGCCCGGCAACACCATCAACGACGTTTTGGCGCTGCGCGAAAGCGCTCCCCTGCTCCGTCTCGTCTCGCCGGAGATGGCGGTGCGCAACGTCACCATCACGCGCGGCGAAAAATCCACCATGCCCTCGGAGTGCGTGGGTGTTTCGCCGGCAGTGTTGGAAATGAATCTGCACACGCTCGAACATGGCCGTTTCTTCACGGACCTCGACGAGGAAAACGCCAACGCGGTGTGTGTCATCGGCACGGCCATTCGCGACGAGTTGTTCGGAGCGCCGGACCGCGTGGGCCGCGAAATCATTCCGCTGGGCGAACTTATTTACATCAACGAGCAACCCTTCACCATTGTCGGCATGCTGCAACATTACGAAGGCGAGCAGGAAAGGAAATTGCGCGAGCTGGCGAAGAAACAGCCGCAGGCCGCGCAGTCGGGTCCGGCGCGCCAACGCGGGTTTGGCCGCGGCGGCGCCAACTGGGCGTTCGTGCGAAAGAACCAGACGGTCTATATGCCGCTCAACACCTCGTGGATTCGTTTCCGGGCTTCATCCAATCGCGACGGCATTCCCGATCCGCGGCTGACGGACATTGACTTGAAAGTCGAAGACCTGGATGAAATTGAACCGGCGCTGCAACAGGCGAGGAACGTTTTGATGATTACGCATCGCGGCATCGAGGATTTTGAACTGGAAACCCAGGAAGGCCGGGTCGAGAGCATCAATCAACAAATCCGCAACGCGCGCATGAGTGGCGGCATCATTGCGGCCATCAGCCTGCTGGTGGGTGGCATCGGCATCATGAACATCATGCTTGCCAGCATCAACGAACGCATCCGCCAGATTGGCATCTGCAAGGCCGTCGGCGCGACGGGCCTGGCGATCTTCTCACAAGTGCTGATCGAAAGCGTGGTCATTGCGCTCGTGGGCGCGGCGCTGGGCGTGGGCGCGTCGTACGGATTTGTGCGGGTGCTGGAATTGATTTCACCCACCGCCAATACACCGGTCATAACACCTATCGCCATGGTGCTGGCCGTTGCGTTTAGCGCGGCAGTCGGAGTGTTTGCCGGCCTGTTCCCCGCGCTGAAAGCCGCAAGACTGAATCCGATTCAGGCGCTCCGCTACGAGTAGGACGCAGCCGGAACACGAGTCATGCCCCGGAAGAGAACGCCCGCTTACGGTGCCTTGACGCGATAGAATCGCATCGCCGGTCCAACGGCCGCGGTGAAACGATATGAACTTCCCGGCACGTTGGTCGTCAAGGTCGCGGTTAGGTTGGTTGTCCAGGGGCCGTTCACCTGGTCCGCCTGCAACAGTTTGTAAGTGGCCGACGAGCCGGATGTGAGGTTGAAATTCAACTGGACCTGTCCGCCTGCCACAACCGGTTGGCTCATCACAATGACGGGTGGAACAACCGGCGCGTTCGTCGTGGCGTTCACGGTTAACGCCGGCCCCCAATCCAGCGGGAAGGCATCGAACATGATCCCGCGCACGGTCAGGTTGTAATTGGTCGCTTGCGCCGGGTTGAAGGCAAAATTCGTCGTGCTCGTGATGTTCGTCGCAATCACCGTCCACACCTCGGCGTTGGTGATGGAGATGTTGTCGAGATACCACCCCACCGGCAAACCGGATTGTGGGTAAATGTAGAACAGGCCGGGAGTGTAGGTGTAGGCGAACCGGAGCTGGATGGTTTTGCCCGCGTAGGAACTGAGCGGAAACGTCCGGGTTACACCGGGCGAAGCCTCCACTGGACCGCCCGTGCCCCCGCCGACCCCGGATTGCGTGAAAATATCCTGCCAGCCAACGCCGCCGTCGGCGGAGATTTGCACGTGAGCCGTTTCGCCGTCCGCCGCGTAACCCAATCGGCTGCGGATGCTCAAGCTCCCGTTGGTTTTTGGAGCAAAGATTTGATTGAGCGTGAGGGTTTGCTCCGTCGCGGGGTCGGGGTGCGCGAGCAAAAAGGAGAAACTTCCCACCAACTCGTTCACGGAATCCCGCACCGCATAGCCGGGTGAGGTGTTGGCGGTAAAGTTCGCCAGGCTGACCTCAGCGCCATCAAAGAAATTGTAGTTGCTGGGCCGCGTCGCGCGCCATTCGTAGCTGCCGGCGTACGACAGGCCGGTGAAGGTGTACACGTTGCTCTGCCCGACGACCGGCTCGCTCGGACCGGAGATGACCGGCGCCGCGGAATCCGGCCCCGGCACAGCCGGATCGAACAGCGTGACGGTATAAGTGAATCCCGTCGTATTTGTTCCCACCATGATGTTAGTGATGGTTACCGTGTAAACCGTGTCCGCCCCGTTGAATGGGAAGACCTCGTTCTGATCGTTGGCATTAAGGCCCATCGGCACCCAGATGCGTGTGTTCTCACCGACACCGGTTTGATTCGGTCCAGTCACCACCGCGACATTGACGCCGTTGCTCCGCATGGTGACGGTTGCCGCGCTCATGTTCGCGTTGGACAGCGAGAAGGACCACCGCGGATAGACCGCTTGATACGGCACATAACCGGCCGGCGGCCAGGAAACGTAAGGCGTGCGGGTCGCGGGACGCGGTCCGCCATAGTTGGCGTCAAGTACCCAGACCGAATTGGCGGCCGGAAAGCCGTTCGCGTCCGGCACGTCGCCCGTGCCCATTACCTGAGTCTGTGGGTAAAGCAACCACCGCCGGTGACCCACAATGGTGTTGTTGGCCCCGTGATCGCGCATGTAACCCGTGATCG
Source organism: uncultured Bifidobacteriaceae bacterium (assembly GCA_964502895.1). Lineage (GTDB taxonomy): Bacteria > Verrucomicrobiota > Verrucomicrobiia > Limisphaerales > JADLHS01 > WYBW01. The sequence goes on from CAZCZP010000008.1 coordinate 29,411, forward strand.
AGTCCGCCCCGGAAGTGCCGAGGGCGATGTTCGAGTTGTTCGCGGCGTTCGATCCATTGGCGGTCCAGCAGGACCAGGTGCTTGGCGGAAAATGGGAGAGCGCTCCGTTGGCGGACATGATCACGGCGGCTTCCTGATTCGCCACGTTGTTGGACGCATTGAAAGTCACGTCCCCGGGCACGCCGGCCATGGCTCGAAACCAGTTGATGCGACGCAGCACGGCTTCCTTGAACAACGTTCCATTCGTGCCGGGCGTACAGGCGGGCACGTTGGCCGATGTGTCCATGGCCACATTTTCGGATACGCGATACACCGCGTTGTAGAATGAGCGCACTTCCTCCCGGGAGGCCGTGTTCACTGTGAACCCGCCCGTGACCCCCGCCGGCCTCGGCCCGCCGCCGGGCAAACCGGAAACGTCCGTGGGCGCCGTGGGCGGATCGCCCAGAATGATCTCGGCGGAACAAAATGACGTTGAGAGCAAGACACAGAACGCTGAGGCCGTAACAAACGGGCGAATCCTGATGGTTGGCATATTGTGAATGAAAAGTTGCCCGATAAGCCCGTTTAGTCAAAGTCAGAGTTGAGGCAATTGTCGCCACGAACGCGCTCCCGCGCAAATGCGTTGCCCGATTTACTCCGCCACAATCCTGATCGTATGCGTCACCGGGACAAATGCGGCACGAATCGCGCCCGCCAGCGGTTCGCGCTCGGCCTCGGTCTTCGCCACCGCGGCTTCCATGTCCGCCTTGCCTTCCGGACCGTGGAAAACCTGTTTGACCTGCTTCGTCTCGAAAGCCTGCTTGGCTGCGACCGCTTCATCCACGCGCGCAAAGGCTTCGTTGAATGGATTCGCGCGAAATTCCCCGGCCAGATTGATGCCGCGCCGGAGCTGCTCGTAAGAAAATCTCTTGCTCTCGCCGCCCCAAGCCACTTGGTAGTTTCCGGCCTTGCCATTCTTGACTACGAGCATGAACCGGTTCAGTTCACCATCGAATGGAATCAAAGCCAGCGCCGCGCGGATGCTGCCGGTCTTCGCGCTTTCATCGTCATTGCATGGTGGATAAGCCGGCTTTGTTTTGGCGCCGCCGACACACGCGCAGAACGGGTAGCGCGAACTGCGGATGGAAAATTCACCGCCAGCCGCAGCCACCACTTCGTGACCGCGCGACGCGCTCAGCTTGTTCCGCTTCAGGTCCAATGTGAATTTGCCGATCTCTCCATCCAGACCGAATGACTTGAGAAACGCGTAAGCCATGACAGCCTGGCCCGCCCAATCGGGATGCACGCCGTCGGTTCCCGCGATGAAAAAATTTGTGCCGTACTTTTCCTGGCCGGCCCGGCCCGCCGTGAGCATGGGCCAGAACACGTCCGCAAAGCCGGCCTTCTCCTTTTGTGCAATCTCGATGCCGATGTTTCGCAGGTTGCACAAATTGAGGTTCAAATCTTCCACCGAGCCTTGGGCGGTCTTGACCCAGCCCGGCAACTTTCCCACGCAGCCCGGCGAGCCTTGAACCACACGCGCCCCGTGCGCCTTGAACGCTTGGACAATGGCGGTGGATTTCTCGCGATACGTCTGCCCGATGCGATCTTCGTAAGCCCGATATTCGTGATCGTTCATCCCGTAACAGGTCGTGGCGATGGTGGGCTTGAAGCGCAGGCAATCATTCGTCATTCGGGCCAGGAAGCCGGGCGCGCGCTCGCCGCTCCAGCCGTATTGCCGCACCGTCACCTCCAACTCCGGCACGCACATCGTCAGGTAGTCTTCGATGATGCGCGAATACATCTTTTGTTCTGTGATCGAATCCCCGCAAATCGCCAGGCGGTCCCCTTTCTTCAACAACAGCCTGGCGGGCGGCGGCGCTGCGACCGGCTGAAACTTGTCGAAGAATGGATCGGCTGGTTTGGTCCCCAGTCCCCGGCCCAGAACCGGGAGACAAAGGGTGAATACAAGAAACGTGCTGAAGAAACGCGAGCGCATGAGTGCCATTGTTTTAAGTCTCGCGCCAGCCGTCCAGAAATTTCGTGAAAGACGCAAGCCCTTTGAAATGTGTTTTCACCCTCCGGCCTGCTGGCGGTTGAAAGCCACCACGTCTTCGTAGCGCACGCCGCTTCCGCCAAAAATATCCAGCGCAGAACCGATGGTCAGGTCCACCTTCCCCTGCCCCAGGCGTGTGACCTCTTCCAAATCAGTCAGGGAATTTGCGCCACCCGCGTACGTGGTTGGAATCTGAGACCACGCGCCCAACTTCTCAACCAATTCGCGATCAATGCCGCGGCACAAACCTTCCACGTCCACGGCGTGAATTAGAAACTCGGCGCACGAGCGCGCGAGCGTTTGCAGTGTCTCCTCGTTTACTTCCAATTCTGTAAAGTTCTGCCAACGGTCGGTGACGACAAAGTAATTCCCTTTCAAAGGCTCCTCGGTGACCTTCCCTGTTCCCCGTTGCCCCCTCACCCTGCCCTCTCCGCCGATGGTGGAGAGGGTGGTCCCGCTATCGCGGGACCGGGTGAGGGGGTGACGACGACAACTCAAGTCGAGCACAAGTCTCTCCTTGCCGATGGCTTGTACCAGCGTCGCAAGCCGCGCCCAATCCACGCGTCCTTCCCTAAACACCCAACTCGTCACAATGACGTGCGACGCTCCGGAATCGAGCCAAGCCACCGCGTTTTCGCCATTCACGCCGCCGCCAATTTGCAGTCCACCGGGATACGCGGCCAGCGCCGCGCGCGCCTCGGCTTCGTTTCCGGGTCCAAGCATGATGACGTGGCCGCCCTTCAAACCGTCACGTTTGTAAAGTTCCGCATACCAAGCGGCTGAACGGTCGGAGACAAAATTCGTGCGCAAGTTGCCAGCCTCGCCAAGAGTGCCGCCAACGATCTGCTTCACTTTGCCTTCATGGAGATCAATGCAGGGACGAAACATCGCCAGAAGTAGTAACAGAGTCAGCCTTTCGGTGAAAGCAGAACAGCGCATGGCCAGCCGCAGTCCGGAAAGTTCGCTCCGCCTGCGTAATTCACTTTTCCGCCGGACTAATTTCCACTAGGTTCGCTTCGTGCCACGACGCGCCAAAGTGAGAACAAAAAAGAAACTCGTTGTCGGCCTCATGTCCGGCACCTCCGCCGACGGCATTGACGCTGTCGTCGCAGAAATTTCGGGAAGCGGCCGGACGCTGCGTCCGCAATTGCTGGCCCACACCTACCACGCATTCTCGCCCGACCTGCGAAAGCGAATCCTCCAGGCTTGTCTTCACGGTTCTGTGGCCGAAATCTGTGAACTCAATTTCGAGTTGGGTGAACACTTTGCCCGCGCGGCACTGATGGCAATTCGCACTGCCCGGCTGAAACCATCACAAATCACCGCCATCGGCTCGCATGGCCAGACCGTTCACCATTTGCCCAACGCCAGGATTCCTTCGACTTTGCAACTCGGTGAGCCGTGCGTCATTGCCGAGCGCACCGGCATCACAACGGTCGCGGATTTTCGCGTGCGCGACATGGCCGCCGGTGGCCAGGGCGCGCCACTCGTTCCGTACGCGGACTGGGTTTTGTTCACGCACAAAATGCGCCCGCGTATCGTTCAAAATCTTGGCGGCATCGCGAACCTGACTTTTCTCCGTCCCCGTGCGGATTTGGAGGACGTGATCGCTTTCGATACCGGCCCGGGCAACATGGTGATTGACGCCGTCGCAACGGCGCTAAGCCGCGGAAAGCTTACTTACGACCGCAATGGCCGCAGGGCCGCCTCCGGGCAGACTTCGCACATGCTCTTGCGCGAATGCATGAAGCACCC
>CAZCZP010000009.1:0-25250 GCA_964502895.1 uncultured Bifidobacteriaceae bacterium
GCGCAGACGGCAAGGTGGAAAGCGACCAGCAATATCGCGGCTTCCGGTGGTGGAACAAAGGCGGCGGCTCGCGCACGAGCAACAACCATTTCACCCGCGACGTAATCCGCCCCGACGGCTCCCCCGCATACGTCGGCTACGGCGTGGATAGCCTCATCGCCGGGTTGGTGGCGATCTGCCGGGTGAAATTTTTGGGAGAAACGCGCGAGGCCGTGGCGGACATTTATCCCACCGCAGAAGATGCGCGCATCGTAGTGGCCGTCGTTCACGCGGCGCGCATCGTGCGCGATTTGAATTTCAAATATCTCATCGAGGGCAAAGGCGCACCGGTGACCGCCCGGTTTGGAGAAGAAGGCATCACGATTGTTGACCCGTATCGTGCCGGCGAGGGAAATGTGTTTGAGCGGATTTACGTGAAGCCGATTTGACAGGCGCCAGTCGGTCGGCGGTCGAAGTCACAGTTCCGACTTTCAATCTGAATTCACCCGTGTTCACCTAGGCCGAGTCCAATGGGAAAGGAATTCAGCATCACGCCGCGTGAAGTTCCGCGAGTCGAAACGAAATATCGCCGCATCGTCACGCCGTTGCCGCATCCGGACTCGGTAGCGACGCTGGAGAGGTTGCGGCAGTTCGAGCCGCAATCCATGCGCGGGCAGCCGCCGCTGGTTTGGGAGCGTGCCGAGGATATATCTGTTTACGACAAGTACGGCAATCGCTGGCTCGATTGGTCGAGCGGCGTGCTCGTGACAAACGCAGGCCACGGCGCGAGGGAAATCCGCGACGCGATTATCACGCAGACCAACAGCGGCCTGCTGCACAATTACGTCTTCCCGAGCGAAGAGCGGGCGATGTTGGTGGAATATCTCGCCAGCCTCGCGCCCGAGCCGCTCAAGAAAATCTTCCTGCTCACGACCGGCTCGGAGGCGACGGAATGTGCCATCAAGCTGGCGCGCTCACACGGCATCAAAGTCGGGGGCAAAAAGAAAATCGGCATCGTCGGTTACGAACGCGGATTCCACGGACGCACGCTTGGTTCACAGCAGGCCGGCGGCATGGCAGGCCAAAAACAATGGATCGTCAACGAAGACCCGGCGATTCTCAACGCGCCTTTCCCCGACGGCTATTGGCAAACAGACACGAGTTTCGAGGCTTTCCTGGCAGCAATGAAACAGCGCGGCCTGAAACCGGAAAACATAGCGGGCGTAATGATGGAGTCCTATCAGGGTGTGGGGCCCGACTTCGCGCCGCTGGAATACGTGCGCCAGCTCGCGGCCTGGTGCAGGCAGCACGAGGCGGTGTTGATTTTCGACGAGGTGCAGGCAGGGTTTGGGCGCACGGGGAAATTCTGGGCCTTCGAACATTACGGAGTGACACCGGACCTGATTTGTTGCGGCAAAGGAATCACAAGCTCGCTGCCGCTCTCGGCCGTCCTGGGCAGCGCGGAAATAATGGACCAATTTCCCCCAGGTTCCATGACCAGCACACACACAGGCAATCCAGTTTGTTGCGCCGCTGCCCTGGCCAACCTCAAGAAAATCGCAAGCGAGAAACTCGCCGAAAACGCGGCCGCACTCGAGCCCGTGCTGCTCGCGGGATTGGAAAAAATCCAATTGCGCCATCCGGAAGTCATCGGCCGCATCACGGTGCGCGGACTGGTCGCGGGAATGCAAATCGTGAAGCCCGGAACACGCGAGCCGTGGCACGACCTCGCGCACAACATCGTCGAGCGTTGCTTTCAGAAAGGCTTGCTAATGTTCTCCCCGGTTGGCGCGTGGGGCCAGACAGTGAAGATTGCTCCACCGCTGACGATTCCGCGCGATGCCTTGGCGGAGGGGCTTGCGGTGCTGGGCGAGGCAACGAACGAAGCTCAAGCAAGATAGCGCGGCAGCCGCCGTGAGAATTGAGATTTGAGTTGCCAAGCAGCCGCTCGCCCGGCAATTTCACCCCTAGTGTCGGGGCGTAGCGTAGCCTGGCTAGCGCGCTTGTTTCGGGTACAAGAGGTCGTGAGTTCGAATCTCACCGCCCCGACCACTCTACTCTACTGGATCCGTGTTCCTGATGGCAGCACTTGATTCCATTACTCGCATTGGAATTCAAGCCGGGCCAAGCCGCGCCCCCTGGCGAAACGTGACCTATTCTCGGGCCTAGGCCGACAACGTATTCGTCACCCGATCAGGGGCGTTTTGATTGGCGTAAACCACCGGCAAATCTCGGCGCCAGGAAGCCAGCAGCACGGAAGCGGCGAGAAAATCCTCGTCGTTCTCGATCCATAATTCGGGATAAAGCGCCATCTCCAGCATGGCCGGTGACATGGCATCATTCAGGATGTCGCACGGGATGCCGGCCTTGGACAAAAGGTTCTTTACCGAGGTTACCTCGGAAAGGTCCGTTGAGGAGAACAGCATTTTCATAGTTCGCTCGCCTGCGAAGACATTCACACGAGGCATTGTCCAATTCAAAGACAGTGATTACGGAAATTCACCCCGGGGATTCGCCGGGAAGCCAAGCGCGTTCTTGGGTGACGGGTTGGAATTTGCCCCGGCTGGACTTTTCCCCATAGACTGCGCCCGTGCATTTCAATCCAGTCAATCTGACGGACTTGTTGTATGAATTGCCGTCCGTCGTCGAGCGCCTGGATTTGGCGAAGCTCTTCCCCAGGAGCCAGCCGATGGAAGTTGAACTAGGCAGCGGCGATGCATCATTCCTCGTGGGTTACGCGCTGGAGCATCCGGAACGAAACTTCATCGGCGTGGAGCGACTGCTGGGGCGCATGCGCAAACTGGATCGCAAGGGCCGGCGTGCGGATTTGACAAATCTGCGCGGGGTGAGAATCGAGATCAGTTACTTTCTCGAATGGCTGCTGCCGCGCGGAGCAGCGAGTGCGCTTCACGTTTATTTCCCCGATCCCTGGCCGAAGAAGCGGCATTTCAAACACCGGCTGATCAATGAACGGTTCCCAAAACTGGCTTGGGCTGCGCTGGGCACGGGCGGCGTCCTTTACCTTCGGACCGACGACAGCGATTACTTCACCCAGATGAAAAGAGTGCTCGAGGGCATGCCGGGTTTTCAGCCAATCGAAACGCCCCCCGAACTCGCGGCGCGGCTCACAGATTTTGAAGTGGAATTCCAGTCGCGGGGCATCCGGACGCTACGCGCGGCTTACAGGCGGACTTGAAAATCAAACGTCAATGACCGGCCCACTTCCGCCGCGATCCGAAGGCGGTGGCCCTCGCCGATGGCGAAACGTGACGTGCGCGTTGCTTGAGCCAGTGAGAATGTTGAGAGCCACGGAAACGACGCTGATGATCAGCGAACCGAGGAATGCCCATCCAAAACCGTCCACCTGGAAGGAGGGCAACAGCCAGGCCACAAAATAAAGCAGCAGTGCATTGATCACGATCGTGAAGAGGCCGAGCGTAAAAATGAGCAGCGGCAGCGCCATGAACATCATGATGGGCCGGATGAACGCGTTGAGGATGCCGAGGATCAGCGACGTGACGAACGGCGTCCACAGGTTTTTATCCGTGAAGTGAAGTCCGGGCAGGACATAAACCGCCACCAGCACGGCCAGCGTCGTGATGATCCAGCGTTGAATAAACTTTTTTGCGCCCGGTTGCATGATGTCCTGGGCAACACTCTTCCGTTGCCACAAAAAACATGGAATACACGCGCAACCAACACAAGGAACAAACCGCTCAAATGGGGGTGACGGGTGTGGAGTGGCGAGAACGCTCTCAACCCGCCTCGACGCGGAGAAAGCTGCCATCCCTCCCGGCGCTCACCTTGGCGACGTGAACGCACGCGGGTATCAGGCAAAACCCTCCTGGTGTCAGTGTTGCTGCTTCTCGATCACCCTCCACGCGCAGAGTGCCGCTCAAGCAGGCGATGATCTGCATTCGTCGGGGTTTGAGCACCAGTGCTGCGCCTGCATTGGCTTGAATCAACTCGACCGAGAAAAGCGGGTCCTGCACCAGCGGGCGACGGGCAAACGAATCGTCATCGGAAAAAACACCTTGGACGAGCTCCGGTTCGAAGTCGTAGAAGTCTATGCTCGCCAAAGATTGTTGCACGTGAAGTTCGCGCGGCCTCCCGTCGAGGCCAACACGATTCCAATCAAAGACTCGATAAGTCGTGTCGGAGTTTTGTTGAATTTCAAAAATAACCAATCCGGCGCCGATGGCATGCACGCGTCCGCTTGGCAAAAACATGGCATCGCCCGGTTTAACCCGGATCCGATGGAAGCAATCCGCCACCGACCCATCGCGGATTCTTTGCTCAAACACCGCCTTGCTGACACCGCGCTTGAGGCCAACGTAGAGTTCCGCCCCGGGGACGGCATCGGCGATATACCACATCTCGGTTTTCGGTTCGCCGCCAAGCTCGCCCGCTTTATGCGCTGGCGGATGCACCTGCAAAGATAGTTTCTCCTGCGCATCGAGAATCTTTATGAGCAACGGAAAACGGTTCCCCAGCGTTCTGGACGTGCCCAGCAAATCCCTGCCATGATGTTCAACCAGCCAGTGCAGACCCCGGCCCGCGAACTGCCCGTTGGCGATGATACTCACGTCGCCGGGTCGGTCACTGATTTCCCACGATTCGCCAATCGGCACACCCGGCGGCAATACTTTGTGATAGAGACGTTCAAGGTTTCGCCCGCCCCAGACGCGCTCCTTGAAGATCGGTTGGAATACTAATGGATAAAGCACGAAAGGATTTTGGATTTAGGATTCGCGATGGAGCTGTGCCATTGGCAATCTGGTAGCGTTGACCCGCGGAAATGCTCCCGGATACGATTCACGCTGGCGCGGCCGCGACGGCTGGAGTCAACCGCTTGGATGATTTTCTGGTGGCAGCTTTTTCCGCAGGGGACAGCGGTTTTTCGAGAAAATGTCCGTAGGCTCGGTATTTTTCGTAACGCTTCTTTAACCGATCTCCCACTGGCATGGCGAGCAACGTCTTCAAATCATGGAGTAGATGTCGCTTGAGCATTTCCGCGGTCTCGTCCGGGTTCGTGTGCGCCCCCCCGAGAGGTTCGGGAACAACTTCGTCCACAAGTTTGAGTTCGAGTAAATCCTTTGCGGTGATCCTGAGAGCCTCGGCCGCCTTCGCTGCTGCTGACCGCTCTTTCCACAGAATCGCAGCACAGCCCTCCGGGCTGATGACGGAGTAATAGGCGTTCTCCAGAATCAAAACCCTGTCCGCCACGCCGATCCCCAGTGCGCCGCCGGACCCGCCCTCCCCTATAACAACCGCGATAATCGGTACTCCGAGCAGTGTCATTTCGCGCAGATTGACCGCGATGGCTTCGGCGATGTGCCTTTCTTCCGCTCCGATACCCGGATAAGCGCCTGCGGTGTCAATCAAGACAATTATCGGCAGGCCGAATTTGTCCGCCATTTTCATCAAGCGGAGTGCTTTGCGATAGCCCTCCGGATGAGCAGAACCGAAGTTGCGGAGTATGTTCTCCTTGGTATCACGCCCTTTTTGCGTGCCAATCACCATCACCCTATTCTCGCCCAAACTGGCGAAGCCACCAACGACGGCTCGATCTTCCGCGTAAAGCCGATCCCCGTGTAATTCGTGAAAATCCGCGAACGTCCGCGCAAGGTAATCAAGCGTGTAGGGCCGCTTGGGGTGACGCGCCAATTGAACACGCTGCCAGGCGGTCAGGTTGGAGAAAATCTGCCGCCGTGTTTCCTCGAGTTTTTTTTCGATCTGCTTGATTTCCTCGTCGAAACTGACGCCCAAGGAATGGGTTTCGGGGTGCTTCCTGAGTTCCTCAAGCTTGTTTTGCAGTTCGATAATCGGTTTCTCGAAATCGAGCTGATGTTTCATGCGCGTGAAAGTCTATGTCCCGCCAACCGGTCAGGCAACGCCGAATTCGGCGTAAAAAGACCGAGGGCCGGACTCGCGTCCGGCCCTCGCAGTGACGAGGTTTATACGCCTTCACCGAGGCGCTCAGAAGGGCAGTGCGGCCAACTTGGAGGGTCGCTGTTCGCACCGCACTGCGAGCAAAACCTCTATGCCAACCCTAAACGAACAGCGAAATCTTCGCCTCTGTTTATCAGATACACCACCTCCCGCATTTGTTCAAAAAATATTTCCTCTCCCCATTCTGCGATGTAAACAACTGTTGACTCCAAAAGAGTTACGCAGAAAAGACCGCGCCACAATTTTTCACAAAGTTAAATACTGCCAGAGAATCCTCCCCGCGTTCGCGCCTTCAACCAACTTGAACATCGGTAAACACGCGTGTGTAGGTTCGGGACTTGATCACGCGCGCCAGTGGGGTTTTCCCATTGGGGCTAAGGGATTCACGAAGCGCCTCCTCCTTTCCCGAGCCAGACGCCAATACCCAAACCTGCCGTGCCGCCGCAATCGCTTTGTAGCCTATCGTAATGCGTTGTGGCGGGGGTTTACTGGCTGTTACCGGGCGGTAAACAGCTGGGCTGGCTATCACGGATTCTGGTTCACCAGGAAAAAGAGAAGCCACGTGACCGTCCTCGCCCATGCCAAGGAGAATCAAGTCCAGCACAGGTTGGCCATCGGGATCCAGCGGTGCAATCCGGCAAACCTCAGCCTCGGCTTCGCCAGCAGCGAAAGCCGGCGATTCTTCTCCAGCAATGCGATGGATTTGATTGTCCGGGATTCTCAGTGGCGTGAACAGAAGCTCACGAGCCACACTAAAGTTGCTTTCGGGGTCGTTTGGCGGCACGCAGCGGTCATCAGCCCAGAAAAAGTGAGGTGAACTCAGATTGGGCTTGTTGGCGGCATGCTGCTCCACCACGACCGAAAAGAGCTTTCGCGCGATGCGACCACCAGAAAGGGCTACGAAATGCGGAGCACCGCGACCGTTGGCAATCTCAATTTCTTTGAGCCAAGCAACCGCGACCGCGTGAGCTAGTTCGCTGTCATTGGCAAAGTGAATCAAGTCAAACGGCTTCACGGATTGTTGCGGTGATTTAAGAACGACCACCCGCTGTTCTGCTTACTTGATCGGCTGCGGATCACGCCAAACATGTCCACTTTGCGCGAGGAGTTCTTCCGCTGCAATCGGCCCCCATGTCCCCGCAGCGTAGAATTCCCGGTTCGTCAGTGATTTCCCGTCCCAGCCTTTGCGGATCGAATCCACGATTTGCCACGCCGTTTCCACTTCATCGCGCCGGATGAACAGCGTCGCATCCCCGGCGACGGCTTCCAGCAGCAGGCGTTCGTAAGCTTCGGGCGTGTAGGCGCCGAACTCCGAGTCGTAACTGAAATGCATTCTCACGGGCCGAACCCCGAGACTCATGCCCGGCACCTTGCCGTTGAACCGAAGGTAGATGCCCTCGTTCGGTTGCAGGCGCAGCGTGAGTGCGTTTGGATCAAGCTTCACGCCGCAAGCGGCGGCGAACAAAACGTGGGGCGTGGGCCGGAACTGAATGCGCACTTCGCTCGCACCCAGCGGAAGGCACTTGCCGGTTCGCAAATAAAACGGCACGCCGGACCAGCGCCAGTTGTCAATGAACAGCTTCAGCGCCGCGTAGGTTTCCACATTCGAGTCCGGCTTGACCTTGGTTTCCTGGCGATACCCCGGCTGCGGTTGCCCGTCCACGACCCCGGCGAAATACTGCCCGCGCACCACTTGTTTCAATACATCCTCGGACCGCAACGGACGAATGGACTTGAGCAACTTTACTTTTTCGTCGCGGATGGATTCGGCTTCCAGCGACACGGGCGGCTCCATCGCCACCAGCGCGAGCACTTGCAACAGGTGATTTTGTACCATGTCGCGCAGCGCGCCGGCCTCTTCGTAATAACCGCCGCGACCGCCTACGCCCATTCTCTCGCTCACCGTGATCTGCATGTGGTCCACCGATTCACGATTCCACAGCCGCTCGAAAATCGAGTTCGAGAAACGGAACATCAAAATATTCTGGACCGTCTCTTTGCCGAGGTAATGATCAATCCGAAAAATCTGTTGCTCGTGCGCAAACCTTGTCAGCTCGCTGTTCAGCGCGTAAGCCGACGCCAAGTCATGGCCGAAGGGTTTTTCCACTACGATGCGTTGCCAGCCTCCATCACCGTTCCGTTGTAACAACCCGGCATTGTGAACTTGTTCCACCACCACGCCAAACTGGCTGGGCATCGTGGCAAGATAGAACACCAGGTTTTGCCGCAACGCCGCCTCGCCGAACGACACCAGTTTCTGCTGCAACCTCCCGTATGCCTCGCGCTCCGTGATGTCCCCGCGGCAATACGACACGCTCCGGGCAAATTCGTTCCAAACCTTATCGTCCACTGGCTTGGTCCGTGAAAACTGATTCAGCGCTTCACGCAATTCCGTCCGCCACGAATCGTCGGTTTTTTCGCGCCGGGCGAAACCAATGATGCGGAAAGATGCCGGCATCTGTTTCTCTTTGAAAAGGTGATAGAACGCGGGAATCAACTTCCGCGCGGTCAAATCGCCGCTCGCGCCAAAGATGACAATGGAACAAGGTTCAACGGCCTTGCGCTCCGCATCCAGGCGGCAGGTCATCAATTCATCGAGTTGGTCGGAAGTACTCACGAGCGATAGGTTGGCTGAGGCGAGCGAGGATTTCAACGCTGCATGTCGGCCCACTGCCTTCATCTCATCCGGCGACCAGTTCTTTCGCGGCAGAAACTTGAGCGAGCCTTTCATACCCCCACCGCAACATGCGCTCGGTGGTTTCCCAACTCACGCACGCGTCAGTGATGGAGACGCCGTAGCTTAGTTCGTTCACCGGCTTGGGAAACGGCTGGTTGCCCTCAAACAAATTGCTCTCAATCATCACGCCGACGAGCGAGCGCGTCCCACTTGCGCGTTGTTCAACGACACTGCGCCACACGTCTTCCTGTCGTGCAAATTGCTTGGCCGAATTCGCGTGGCTGCAATCCACCATGAGCACGGGCGGCAAGTTGGATTTTTTCAGAACCGCTTCCGCATCACGGATGCTCTCCGCGTCGTAATTGGTGCGGGCGCGTCCGCCCCTCAGGACGATATGGCCGTCCGGATTGCCGTTCGTGCGCACAATGCTCGTCACGCCGTCCTGGTCAATGCCGAGAAAGCTATGCGGCTGCCGCGCAGCGCCCATGGCGTCAATGGCAATTTGCAGGCTGCCGTCGGTGGCGTTCTTGTAGCCGATGGGCATCGAGAGCCCGCTGGCCATTTCGCGGTGCGTCTGCGATTCGGTCGTGCGCGCGCCAATGGCCGCCCACGTGACCAGATCGGCGATGTATTGCGGCACAATGGGGTCCAGAAATTCCGTCGCCGCCGGCAAACCCATGCCGACGATTTCCAGCAACAGTCGCCGGGCAATTTTGATTCCGCCCTCGATGTCCTGCGAACCGTCCAGGTGCGGGTCGTTGATGAGGCCTTTCCAGCCAATGGTCGTACGTGGCTTTTCGAAATAAACGCGCATGACGATTTCCATTCTATCGGCGAATTCCTGGCGGAGCCCGTTGAGACGCGTGGCGTATTCCAGCGCGCCCTTTTCATCGTGAATGGAGCACGGGCCGATGACGACGAGCAGGCGCGGATCTTCCTGTCGCAAAATGCGTATGATGCGTTCGCGGCTGCGCGCCACGGTGGCGCTGACGGGTTCGGTCGTAGGAAATTCAGCCTTCACCGCGCGCGGGGTCGAGAGCCGCACCAGTTCGCGGACGTGGAGGTCTTGGGTTTTGAACATCGGCGGGAAGTATAGCGGCGGTCGAGGCCGCAAAAAGAAATAAAAGCGAAGCGGTGAAGCGATGTTGGCAAACACCCCCTACGACGAGTATCTCAATCACAATCCGAATAGCCGAGGTGTCTGCCACAGTGCAGACATCGAAAAACGTATGCAGTCGGGCTGCCGTCTTTGTCGAGGGCACGCAGATAACCCTGCCAGTCCGCGCCGTCAACCATGCCGCACTCCTTTTGAATTGGTAGAATGGCGTCTGGCCACTGGTGTTCAAGCTCTCTGCGACCTGCTCGACCAACAAATGCTGCTGCGTCACCGCAGCAAGCAAGCCAATGCTCCTGCTGCCAACCTGAGAAACCTGGCGTTCGAAAAGCGACCTCTTCAATGACGGCGTTCGGGACGACGGGCGGTATGGAATATCCTCCAACCCCTGCTGCATCCGTGAACTCTGCGTCGAACTTCTCATGTGCCGATCCATCTGCAATACACCACGGACAAATACACTCAGACAGTTCCTCTACAGAGAAAACTGGACCGACATAAATGAAACCCCGTTGTTGGCCGCAGCACTCACACACCGTATCGGATGGCTTGATGCTACCTGTTGCAATTGGGTTTGGATGATACTTGAAAGTTGGCAAGTTCATAGCGGGCATTGCGGTGCGGGTATCGTTGGAGCGAATTTAGGAACCGGCCTTGGCTTCAGCAAGCGGTTTGGTTGGGCCTAAATTTGGGGGGACAAGTTACATGAGTCCCTGACTTCCTTTGAGTGTCAGCTACTCGCCTAGCTCGTTCTTCCGAAAATGGAATCGCAATCCATCATTGCTTTGGCGGTGACGGTTTGGTGTTCTTTCTGCCCGATAAATTATGAGTTCAGCCGAGTCAGAAGCGAGCAAGCCTGAAGTCCAAAGCGCCCCGCCCGTGCGCAAATTGATGGTCGCCAACCGCAGCGAGATCGCCATCCGCGTGTTTCGCGCGGCAACCGAGTTGGGCTTCCGCACGGTAGCGATTTATGCGCAGGAAGATCGGCTCGCTATTCATCGCTTCAAGGCCGACGAAGCGTATCTGGTCGGCGAGGGCAAAGGACCGGTGGGCGCGTATCTGGACATTCCCAGCATCATTGCCCTCGCGAAGGAAAAGGGCGTGGACATGATCCATCCCGGTTACGGTTTCCTGTCCGAGAACGCTGAGTTTGCCAAAGCGTGCGCCGAAGCGGGCATCACGTTCATCGGACCGCGGGTCGAGTTGCTTCGCATGATGGGCGACAAAACTGCGGCCCGCGCGTTGGCGCAAAAGGTCGGCGTGCCCACCTTGCCTGGCACGGAAGATCCGATTGAAGATCGCGACAAGGCGTTGAAAGTCGCGAAGGAAATCGGCTTTCCGCTCATCGTCAAAGCGGCGTTCGGCGGCGGCGGACGCGGAATGCGCGTCGTGGCCAAGGCGGGCGATCTCGCGGATTCGCTCGATGAGGCGCAAGGTGAGGCGGGCCGTGCGTTCGGCAACCCGGCAGTTTTTCTGGAGCGATACATTCCGCGCGCGAAACACATCGAGGTGCAGATTCTCGGCGACCATCACGGTAACGTAATTCATCTGCACGAGCGAGATTGCTCCGTGCAGCGGCGGCATCAAAAGGTCATCGAAATCGCACCCGGCGTCGGCGTGGATACGCGGGTGCGGGAGGAGCTTTGCGAAGCGGCAGTGAAGCTGTGCCGCGAAATCAATTACGACAACGCCGGCACGGTGGAATTTCTTTACGACCTCGACACACAGGAATGGTTTTTTATCGAGATG
The DNA here is from genome assembly GCA_964502895.1 of uncultured Bifidobacteriaceae bacterium. Classification (GTDB taxonomy): domain Bacteria; phylum Verrucomicrobiota; class Verrucomicrobiia; order Limisphaerales; family JADLHS01; genus WYBW01. The sequence continues at coordinate 11,472 of CAZCZP010000009.1, forward strand.
AACCCGCGCATCCAGGTCGAGCACACGGTCACGGAAGTCATCACGGGAATTGATCTGGTGCGTTCGCAAATCATTGTAGCGCAGGGGGGGGAATTGTTCGGTCCGGAACTCGGGCTGCCGCCGCAGCACGAAATCCCGCGCAACGGTTACGCCGTGCAATGCCGCATCACGACCGAGGACCCGGAAAACAAATTCACGCCGGATTACGGACGCATTCTGACGTATCGCTCCGCCGGCGGATTTGGCCTTCGGCTTGATGGCGGCATGGGTTATGCCGGGTCGGTCATCACGCCGTTCTACGACTCGCTGCTGGTCAAGGCTACGGCTTCAGGCCGGACGTTTGACATCGCGCTGCAACGTATGGATCGCGCGTTGAGGGAATTCAGGATTCGCGGTGTGAAGACCAACATTCCGTTTCTGGAAAACGTCATTCACAACGACAAGTTCAGGTCCGGGCTGGCTACAACCACGCTGATTGATACCACGCCCGAGCTTTTCAAACTCAAACCCCGCCGTGATCGCGCCACGAAATTGTTGACCTTTCTCGGCGAAGTGACAGTCAACGGCAATCCAGAAGCCAAAGGCCACGTCGTCAAGGAAGTGCTGCCGCCTGCGCGCGTCCCGAAGTGGGATCACAAAAAAGCACCACCGCCCGGCACGCGACAACTATTACTTGAACTCGGCCCAAAGAAATTCGCCAATTGGGTGCTCAAGCAGAAGCAGTTGCTCGTGACCGACACGACATTCCGCGACGCGCATCAATCACTGTTTGCCACGCGCCTGCGCACCTACGACATGCTGGCCGTGGCCGACGCCCTGGCAAGGCGCGCACCACAATTGTTCAGCCTCGAAATGTGGGGCGGCGCCACGTTCGACACGGCGCTGCGTTTCCTGCACGAAGACCCGTGGGAGCGGCTGCGCGCGTTGCGACAGAAGATTCCGAACATCTGCTTCCAGATGTTGTTCCGCGGCTCAAACGCGGTCGGTTACTCCAATTATCCGGATAACGCGGTTGCCGGTTTCGTGAAGCACGCGGCCGCGTCCGGCATAGATATTTTCCGCATTTTCGATTCGCTGAATTATCTCCCGAACCTCAAGATGGCGATGGAGGCCGTTCAAGAAACGCACGCGATTTGCGAGGCGGCGATTTGTTACACGGGCAACATCCTCGACAAATCGCGCAAGAAATATCCGCTGCGTTATTACATCAAGATGGCGAAGGAACTGGAGCGCATGGGCGCGCACATCCTGGCCATCAAGGACATGGCCGGACTCTGCCGGCCCGCCGCCGCGCACCTGCTGGTCAAGGCACTCAAGGAACACATCGGCATCCCGATTCACTTCCATACGCACGACGCCAGCGGCACGGCGTCCGCCTCGGTGCTGGAAGCGTCGGACGCCGGCGTGGACGTGGCGGACCTGGCCATTGCTTCGATGTCTGGCTCGACAAGCCAGCCGAATTTGAATTCCGTGGTCGCTGCATTGCAATTCACGAAGCGCGACACAGGCCTGGATTTGGACGCGTTGAACGAGTTTGCCGACTATTGGGAGGAAGTGCGCGCTTACTATGCGCCGTTTGACACCGCCCCGCGCGCCGGCAGCGCGGAGGTTTATCTGCACGAAATGCCGGGCGGGCAGTTCACGAACCTAAAAGAGCAGGCGCGTGGCATGGGCATCCTGCATCACTGGCCGGAAATCGCGCGCACCTACGCCGAGGTCAACCAGTTGTTCGGCGACATCGTCAAAGTCACGCCCAGCAGCAAGGTCGTGGGCGACATGACGATGTTCCTGGTCACGCACGGCATCAAGCCGGCGGATGTGTTGAACCTTGAACCAGGCGGCACGCCGTTTCCCGAGTCGGTGATTGACATGCTGAGCGGCGGGCTGGGCAAACCCATGGGCGGCTGGCCAAAAAAATTACAGCAGGTCGTGCTCGGCAAACGCAAGCCGCTGCGCGGCCGGCCCGGCGCGTCGCTCAAGCCGCTGAATTTCAAAAAAGTTGAGAGCGACCTGTCGAACCGGCTCAAGCACGAGGTCACGGCGGATGATGTGTTCAGTTACGTCATGTATCCGGAGGTGTTCGCCGATTACGCCCGCAAGGCGCGGGAATACGGCGATTTGTCCGTGCTGCCGACGCCGGCATTTTTTTACGGGCTAAAAGTGGGCCAGGAAGTTTCGGTGGAAATCGAGGAAGGCAAAACGCTTTTCATCCGCCTGGTAAACGTCAATCCCGTGGACGCCGAAGGACGGCGCGCGGTGATCTTCGAGTTGAACGGGATGCCGCGCCAACTCAGCATCACCGACCGTTCCGTGCAGCCTAAGGTGAAGCCACGGGTGAAAGCGGACCCGGCCGTGCCGGCGCAGATCGGCGCACCGATCCCCGGCCTGGTTACGGCACTCACCGCCGGTGTCGGAACCAAAGTCGCCAAAGGCGACAAGTTATTGACGCTGGAAGCGATGAAGATGCAGACCACAATTTATGCGCCCTGCGACGGCGTCGTGGAACAGAACTTCGTGCAAGTCGGCGAGACAGTGCAAAGCAAGGACTTGCTCATGAGGTTGCGCGAAGCGTGACGAAGCCGTTTCGCCGAAAACGATCATGGGCCGGATGCGGCCGCACATCCGCGAGCCGGCCGGAAACACCTTTCAATTCTTCAAAGCCAGGTCCACCAATTCGCCCGGGTAAAGCGCGACTCCTTGCGGCAGATCAATCAACACGGGCAGACCACGTTCTTGCGAGCTGTCGAAACCGCGCACGCGCAGGGGTTGCGTGAAAAGCTCCAGTCGCGCGCCGACTTTGACGATGCGAGCTTCGGCAACCTGCCGCCGATTGCCCCGGCTCCGTACCAAAACAATATCGCCGGCTTTTGGCTCGAAGCTGATGGGTTGCCGCAGGAAGCCGATGATATTCTCGCCCTCTTCGCTGCTGATGGTGACGAGTGGCTCGCTGGCCAGGACATTCTCTCCCGGATTGCGAAACACTTTCGTCACGATGCCGTCTATGGGCGAGCGGAGCACGGCTTCGGCGGACTGGCGAAATTGCTCCTCCTGGGCTTTGATGGCTTTGTCTACGGTTTCGAGCACCAACGGTTCGGTTTCCGCCGGTCCGGTTGGTTTCATGGTGGCCAGCGTTTTTTCCGTCTCCGCCACCAGAGCCTCGCGCTCCTTTACCTCGGCGGAAAGCGCATCCCGATTGTCCAAGGCCAGTTCGTAATCGAACTGCGACACGATCCTCTCGGTGTGCAGTTTTTCGTTGCGATCCAGTTCGCTCTGGGCAAAACGCAATTTGGCCCGCGCGATGGCGAGGTCCACCCTCTGACCCAAATAATCCACGCGTTGCTGCTGGTAATTCTGGTCGTTGCGGTGCTGGTCCAGGACCATCCGCGCGCGCATCACGTCGAGGTCGGCCCGAATCGCCGCCAGGCCGGCTTCCGCCGATCCCGAGGCTTGCGCCACTTTTCCAAGCACTTGCCCCTTGGTGACGCGGTCAAACTGCCGGATGGTCAAATTCACCAAACGCCCATCCTGCGCGCTGGTGACGGTGGCCAACGTTCCCTGGACTTCCCCCACGAACGTGCTCGGCGTCCAATGCTGGTTCCAAAGGTAAATGGTCAGGCCGACGCAAATCAGGTAAGCGAGGACCGGCACGTGCCGCAGGCGAATATCACGCCAGCGCTCGGCGATGGGCCGCGGGATCGGAGGTGCAGTATTTTCCATGGCTAAACTTCAGATTGTTCGTCGGCTTTCAAGCCCGTAACGCGAGAGACGCCCTGGAGCGAACGCAATTCGCTCAACAGTTCGTCCATTCGTTCCGGGTCGCGCAGCAGCAGGCGGTAGGAAAAATCCACGCCCTCGTACGAGTCGTGAGTGCGCTGGCTGGCGCAAATTGCTTTCAGGGTGTGCCGGTGAAACAAGGAACGCAATTCCGCCAGGTCCGCCAGAGGCCGCGCCCAGTGCAGGTTGACGATCACGTCGTAGCGGTGGCGCGTGCCAAAAGCACTGAACCACAGATACAACATGATCATGGCGATCAGCGCGCAACCCAGCACGGCGGTCGCGAATCGCATCGTGCCGCACGCCATCCCGATCACGATCACGGACAGAACGTACGTGGTGTCGAGCGTGTCGCGCAGGATGTTCCGGAAACGCACAATGGCAAACACGGCCATCAACCCGAACGCGGTCACGAGATTGTTGGAAAGCACCATCATCACCAGCGCCACGACGACAGGGATGACCAGCAGCGAACTGACGAACGAGCGGGAATAAGAAAGCCCGCTGTGCGTGAGCATATAAACCCAGGCAATCGTCTGGCCGCCCACGAACGCGAGCACCAGTCCAAGTATCACGGCCGGCACATTCACCGGAGCCATCGCGTAGTCGCTGCCAAAGAATTCGTTCATGAAAACTTCTTGGTGAGGATGGCCGAGGCGCTTCCATTCACCTGACCGTTGCGGTACAGAATCGTCCCCCGATCGATGCGCGCCAACCGTTCCTGCGCCACCGGGTTGAAATTGTCCGGTGAAAAACTGTGGGAAACCGCGTAGGCGCCGAGACGGGTCACCCCATCCGCGTATTTGGCGGCGCCGCATTGCATCAGTCCGAAAATTCGCACCAGTTCCTTGAACCAGTCGGGGAAGCGCCCCGTAAACTTGAGTTCCAGCACAATCCGGTCGCCGAAGACCAGCACGGGATTCGTCATTTCAGGAACCAAACGAGCCACCGGGTCCGTTTCCGTGCGGACCTCGCGATCCATGGTCACGCGCACAGAATTGTCCTCGCGGCTGATCCAGGCTTCCCGCAGGTAGGCGACATGCGTACGGGGCTGCGCCTGCAGTTCATTCACCGCCTGGCAAAAACATTGAAGCGCGACCAATTGTTTGGGGTCGTGCGAAACCAGATGAGCCGGCTCCGGCAAATGACCCGCCAGGAGTCCGCTGACCGCTTCTGCGCGAACCCGGCTGCGTTTCTTGGAAATGCAGTTGTTCATCCGGCTCTTGATTTCGAGAAAGACCGGCGCGTCCGGTCGGTTCTCATAGAAGCGTAGCCGGAGTTTGAAGCGATTCTTGTCACCGTTGACTGTCGCCCGGTAGAGCTTCAAATCCGGCGAATCAAGATAGATGCTATGCACGGGATAGGATAGGTTTGGGCGCGTCGCTCCGTGCTCGTCTATGTCGAGGTAGGAACGAACCCAATCCCGAATTCCAAGCGCCACGCGCTCTTCGATGATGTACTTCATCTCGAAGCGTTGAGGCTGGACCCTATCTTGTTGATTACTCACTGCTTACCGAGGCGTTTAAGCTTCACCAAATTGTAACACATTTGTCAAGCAAACGGGATGCCGCAAGATGCCGCAAGCCACTGTACTCAAGAGTTTGCCCTGCCATCCGTTGTCCGCGTCCGGTCGCCGGACAGTTGGTGGCGACCTGTTCCAAGCCGGACACGTGCCACGTTGAACTTCATTTCTGCGCGGCCAAGGAGACGCAAACAATCTCCTTGTCGTTGCGCGCGTAGAAATTGCGGTTGGCAAACGCGGGATGCGACCACAACACGACGCGCCCGGACGCCGTGCCGGTCGGTTCAAGCAAGTGAGCGCGGCTTAACTCCTCGTAACCCTTCGGGCTGAGCTTCGCGATGACCAAATCCCCCGTTTCGTTCCAAAGAAAAAATCGTGCGCCGTGCTTCACGAGGAAAGCGTTGGCCCAACGAACGGGTTCGCCGGCGGTCGTTGCCTGAAAGGTCTCCCACACGCGCTCGCCGGTTTCAGCGTTGAGACAGCGCAATTGACCGTAGCTGCACACGCCATAGATGTGGCCGTCTTCCAGGAACGGCGTCGGTATGATTGCGTTGAGATGCGTCGTGTCTTTTTCGCTGACCTTCTCCGTTTGCCAGATCGTGGTCGCGGCGGGCTTTGTCTGGTCGAGCCGTAACATGAGCGAACCGTTGTAAAACGAGGTGAAAAAGAGCAGGTCGCCCAATCTGCGCGGCATTGCGACGCTCAACCCGGATCGCGCCTGACGAGGCACGCTCCAATAAATTCTCCCGGTTTCAGGGTCGAGGGAGTTTGCTGACTCGGGATGAAAGATGATGAGTTGCCTCTGGCCGCCGGTTTCGTAAATCACTGGCGGTGCATAGCCAGTTTCCTTGGCGCTGAGCGAACGCCAGATTTCCTTTCCCGTGTCCTTGTCGAACGCCACGATCACACTGCCCTCGCCACCCACGAGGCAAATGAGTTTTTGCCCGTCGAGCAACGGATGACCCGCGAAGCCCCACAACGGCGTTTTGATGCCAAAATCCTTTTTGAAATCCCGCGACCAGATTACCTTGCCGTCCTTCGCGTCGAGGCAGAACAGATTTCCTTCGGCGCCGAGCGTGTACACTTTGCCGTCGCTCACCACTGGTGTTGCGCGCGGGCCGGCGGGATAGGCAATCGTGTACGTACAATCATATTCGTGCTGCCAGAGAATTTTCCCGTCGGCTTCGTCCAAGCACAACACGCGCTCCGTTCCGGGAATGGTGCCACGGGCAAACGGATCGGCAGGATTGTTTGTACCTTTGGCCAATTGACGGTCCGTGACATAAACGCGGCCCTCCGCCACAGCGGGCCCGGCATAACCACCACCGATCTCACGTCGCCACCGCACCGGCGGACCGCCGGCCGGAAATTTTTCGACGATGCCCGTCTCACGCCAGACCCCGTCGCGCTGCGGCCCGAGCCACTGCGGCCAGTCGCCTGCACGCGCGGCTTGTAGCAGGACGAAACACAACACGGGCAGGACGCGAATAGTCATGATCACGCCCGAAACATAGCGAATGTCTCCGGCTTGGCGACTTCAAACCGTGGCCCAATCACCACGGGACGGAAAGAAGTTTCACAAAGTGCAGATTTCTTGTATCGGTGACGCGGCGCGAATTTCGCGGAGTCATGAACGACGAAACTTTCAGCACGCATCAAAAGGCGCGGCAGATCAACATTGACGCGAGCAAGTACGGCACGTTTGCCGAAATCGGCGCCGGCCAGGAAGTGGCGCGGTTCTTCTTCCGGGCCGGCGGCGCGGCTGGCACCGTCGCCAAGACCATTTCTGCTTACGACATGGCAGTAAGCGACGCGATTTACGGTTCCACCGAGCGTTACGTCAGCAGGCATCGCCTGCAGGCGATGTTGCAGCACGAGTTCGATCTTCTGCTACAGCGCCTAGACGAGGCGCGCGGCGACAAACATACGTTCTTCGCGTTTGCCAACACCGTTGCCACTCACAGTTTCACGCGGCAGGAGGAGGGCCACGGCTGGATGGGCATCCGCTTCCAGGCGCAACCACGCGATCAACCGTCGGAAATCATCATCCACGTCCGGCTGCTCGATAAAGAGAATGTCCGCCAGCAGGAAGCACTCGGCGTCCTCGGCGTGAACCTGATTCACGGCGCGTTCTATCTGAACCAGGACGCGGCGGGGCTGATTCGGTCGCTGCTCGATAATCTCACTTGGGAACGGATTGAAGTGGACATGATCCGCTTTGCCGGGCCCGCGTTCGCCGGCGTGGACAATCGCGTCATGGCACTGCAACTCGTCGAGCAGGACTTGACCGAAGCCGCGATGTTCACCGCCGAAGGCGAAGCCGTGCAATGGGCCGAGGTGCTCTACAAAAAGCCCGTGCTCGTTCAGCGCGGAAGTTTTCTGCCCATCACCAACGCCACGCTCGATGTGCTGGAGCGCGCGACGGAAAAATTCCTGTTCGAGCCGGACGTTCAAGGAGATTCGCCCGTGGTGCTTATGGAAATGACGCTGCGGCATTTGACCACCGGCGACGCGATTGACCCCAGCGATTTTCTTGATCGCGCCGATACGCTCACGCCGCTGGGTCAAACGGTGCTCATCTCGAATTTCCGGCGTTTCCATCGGCTGGCGGCTTATCTGTCCCGCTACACGCAGCGGCCCATCGGCTTGGCGCTCGGCGCGTCCAAACTGGGCGAGATTTTTGACGAGCAGTATTACAACAGTAACGAAGGAGGGATGTTGGGCGGCCTTGGCCAGTTGTTCAAAAACCCTGGCCGGCTCTACGTGTATCCCAGCTTGAACTTCACGACCGGACAGGTACTCACCGCGGGCAATTATCCCGTGCCACCAGCCATGAAACACCTGCACGCCTACCTGCTCGAAAACCGTTTCCTCCAGGACGTGCCAACTTCCAACCCGGATTTCCTGCGTATCCGCTCGCGCGACGTGCTGGATAAGATCAAAGCCGGCGACGCAAGCTGGGAGAAACTTGTCCCGCGCACGATCGTGGACGTAATCAAGGCCAAACGGCTGTTTGGATATCGGCCAAGCAAGTGAACCAACCAGCAATCGCACCAAGGCGGCAGGTAGTTAGGTAGTTATTAGGAAGAAGCCCGCAACGTCGCAACGCCAGGCAGCTCACATCCCCATGATCTGATAACCGCTGTCCACGTAAATGACCTGGCCGGTGATGGCCGCCGCACCGTCGCTGGCCAGGAACGTGCCAGTCGCGCCGAGTTCATCGGGCAACACATTGCGTTTGAGCGGCGATTTCGCTTCGTAGTGCTTGAGCATCTCCGTGAACCCGCTGATGCCGCGAGCGGCCAGCGTGTTCATTGGGCCGGCGCTGATGCAGTTGACCCGAATCTTTTTTGGCCCGAGGTCGTAGGCAAGGTAGCGCGTGCTGGCTTCCAGCGAGGCTTTCGCCACGCCCATGACGTTGTAATGGGGCACAACTTTTTCCGCGCCGTAATAGCTCATGGCCACGATGCTGCCGCCTTCGGTCATTAACGGCGCGGCGGCGCGTGACAACGCCACCAGCGAATAGGCGCTTACGTCGTGGGCAATGCGGAAGGCTTCGCGGCTGGTGTTCACGAATTCGCCTTCGAGCGCGTCCTTGGGCGCAAACGCGACGGAATGCAGCAGCAGATGAAGTTTCCCGAACTTCGCGGCGACTTCAGCATACACGCGCGCGATGTCCTCATCTTTCGTTACGTCGCACGGCATGATGAGCGTGTCCGCGCCGAATGTGCCGGCCAGTTCCTCGACATTTTCCTTGAGGCGCTCGCCTTGATACGTGAACGCCAGTTTCGCGCCGGCCTTGTGCCAGGCTTGGGCAATGGCCCAGGCGATGGAGCGCTTGTTCGCGACGCCGAAAACAATGCCGAGTTTGCCTGCGAGGGATGACATGTTCGTTATTAAGGTTAAAGCGTTTGACAGTTATACCGTGAACCTGTGTCAGGATGAACGGCCCGCGCAAGGTTATCAAGTTTTCGTCTTTTGCCAGATACTCAGCAAACCCGCCAATCCGCACAGCAAGAGCGCGCTAACGGCGACCGTGCCGCTGTTGGGCGATTGCGACAGGAAATGCAGCGACGCCGCACCCACGGCGGGCCCGGCAAAATTTCCCAAGCCAATGACCGCCTCGTGAATGCCGCCGTGTTCACCTTTGGTGTCGCCCACGTCCATCGAGTAATAAAGCGACGAGTAATAAATCAACCCCAGCGCCACGCCAAAGACCAGTTGCGCCGTGATCAGCACCGCGAGATGGGGAGCGGTGAGAATGACAGCGAATGAAACGATGAGCGCGAGAAACGAACTCAGCAACCACCGAAAACGGTAATGCCAGCCAGGCCAATACCACAGAGCGGCAAAGGCGGCGAGCCGTGAGAAGCACCACACCGAAGCGCAAAACCCGGCGAGCGTTGTGGACAACTCGAGCCGCATCGCCACTCCCGGCATTACTGCGATGAGCGTGTTGATGGCAATGTAAGCAAACGGATTGGCGAACCACGCCATGCGAAGAAACGCCCTGGCCCGCGCTATGGGTCGAGGATTCAATCCGGTGACAGCGCCCGGAGTTTGTTCCGCCGTTTGCGATGAGCTAAAACGACCGACGCGTTGCAGCCAGAACGTGCCAACGAGTTGCAAGAGAAACATCGCGGCCGGCACGTAAAACATGCTTTTCAAGCCAAGCGTGTCCAGCATTGCACCGCCCGAAAAGTAGGCCAGTGCTCCGGTTCCCGCCCACACGACGTTGTAGATACCGATGTTTTGTGGTAGGCGATCAACTCGTTCACCTTCGCTGACCAGCGCTTCGAGCGTGGCCCATGTGAGGCACATGCCAATCACCGCTGCGACCATCGCCACGATGTGTCCGCTGGGGGATGACAGTTGCGCACCCACCAACAGCGCAACCGCCATGATGCCGAAGCCCAGCTTCAACGCGGTGAAATAGCCGGCGCGTTGCGCGAAGCGCCCGCCCCACCACGCCGCCATCATGCAGACGAATCCATTCAACGCCGCGAGCAGCAGGTTGGCCTTGTCACCAAAGCCAAACTGTTTCTGCATGAAGAAGTAAAAGTAGTAGAAATAGTACGTCGTCGCGAAGGAGTTCAGGCCTTCGATGATGAACACGCCGGTCTTGAAGGGGCGCTGGATCATGTGAACGAGGAATCTGAGCTCGAAATGTGCTTAACTGGTCGCGTGCGAGATTTCCTCAAGCGCCTTGCGGCAATACCACTTCACCGCATCGGACATCGGCGGTCGCAACGAATCAAGTTCCTCGGTGGAACACCAACGGATGTCGTGATGTTCTTCGGTGGCAAGTGCAAGCCTGCCGTGCTTCGGCCGTGCCCAATAGATCATCCCGATATGTTCGTGCGTGTTTGTGATGCGATGAATGTCCAGAAAACGCGGCGCAATCAACGCTCGAGTGCCCGGGCTCGTCGTGGGTGGTCGTTCGCCGAGCAGCTCCACCTCCAGACCACTTTCTTCCTTGGCCTCGCGCAACGCGGCCTGTTCCGGGTCTTCGTCCAGTTCAACGTGTCCGCCCAACGGCAGCCATTTTTCAAGGTTGCGATGATGAATCACCAGGACTTTGCCCGCGTGAACGACAAAGATCGCGACCGTAAAATCAATTTTCTCGTGAATGTGCGCCATCGGCAGTCAGGATGGCGGAAGCCAGCTTGAGACGGAAGCCTGAAAGCCGCGCGAGACAATGCGCCATGCGCCAGGCAAACGCGCGGCCAAAGTGGTGAAGCACCGCTTTTTCGCCGGCTTGACTCGCCCATGGAACCATCGGCCTTACTTCGCAACCTTTTTCACTTCCGCATGGTTCAGAAGAAAAGCCCGCCGCTGCTCGGTAAAGCTCTTCAAACTGGTGCGCGTTCCGCGACCCGGACGCGCCGTATCTGGTGGTTGCGCCGTCCCCTCAACGCCATTGAAGAATGCCTCTACCGAGTCGAGCTTGCGCGTGTCCGCCTTCACGGCGTCGGCGATGACTGCCTGATACTGTTTCGCCAGGGGGCCGAGTGTATTCCAATCGAGCCACTTCTCCGCAATGTCGCGGACGTAACCCAGGTAGCGCGCCCGCAACGAAGGCACGGCCAGCAGTTTTGAGAGCAGCGGTTTGCCGGCGTCGTTGGCCGCCACTAGCGGATCGAGTTGCACTCCACCGCCGCCGGGGCCAGGGCCGCCTCGCCCCCGTCCGCCGCCGGGTGCGCCAGGCGCACCACCGGGACCGCCGAAGTTGGGCCGGGACAAAACCGCCGCCAGCCCGTCTCGAAGTTTGTCTTCGCTCAATGAGCCCGTCTTGCTTGTGTCCCAATCGCCGAACCATTTGGCAAACGTGTCTCCCAGTTCAGCACCAGTGAGCAAGCCGTCCTTGTTCGAATCCGTCGCGTCAAACATCGTCGGGCCAAGGAACATCGCGGGACCAAACCCGCCGCGGCCTCCACCGGGACGCTGCGCGCCTTGCGGTCCACCACCGGGCGGGCCGAACCCCTGCGGCGGCGGCAGCAATTCGTCCAAGCTCGCAATGAACTGTTCCCGGGTCACATTGCCGGATTTTTTGGGATCCAGTTTTTCGTACCAAGCTTTGGCGAGCGCGGCGAATTCATCTTTGGTCAGCTTGCCATCCTCGTTCTCGTCGCCCTGCTCCAGCATCTGCCGGGTCACGATCATTTCCGGGCCGAACCTTCCCGGGCCACCGAAACCGCCCGGGCCGCCGGGCCCGCCGCCCGAACTGAACGTCTCGTTTGCGTCGTGCGGAAAAATGTGGAAGCGGCCCTTCACATCCTGGTAAAGGCTGTAGTCGCTTGCGCGCACCCAATAGCCGTCGTTGTTCACCAACGCGTTCTCCAGGGCGAGAAACTTCAACACGCCGTCCACGTCCAGCAAAGGTTCCAGCGCTTTCTCCAGTTGGTCCGGCGGCGTTTCGTTCAACACCTTGCAGAGCTTGATAAAGTCGTCCCACACTTCTGGATCGTCCTTGGTTTTGATTTCGTAGAGGCGTTTGTAGCCGGCAGCATCCTCGCCGAGATAGCTCAATCCGGCGCGGCCTTGCGGGCTGCCCGGCGTCTTCCAACGCGCGCCTTTGGTCGTGCCAAACCAGTCGTTCACGAAATCCTTGTTATACTGCTGCGCGCTCACGAACACGCCCCAATATTCGCCGTTGATGACGACGCGCACGAAATTCGCCTTGGGCGCGGGGATGTATTCGCGGGCGATGTGCTGGTAGAGCACCGTGCGCAGAAACGTCGGGTCTTCGTGCGAGTTCAACAGATTGAACGTGCGATAACCGCCGAGGTTCTGGTTTTCGTGAAGCCAGTCGAGCGAGAGATTCAGCGAACGTTTTCGGCCCTCCGGCACCATCATGAACGAGGACGCGCCGCGAAAATGCACGCCCACGTCTTTATACGTCTTCCCGTCCACCGTGAGCTTCGCCGGAATTTCCACGTCGGTATTGTTGAAGTCGCTCAACTCCTTTTCCCAATCCGCGTTCTCGAATTCGAGGAAGAAGGTGCGCAAAATCTGTTCGTCATAAACTGGCGCGTCCGGGAAGGACTTCACTTCGGCTGGCGACATTTTCGGGCCTGGTTTGGCCGGCTCCTGGGTTTCGCCGCCCGGACCAAATCCGCCGCGGCGTCCGCCGGGCCCGCCCGGGCCGCGGTTGGCGCGCTGCTTGGTGATGAATTCGCGCGCGGCTTTGCGTTCTTCGCCGTCCAGGCGTTTGTCGCCGTTCTTGTCGAATTGCTTTACCAGTTTGGTTTCCTGCATGCCGGGAGGACCACCCGGGCCGAAACCGCCTGGACCAAACGGCGGAGGCCCGTCAAAACCGGGCCCGCCTTCGGGTGGCGGAAAGTTGTTTTCATTCGCAGCCCGGTTGTCCTGCGCCGCCACTGATGCGGCTGCAAAGGCCAGACTGAAGGCAAGCGCAGTGCTCTGGAGGATAGTGATTCGAGTTTTCATAAAGTCAGTTTCGCGGTTGTTGATTTCATCAAGTTGAGTTTGCCGTCAATCGCCATCGAAATCCCGGCGCTGAAAACGCACGCTCTGCACGCCTTCAATCCGGTTGAGCGCCTTTACGAGTTCGTCGGCGGAACCCGTCGCCCGGAGGCGCGTTTCGTAAGTCACGTCCAGCAACACGCCTTGCTTCGCGGTCGCGACCGACATCAATTCCCGTTCCTGCAAATGACTGTCAAGCGTGCCGCCCAACAATTTGTCCAGGTCGTGTCCCAATCCCACGCGCAAGCTTAACAGATAGGCCGGCTGCGTGGCGCTGAAGATTTTCGCGCGCGCCATCATCAGGTACGCCGCGAACCCCACCACGCCGATGCCGATGACACCGACCCACAGATCATTCGCGCCTACCGCCATGCCGACCACCACCGCGAAAATCACGTAGGCGGTGTCTTGCGTATCGCGCACCACCGTGCGAAACCGGACAATTGAAAGCGCGCCAACCAGACTGAACGCCCGCGCTACGTTGTCGCCGATGACCT
>CAZCZP010000009.1:25350-33002 GCA_964502895.1 uncultured Bifidobacteriaceae bacterium
ATTGAAAGCGCGCCAACCAGACTGAACGCCCGCGCTACGTTGTCGCCGATGACCTGCGTGACCATCGCAATCAGAATCGAGAGCAAGACGAGTGTGACGGGAAATGAAGACGAGATTTCCGCTCCCTTCCGTGTCCGCCGGTAAATCCAAGCGACGACCGCGCCCAGCACCGCCGCCACGAACAGCCGCACCGCTACGACTCCTGCGGAAATTTCCGGGCCGTCGAAGATCGTGGACTTCAGGAAATCAGGCATACTGCGGAGCGAAGTGTTGCCGGCTTTCGGAAGCGGGCGCGAACGCGGGCGCGGGCGCAAGCCGCAGCGCCGTCGCCGCGAACCGGTACTTGGAAAACGCGACCGGCACCAGCGCAAATTCCTCGACCAGGTATTTGAACATGGCCGGCATCCCGTAACGAAACTTCAACTCCAGGATGATCTGATCATTCATGAGCGGCGCGCCAGTTTCGTTGCTGAAACGCATGCCCGCCAACGGCAAGGCGCACAAGTTGTCATCGAGCGTCAAACGGATTGGCCCGTAAGCTGTCATCGCGACCCGCGCGGTGCGGCGGTAGGAAATCTGGCAGACCGGATTCAATCCCCGCGCGAGCAGCCGCCGGTGAAACCAATAGCCGGCCCAATCCCGTACGGCCTCGGGCTCGGACAGGCGCTCGAGTTCGTCCAACTTCACGGTGGACCGCCGCTTCGTGAGCAAACCGCGCGTCCGGAGTTTGCGCTCCAGAAAAATCACTTCGCCCCGGCCATAGCGGCGGATACGAAATTTGCTCCGGCCATAGGAACCGCGGCGATGGAACACGTCGAACTCCGCGGTGTCGAAGTAGAGGCTCGTGATCGCGTAGCCGTCGCCCGCGTCGCCGCCGGCATAAGGGTCGGGAGAAAGTTGCGTGCGCGCCCATCCGCGAATTTGTTCACCCAGCGCGGGCGCCACCAGGAATTTCACTTCCGAGGCGAACTCCCGATTCTCGCGGCTGTTGATCGAAGGCGACATGATTTCGTCGGTTTGATTTCGGGCCCCGCAATCTGATGCACTCAGTTTCACGCCCACAGATTGCCACGGGGACGATTAAGCCACGGTTAAGGTCACTTTTATTCGGCACGAATTATCTTAATCGCGCCTTAATCCCGGGGATGGCAGGATGACCTCAGGCTGATTGCCGCGACGCAACTGCCGCCCCGGTGGACGGCCTGCACGACATGAGAATTCTGGTGGTTGAAGACGAACCGCGCCTCCTGCGCAACCTCGCGAAGGCGTTGCGCGAGGAAGGTTACGCCGTGGACACCGCCGAAGCCGGCGACGACGGTTTGTTCAAAGCCGAAAGTTACGATTACGACGCCGTCGTGCTCGACGTCATGTTGCCCAGGCTCGACGGATGGGAAGTGCTCGACCGTCTCCGCAAAAAGAAGCGCACGCCCGTGCTCATGCTCACCGCGCGCGACGCGCCCAAGGACCGCGTGCGCGGATTGGACACCGGCGCGGACGATTATCTCATCAAACCGTTCGATCTGGACGAACTGCTGGCCCGGCTGCGGGCGTTGATCCGCCGCGCCGCCGGACAAGTCCGGCCCGCGTTGGAGGTGGGCGACGTGGTCATTGACGTTCGCGCGCGTACGGTGGCGTTGAAGGGCCAGTCCGTCGTTTTGACCGCGCGCGAATATGCCATCCTCGAATACCTGGCGCTGCATCGCGGCAAGGTCGTCACGCGCACGGAGCTTTACGAACACCTTTTCGACGAGAGCGACGACACGCTCTCGAATCTGTTGGACGTGCATGTGTTCAGCATCCGAAAAAAACTGGGGCGTGATTTTATTGTGACCCGCCGCGGGCAGGGTTATTGCATTGAGTAGAGAATGAAAACATTCAACGCCGAACCTTCAACCTCGAACCTCGAACGGTCCTCGGTCCGATGCCTTCGATGTTCGGGGTTGAATGTTGGTTGTTGAATGTTCACCGGCCATGTTCACCAAATCCATTCGCTGGCGATTGCAAATGTGGCTCGCGTTTCTGCTGGTCTGCACGCTCAGCGGCTTTGCGATTGCCACCTTCGAGGTTTACCGGACCCGGCAGTTTCAGCAGGTGGACGAACAGCTTGGCCATCGCGCCGAGGGTCTCGCCCGTTTGACCCGCGGGCGGATGTTTCCCGGAGGAGCCGGCCGTCCGCCGTTCGATCTGCGGAACCGCAGGCTGGGAGTTCCACCGCCGGGCCGCTTTGAAGATTTTCCGCCGCCGGACCTGGACGACCGCCGGCCGCCCGCGTCACTCCGGGACGGAACAAATGCAATGCCCGCGTTCGGCCTGCCGTTCCCGCCCGATTTCGAGCGCCTCCAACGCGAGGACCAGGAAGCCGGCATTTATTTTGTGATCTGGAATCACGACGGCACGCGGCTCGGGAGCTCGACCAACGCGCCCTCCGATCTGGCACGTCCGAACCCAATGGCCCCGGACAGTGGGCCGCATTTTCGGACCCGGGATATTTTCCGCGAGGCGTACGATTTCAATCGCGAAGGCCGCGCGGTTTTGGTGGGCCGGTCCATCGCCGCCGAGCTGGAGGCCATGCGCGGGTTCGCGCTCATACTCGGCGGCGCGGGATTGGGAGTGCTCGCCCTCGGGTTGGGCGGCGGCTGGTTGATCGCCAGCCGCGTGATGCGGCCCTTGAAAGATATCAGCGCCACCGCCAGCCGCATTTCCGCGGGCAATCTTTCCGAGCGCATCAATGTCGCCGACACCGAAAATGAATTGGGCCAGCTCGCCAGCGTGTTGAACTCGACGTTCGCCCGGCTCGAAGCCGCTTTCGATCAACAGAAACAATTCACCGCCGACGCTTCGCATGAATTGCGCACACCCATCGCGGTGCTGGTGTCCGAAACGCAAACCGCGCTGGCCCGGCAGCGTAGCGCTTCCGAATATCGCGAAACCATCGAGGCGTGTCTGGACACCGCCCAGCAGATGCGCCGGCTCACCGAATCGTTGCTCGAACTGACCCGCTTCGACGCGGGGCAGGAACAAATCCAGCACGAGCCGGTTGGCCTGGCTGAAATCACGCGCGCCTCCGCGGAACTTGTCCGCCCGCTCGCCGCGGAGAACGGTGTGCAGATTCATTGCGACCTCGCCCCGGTTGAAGTTACGGGTGACGCCGTGCGCGTGGGGCAGGTCATCACCAATCTGTTGACCAACGCGATCCGCTACAACAAACCCAACGGCGAGGTCCGCGTTCGGATTCACGCCGAACGCGGCAGCGCAATCCTGACCCTCACCGATACCGGCGAAGGCATCGCGGCCGAAGATTTGCCGCACATCTTCGAGCGGTTCTATCGCGCGGACAAATCCCGTTCCGGCTCGCAAGGCCGCACGGGCCTGGGCCTGGCCATTTGCAAAGCCATTGTGGATGCCCATGGCGGCAGCATTGAAGTTTCCAGCGAGCCCGGGGCCGGAACTACTTTCACCGTGAGACTCCCGTTGAGTTCAGCAAAAACCTGAGCCGCATCTCATTAACACCGGCTTTAGCCGGTGTTCCTGGGCCTCAGTGTTTTCAACCGCTTTAGCGGTTTCCGAGCGTGAATAAACCGCGGAAGCGGTTCGGGCATCGAACCCCTCGCAACACCCAACTAAAACTAAAGCTGGGTGTTAATGAAATGACCTCCCGACGCTCCTGATGCCAACTTCACATTGACGGCGCGAGGCCGGCCTGCGAAGGATATTGGCGAAAGCCTGTGAACCTGTTCGCTCGAACATTTGCTGCCGGCGGGACCGGCGTGCTGATCGCTTGTTCCGCTGCCACTGGACTGGCGGCACCCGGCCAGTCCTTCGAGGACGCGAAGAATCACTGGGCCTACCAGCCCGTTCGCCAACCCGAGCCGCCGAAGGTCAAAGCAACGAAACGCGTGCAGTCGCCCATTGATGCGTTCTTACTCGCGAAGCTTGAGGGAAAAAATCTTACCTTCGCGCCGCCCGCCGACAAACGCGCACTCCTGCGTCGCGTCTATTATGACCTCATGGGTTTGCCGCCGACTTTCGAGGAGATTCGCGCTTTCGAGCGGGACGGTTCACCGAAGGCATTCGAGAAAATTGTGGATCGTCTCCTGGCTTCGCCCCGCTACGGTGAACGCTGGGGCCGGCATTGGATGGACGTGGCGCGTTACGCCGACACAAAGGACCTGGTGCTTGTTTATGGCAAGGACGCGTTGCGGCCATTTGCCTACACGTACCGCGATTATGTGATTCGCGCCCTGAACGAGGATTTGCCTTACGATCAATTTGTTCGCGACCAACTTGCCGCGGACCTCATCGAACCCAAACTTCCACCGTGGCGGCTCGCCGCGCTGGGATTCCTTACTCTGGGTCGCTTGTTCGATCAGAACCCGCACGACCAGATTGATGATCAGATTGACACAACGACGCGCGGATTCCTGGGTCTGACCGTCGCGTGCGCCCGTTGCCACGATCACAAATACGACGCCATCACGGCGAAGGATTACTATTCGCTCTACGGTGTGTTCGCCAGCACGGAGCGTCCCCTTGATTTGCCGTTAATCGAGGATCCCAAAGACGTGCCCGGCGGCCTTGAGTTTGAGGAGAAACTGGCCAAGGCGCGCAAGGAGCTGGAGGACCAGGTGGACGCCGAGTTCGCGAAGCTCACAGAAATTCTTCGCCAACGAATCGGCGATTATCTCGTGCGCGCCGCAACGACAAAACCGGACATCACCGAAACCACGCAGTTCGGGCTGTCCCTCATTCCAGAGGATTTCCGGCCGACCCTGGTGCAACGAACGCGGCGATTGATTGATCGACGTGCCGTTCCGGAGGATCGCGTGTTCGGCCCCTGGGCGGTGTTGATGAAATTGCCCGAGGAAGGTTTCGCCGCAAAATCTGTTGAGGCAGTTTCCAGGACGAGGGAAGCGGGTGCAGCAAAATTCAACCCCCTCGTCCTCGAAGCGCTCGGCAAAGCTTCGCTCACGAACAAGGCCGCCGTCGCCCAAACCTACGGCCAGTTGCTGCTTGGAGTTTACGAAGAATCGAAAAAGCCCGTCGCTGGCAGTCCCGGACTGAACGCGGATCAACGTGAGTTGCTTGACCTGGTGACAAGTCCAGAAAGCCCAGTCTGGTTTCCGCGCCGCGACACTTCCGAGCACATGTCGCGCGCCGAGAAAGACAAGTGGCACGGGTTGGTGATGGCGCTCGACAAATTGGCCGCACACGCGACGAATGCACCGCCTGCCCGCGCCATGATTTTGTCCGATCTTCCCGAGCCTTACGAACCTTACGTCTTCCGGCGCGGCAATCCGTCGCGTCCCGGCGACCCTGTGCCGCGCGCGTTTGTGCAAGTGCTCAGCGGCGGCGAGTCGAAACCATTCGCAAAAGGCAGCGGTAGGCTTGAACTGGCTCGCGCAATCGCTTCGCCAACCAATCCACTCACCGCGCGCGTGTTCGTCAATCGCGTCTGGATGGAACATTTCGGCGAACCGCTCGTGAATTCGCCCGCGGACTTTGGCACGCGCAGCGATCCGCCCACGCATCCCGAGTTGCTCGACTGGCTGGCCGCGGAATTCATGCGCTCGGGTTGGAGCTTGAAACATCTGCATCGAGTGATGCTCCTGAGCAGCGCGTATCAACAGGCATCGCGCATGTCGGAATCCGGGCTCCGCACTCCGCGCGCAGTTGATCCCTACAACAAACTGCTCTGGCATTATCCGCGTCGCCGCATTGACCTCGAAGCGATGCGCGACTCGTTGCTGTTCGTTTCCGGCAAGCTCGACCTTGCGATGGGCGGGCGACCGGTGGAAGGAGCGAACAATCCAGAAAACTGCCGCCGCACGGTTTATGGACTGGTGGACCGCCAGGACTTGCCCGCGCTGTATCGCGCGTTCGATTTCGCCGCGCCCGATCAATGCGTCGAGCGCCGCCCGCGCACGACCGTGCCGCAACAGGCGCTCTTCGGCATGAACTCGGCCTTCGTAATGGAACAGGCGCGTGCGCTGGTTGCGCGACCGGAAATTACCGGAGAAAACAAGCCTGCGCGGAAGGTGGATGCAATTTTCGGCCGCGTGTTGGGGCGTCGTCCGACCAAACATGAAACAACCGCCGCGTTGCAATTCATTGAAGCCGCCAAAGCGGACGCGCAACCAGAGAACGGTCTGACACCCTGGGAACAATTTGCCCAGGTGCTGCTGATTTCCAATGAAGCTGTGTTTCTCGACTGACCAAAGCTATGAACCCGCTAGAGCATCTTCCCCCGCGCCATCTCACCCGCCGGCAAATGCTCCGTCAGATGGGCACGGGCCTCGGCCTGCTGGGTCTGACCGGTGTGCTGGGCGACACGCGTTTGCTCGTGCCCACGGCCAACGCCAGCGCTGTCAATCCGTTGGCCGCGAAGCCGCCGCATTTTCCGCCGCGCGCCAAACACATCATCCACATCTATCTCAACGGCGGCCCGGGGCAGATGGATACATTCGATCCAAAACCCGCGCTCGCGAAGTGGGCGGACAAAATCATTCCGACCGGCAACCTCACCACCGAGCGGCCCACGGGCGCGGCGTTGCCGTCGCCGTTCAAATTCCAGCCGTACGGCCAGAGCGGCATCGAGGTGAGCGAGATTTTTTCCAAGACCGCGCAGCACGTGGACGACATTTGTTTCATTCGTTCGATGCACGCCAATACGCCGAACCACGAGCAATCCATGCGGCTGATGAATTGCGGTGACGAACGCCTCTCGCGGCCCAGCTACGGCGCGTGGATCACCTACGGCATGGGCACGGAAAACGAAAATCTGCCAGGCTACATCGCGATGTGCCCCGGCCTGCCCGTGTCCGACGTGTCGAACTGGCGGTCGGCGTTTCTGCCCGGCATTTATCAGGGCACGCACATCAACACGAAAAAGACCAAGCCCGAAGAGTTGCTGGAGAACATCAAGAACGCTCGCATCACGCCGCAGGCGCAACGGCGGCAACTGGACCTGCTCGCCGAGTTCAACGCGGAACATCAACGCGCCCGTGGCGACGATCCGCAACTGGAAGCGCGCATCCAGTCGTTTGAACTGGCCTACCGGATGCAGCTTGAAGCCACGGATGCCTTCGATATTTCCAAAGAGCCCGAGCACATCCAGAAGATGTATGGCGACACGGTGCAAGCGCGGCAGTTGCTCATCGCGCGCAGGCTCGTCGAGCGGGGCGTGCGCGTGGTGCAATGTTATCACGGCGACGTGCAACCGTGGGACAGCCACAACGAGATCGAGCAGGAACACCGCCGGCTCGCGGGCGAAGTGGACCAGGGAATTTCCGCGCTACTCACGGATTTGAAACAACGCGGCCTGCTCAAGGACACGCTCGTGATTTGCGGCGGTGAATTTGGACGGACGCCCGCTGTGGAAATTCCGTCACCCGGCACGCCCGGCAAGGGCAAGGGCCGCGACCACAATCATTACGGCTTCACCGTGTGGCTGGCCGGCGGCGGCGTGAAAGGTGGAACGGTCTATGGCGCGACCGATGAATTTGGATTCCGCGCCGTGGAGAATCCGGTTCACGTCCACGACCTGCACGCCACGATGCTGCACCTGCTGGGCTTCGATCACGAGAAGCTTACCTATCGCTACGCCGGCCGCGATTTCCGGCTGACGGATGTGAGCGGAGAGGTGGTGAAGGAGA
>CAZCZP010000010.1:0-32781 GCA_964502895.1 uncultured Bifidobacteriaceae bacterium
CGGAAATGAATCCCGCGAGTGACAAGGCGCCAAAACGGCTAAGGAAATGAGGCCGTGGAGCGGGCTTCAAGCCTGTCTCACTACACCCCCGAGGCATCAGATGCCTTCGACGATGGCGGCTCCTTGCGCCCCCGGTGTTAAAAACATTCTTGAAAGATACGACCGAGTCGCTTCGTATTGTCAGTAAAGCCATTGATGGGTGACGTCGCCGTAATCGCGCGGCCAGACGCACGAAGCTGGATAAACCCAAAGATGAAACCGATTCTATCTTTAGTCCGGGCCAATGCCCGATGGCCGGCATTATTTTGCGGCGCAGCCTTGTTAACCGGGTGCCTTTCCCCGAAGACCCTCGAAAAGACCGCGAAGCAAAATGAGATCAACGTCGGCAATTACAACGCCAACGTCGCGAAGCTGGCAGAGGCGTTGCGTCAGGAGGCTACGCTGCACATGGAATTGCAGTTGCATGCCGCCCGGGAACAAGTCTCAAGGAGCTTGACAAAGGTTCGCGCCAGTATCGAGGTGGACGATCCGAGCCAGCCCGGCTTCGCCGATCCACAAAAGCCGTGGTTCGCCAATCTTAAGAAAGAATCAGATGCGTTGCGCGAGAAACTGCGTGAAATACCAGACCCACGCGCGCGCGCTGGATTGCCCGAAAAATACGGCGTGGTTTACGACATCGCCGCTGAGCGCGCTGGCTTCACCGTGATACGAATACTGCATGACGCCGGCGAGCTCGCCGAGATCAACAACCGCATCGGTAACGAACCTGAACCGGCGGTGAGGCGAATCTATCTCGAAAAGCGCAAACAACTACTGGAACAGTACGCGATTGCTCAAGAACAACTTCAGTTGAACAAGGCGTACCGGGACGCCCTCGACCAGTATCTGAAAACCGTCCAAGACCAGGGGAACATAGCCGTGTTGCATGCCAGGGCCTTTGTGGGCTTTGCCCAAGCCCAGCCGGAGGTCGAGAGCGCTTTGGGAGTGCTCAAGGATCAAGAATTGAGGGAGGGGATTCTTGGCATTGTCGCAAAGAATAACGGCGCTGCCACGGCCGAGCGCCTGAAATCCCGGATGGGACAAGTGGACGAAGTGTTGGGCTTCGTCGAAAAACTGAGAGGAAACTAAAGCCTATGTTAGACGAACAGAATCTCCACGCGCTCAGGAATCTCATCGCACAACACGGCGGCGCGCAGCAGCAACAACTCCAGGCGGCGTTGGAAGGATTGGAAAAAGCAATTGCCGGCCAGGCTTTGCTTTTCCGGAAACTGATGTTTGAACTGCGGAATCATCAGGCGGGCGATGCGCAACTCAACTCTTTGCTCACCCAAGACTCTTTGAATCTAACATTTCAGAAGCTCGGCCTGCCGAAACAAAACCCCTTCTCCGTCACCGAAGCTGAGTCGGCCGTCAAAGAACTGAGCAGCAGCATCGCGAATGCAAATAACTTTGCAGCAATTCTCAGCACAGTCGTCAAAGTCGCAAAGGTTTTCATTTGAACGGCCAACATCCAGGTAGAATGTCGCCAAATGCTGTTCGAACGTCCAGCTGCACACTTCGCGTCCGCATTTTGATGCCGCAGTTGGTCTTTGGCCTGTTGCTCCTATTGATTTCGAGTGCGGCGGTTGCGCAACCCGGCTCATTCGCGACCAACCGGCTAACGCCTGTAAACGTAAACACGCTGCCGGCGGCTGCCACCTTGCGAAAAACCGCCGTGTTCGACCCGAAAATGGTCAAGGCGCTAAGCGCCGCCGGCACGGCCGCTTCGTTCAAGGTATATTCCTTGGACGCAAACCGCCGGGTTTCCACCAACGTCCTCTCGGCCACCAGCCCGAAGGAGTTGGAAGACAGCAAAAACAAGATTCACTTCCTTGCCGTCGCGGAATCCGCGACGGTGGTCACCAACGCGGCATCCAAAACGAAGCGGATTGTGCTGCCGACGAAAGTCGGCGTGACGGTGGACAGCGGCAGGCCGAACGACCCGGCCGTGATTCGTTTCGGTGACGTGTTTCTGGAAGCACTCGAAACACCGCTCCGTTGGAACGACACAGCGCGCGGCTACGTGACAACGCTTGCCGTGGGCCTGGATTTTCCCGAACACCCGGAAATTTCTCAATTGCCCGTGCCTGTCACCTTCGCGCTGATCGGACGGAATGCCACCGCTAGCAAGAACGAAGTCTCTGTCCGCAAAGCTGGGCCGCCGTACGAGCGGGTGCAGCTCATCGTTTCCGACGCTCGAGCCGAGGCCTCCGTCGTCGCTCATCATCCGTTGGTAAAGGACAAGCCGTTGACCCTCGATTGCGCCATCGAATTGGGCGCGCTGACGGTTGATGTCAAGGAAGGCACGATCGCGGGGTTCGGCCTGGGCAGCACGCCCCTGACGGTGAGGCGGCTTGCAAAGGATCAAACCGAGATCGCTGACTTCACCAGCCTCGAGGTCGTGCTGAGCCTGACCAACGGCAAGGGAAAACTCGGATCAAGCACCCTTACGATTCAGCCCAACGCCAGCAAAGCGGAAACAGAACTGCGCTCGGTCGGGGTTGGTGAAGCTGTCATTTTAGCTTCGGTCGGCGGCGTGACCGGCAAATCCAACATCGTGAAATACTACCTCCCGATCGGTCTGCTTGTGGCAACGTTGCTGGGCGGTCCGCTGGGCGGCGCCGGACGCCACATGAGACACCGCAAGGCAAAATCAGCCAAAACTTCTGCGGCCAAATGGATTTTGGAAGGCACCCTCTGCGGTGTGCTAATCGTTGCGGCAGCGTTGGCAGGCATTGTCATCTTTAGCCTGCCTCCCATGGTGCTGGCGACCGAACTGGGCGTATTCCTGACGGCAGCACTGGCCGGTTATGCCGGCGCACCCATTCTTGACAAGCTGATGAACCGGTTCGCCAAGTGATTCTTCAGCCTGCGTCTTCCGCCCCGGATGTTGATACGAGATCCTGAGTCGGGGAGATTGAGGTGTCCCCGGCGACCCCGCAGACGGCGAGGGTGAAGATTCCTAAACTTTTTTGAAAGATCGCCTCCTGCTGTCACGTATTTACTTCTTGAAGCCATTCCCATGAAAGCCCGGCGACGCTTATGCCTGCTCCAACCAAAACCAGCCCCAAAGGGCCGGTAAATTCTACAGAGCCTGATTCTGCCACCGCTCTGCCTGAAACGGGCCTGGCCCTTTTTCCTTTCGGGAGGAGGTTACCAAGCAATGGTCTTCCATCTCGGCGCATTGATTCTGGCGCTGCCGCGGAACAACCACGGAGTGATGTCGGTCAGTCACCAAAATCTCCTTATGAAATCGGACTCTAACTTTGCCAGAGGAATCAAAAGGTACATCTCGCCGCTTGGGCTGGCGTTGTTCGGCTGCCTCTGGTCGGTTTCGTACGGGTGGGCCCTGCCACCAGATTACGCGACGTTCGGTCGAACCCAGAAAGTGAGTCACACTGTGAATCCGGCCAATCTCTTGCGAATCTGGGTCGTTTATGTGGAACAGGGCGATGGCCTCCTGATTCAACTTCCGCCCCGTTACAATTACGACGCGGATCCGGCTGATGGCAACAGCATCAAATCCGAACGTCTGGATATTCTAATTGATGGCGGCGTGAATCCAACCACAGAAGTCCAACGCATGTCGGATTTCATTACTGCGCTCTATGGTTCAGATGCCACGATTGAATACGCCGTGATTTCGCATCACGACGAAGACCACGTGGCGGGATTGACGCACCTGCTCGATGAAACCTCGATCGGAGTCCAAACGATCTTCCACAACGGGCTCGCTTCATACGCAGGCGGAAAGCGCGACTTCCCAACGAACAAGCGGCCGGAGACTCCGGCGGTGTATGACTTTAGCGACGGCCGATTACGACGCGGCATGGCCTTTCTTGAGAATGACGGCGAGACGATGCAGGCGAAGTACCTGGTTGATGATCTCACTCAACTCAGAGCCCGGCAGGGCGCGCAGGAATTTCAAGGAGTTTACAACCGCCTGGCGGATGCGGTCGTTCACAAGACTGACCCTCCAGTCAGTGCCTTTGTCCGACTAAAAGAAGCGGATGGCTTTATCCACGCGCGTGAGGCCCAGTTGAATCGTGGAGTGGATCTGTCGGGAATTCAATTTGAGGTTCTTTGGCCGCTCGATCCGTGCCGCAAATACGGGGACTGGGGCGAAACCATCAACGGCAACAGCGTCACTTTCCGGCTTAAGTACGGCGACTTTGAAATGCTGTTAACCGGGGACCAGAACGAGAAATCCGAGGAAGCACTGCTCGAACATTTGGGCAGTAACTCGGGCCGGCTCGCGTGTGACGTTGCCAAAGTTCCCCATCATGGAAGCTCCCACGCGCTCGAGGCGTTCTTTCGAGCCATGAACCCAGTGTTGGGCGTCGCTTCGATGGGACCCGCGGGGTTCAAGTCCAAGCCGCTGCACGGCAGCAAGGGCTGGCAGCATCCTTCGACCGACGTAATTCGATGGCTGGGCGGACATCATCGAGTTTATTGCACGGAGATTCACGAGAAACCGTTCAAGTGGGAGGAACTAACCTCGAAGGCCAAACATGACGCCATGCGCGAACCGAGTCACATTCTCATCGAAACCGACGGTGAATGGTTCCGGGTGGTTGAGATTCCCGATTCCCGTCCCGACTTGATCGGCAGTCCGCCGTCAGTCGAGCAGACGCGGCGAGGCAACGGCACACAGTGGATTCTGGCCAAATAGGAGACAAATTATGAACAACCCTTGGGGTGGATTGTTGGGCTTGCTTGAGACACTGATCGGCTTCACCGCCGTCATGGCCTTGTTGAGTCTCGTGGTAACGGCTCTGGCGCAGTTCGTGAAATCCGCTTTGCGCCTGCGCGGACGCAATCTCTATCGCGGCCTCACGGTTCTGTTCGACAGCATCGGGAGCCAATCCGACGCACATGCGCCCAAAGACCTCGCCGAAAAGGTGTGTCTCTCGCGGGATCTCATGTCCATCGAGCGGAGGATGTTCGAAAAGAAGATTCAAGGGATTTCGAACAAAATCCCGGCGGACAGCAGCAAGCTGAGAATCCCGATCTGGCTCACCGGCAGCGCGCGAACCCATATCTCCAAGGATGAACTAAAGGAACTGATCCAGAAATATGAAGGCGGCGTGAAGACCGAACACCTGAACATGCTCTTGAGCCAGGTGGACAAATTCTTCCCCCGGCTTGAAACGGGCCTGGACCAGCGGTTTCAGTTTATCATGCGCGTGGTTTCCGTCGGCTGTGCCGTCGGCGTCGCGTTCGTATTTCAGGTCAGCGCGTTGAAGCTGCTGCAAGACCTTTCAACCGATCCCGAACTGCGCGCCAAGTACGTTCTGGCCGCGGAGGGAGTTCTGGCCGAATCCGAAGCGAGCCTCAAACGGCTCACCAGCTACGAAGACGTTTCGGAAGAGGCGCTCCGCCGTTTGCAGGCCAAACACCCGGAACTGGCGTTGAAGCTTGAAGAAGTGAGCGGCGCCGGAAGCAGCAAGGGCGACATGCTGGATGAACTCGGTTTTGTTCTGCAAGACGTGCCGACCCGGCCGGCGATCCTTCGGGAATACGATTCCACCTTGATCGAACTCTATAAGGAACAAAACAAGGCGGCCTTGGATCAGTTGCACGAATCCACCGGCAAGCTCGCCACGTTCGACATTCGACCCTGGGCTTATGGCGGGACCTTCTACGTTTCCAGCGCGGGCCTTGAGTGGAAAAATCTGTTGGGCGTCATGGTGACGGCGATACTCCTGACCTTCGGTGCTCCGTTTTGGTTCGAGCAGCTAAAAGATGTGGCCAAGTTGCGTGATGTTTTTTCGCAACGTCAAGCGGAGACCAATAAGGGCCAGGGGAAGAATCCCGAACCGGCAGGGCCCAAGCAAGACAAACCCGGGTCCAAGCCATCGTCCATCACCAAGATGGAACAGCCGGAAGACTGAGACTGCGCCCGGCAGCGCAAGACAATCCTGGTATCGCGTTCGATTCCACGACCCAACAAAACAACCGCACAGCATTTTTCAGCGGTCCGCCGCGCCGGTCTCGATCCAGAGTGAAAGCCAGGAGCAATCGGGATTATGAGCAGACATCTTGTGATTCTCGTTCCTGCACTGGGTGGGAAACCTCATGCGTGGTTTCAGTTGATCGCCCGATTGAAAAGGGAACCCGACCTGGGTGGGAGCGACTGGTATTGTTGGAGTCACAATTGTGACATCCTGAGTTTCGAGCTGGCAACGGACTTGGCGCGCAGCTTGTCGGTTGAGATCAACCAGCGTTGGACCGGCGCGGGGCCTTATGATTCTGTGATCCTTGCCGGCCATGGTCTTGGCGCGCTTCTGGTTCGCGAAGCCTACGTCACCGCCTTGGAAGGGAAGCAGACCGACGGGTCATGGGCGCATCGTGTCTCCCGCATTATCCTGTTCGCGGGTTTGCACCAGGGATGGAAGCCAAAATACAAACGATCCATAAGCCTCGCCACCTGGATTCTCCGGTGTGGCGGCGTCCTCCAAAAGAATCTGCTGCTTGACGAAATGAGACCTGGGTCCGCGTTCGTGAAACATCTGAACCTTCGCTGGAAAGAGCACTTTGCGGCGCCGGACACCGCAATTCCGGCCGTGTTTGATGTGCGAGTCACCGCTGATGAAGTGGCGGGGACCGAGGCCGAATTGCAGGGGACGAGGCAGATATGGATCACAAACGCAAGTCACCAAAATCTATATCGAGTCCCCGCGACCGGCGCTGAAACAGACCAAGACAGTCAGTACGAAAAGATCAGAGCAGCCTTTTGCGACCAGATCGCCGCGGAGGTTTCCTCTACAACCCACCAAGCTGACATGCAAAAACCAAATCTTGAACCACAGAGTGATGGAAGTGCCGGCCAGAGCGAGAGTACAAAACCGGTTTCGAAGAAGTCTTCAAAAGGTGGGCTTTTTGGATTCGTCAGATCATGCTTTCAACCGCCACCGGAAGAACCGAAGGCGACTTCAGGGCCTACGGTTGTCATTGGGAGAGACGGAGAACCCTTGCGGGCGCTTGCGTTCGGTGGCGGCGGTTTCGACACGGCGATCCAACTGGGTGTCACGCATGCGCTCCTGGTTGCCGACGCCCAGCCACCGGACATCGTAGTGGGGATTTCGGCCGGCGCCGTCAACGCCGTCGCGCTGGCCGAAATTTTGCAGGCCGGAACGGGACTGCAACCTGAACAACAAGCAGCTCGAGTGGCGAAATTTCGCGAAGTACTCGACGGAAGCGCAGACGCACTGGAGGAACTGCGTTCAAACCTGTTTCCCGATCCTTACGAAGTCACGGCCCGCGCGCCGTTGAAACCGACGGAACTGCCCATTCACTACCAGAAGGAACGGGCCGAACGAACGCGGGCCGTCAACGCCCGCTTTGGAATGATCCGGCTGCTCAACGGACTCCTGGGTGTCCGATTGCAACTAAAGAGCGCGACCCACATCGTGCGGCTGGTCTTGGAACTGCGCCGCCTTGGAGAGTGCCAGAATTTACTGAAGCGGATTTGGCTGAAGTGTTTTGAGTTGTTGAGACTGTGGCTGCTGTCAGGCACCAAGCTGTTGATTCTGGCGAAACCGATCTTCCGCATCGTTCTGGGAGTTGTCGTGGCAACGCCTTATCAAACCTTGCTGAAACGACTCGAGTCACCAAGGAGGGCATCGAAGTTCGTGCAAGGGTTGATGAGATTGGAAAGCGGTGTCAGGAAGAGCTTGTTGAAGCTTGCAGGCTATTACACCGACAAGACCGCGAAGGACATCATCTTGCGTTCGACTGTTGTGCAATGGGTCCTGGGATGCTTCGCGTGGTTGCTTGGGTTGATCTGTGCCTTGGTGGTCTGGTTGATTGTCTTGCCTGTCTTCGCATTATTCTGGCTCGTCAATTCGGAGATTACACGCAAACAACCAACACGACCCAAAGCAACCGCACGATCGCTCTTCAGCCGACTGCTCCACCTTTTCCTGGCCAGCCTTGATTTGCAGAAGGACCTGGCCACGCCGTATCTGCTCAAACCTCTCTTGGTGCGATTGTTTGACCCAAACTACTACGGTGAATTCAACCTTCACAAAGTTGTGGATCAGGCGCTGCTGGAGGCGAGCAAGGGCATTGAACCCTCTTCCGGCTCGGGACGGGCCGGCAAACTGTTGCGGCATTACTTTCAGCCCCGGGAGCGCACCGGTCCGTCGTCTCAAAACAACGTTGAATCAAGGAAGTCGCCAACCGACACCATTCAATCCGAGCCACCGCCTCCAATATTCGTAGCTCCGGTCGCGGCCAACGCTTCCAACGGCAGACTCGAAGCTTTGCCTGCCGATACCAGTGTCGTGGACGCGCTCCTCGCTGCCACGGCGACGGTGCCATGGTTCCGCGCTCAAATCGTCAAGTGTGACGGTCAAGAACAACTCTACATTGACGGCCTGAACATCGCGAACGAACCAACTCATCCATTATTCGACCTCTTGCTGGATTTGCGCCGCGGCAAGGTCGCTGGCGCTACTCTATGGAGCGAGGACGCAGGCTTGGAGGTTTACCCGGTTTCGCCCTTTGTGCTGTCGGCAGGAAAACTGAAACAAGATGCGTCGGCCGATCCCACCGGTTTGGTTGGCACGGCAAGGCGTGCGATGGAGTTGCGACGGTTTCAGGATGCAAATCGGGAGCGAAAGTCGGTTTGCCTCTATCACCAGGCGTTGCCCTCGGGCAAGACTTTTGTGGAAATAGAGGGGCGACCTTTTGCGCGCGGCACGCTGCACCCGATTGAAACTGACCGGATGTTGAGGATCAACGAGCGGGTGCTGTGCGCCTCGAATCGCGAGGAGCGCCGCCACATCATCCTTGAGGCGGCTGCCGAAGGTTGCCGCGCCACGCTGCAAGTAGTGATCGCTCACTCGGTCCAGGCTGCGGCCGACAATCCGCCGGCCGACGCGCCAAGTCATCAACCGTTCGTCTCGTGTCGGGCGGTCATCAGGCGGCGCCTGGGCGAGGTCAAGTTGCCGGGCAGCAGCAACAAGGAAAAAGACGGACCGGGCATCGAAGAAGTGTGCCGCCATTGTGCGGTCTTTCGGGGACTGGGCAACGAAAAGCAAGCGACCCTGCTGGTTCAGCCGCAGGCAGCGCGGACGCCTGACTGGCCAAAGCGCGATTGCCATACGGAGAAACCTGAGTCGCATTCTGGGGAATTCATGCAGACCGGGGCCGAACCATCACCAGTCGAGCCGTCCGAAGGCTGGCCCCTGGAACGCAAAAATATGCGGGGATGTGAACGGCCGACCGTTACGCTCTTGTTCAGCGGCGGTGTGTTTCGCGGCGTGTTTCAGGTCGGTGTCGCCAACGCGCTGAACGAAACCGGACTGGAACCCGATCTGATCGCCGGCTCGTCAGTCGGGGCGATTACGGGAGCGCTCATCGCCAAAGTATTTTGCGCCGAACGCGCGCAGCGCGCCGACAAGCTCCGGGACCTCGCGGCCATCTTTCTGGGTATTGACCGGCTGGTACTGACGGACCGATTCGCCGACTTCGTGAGGCGCTTCACCTTGCGTTCAGCCGAAACGCGATTTTCCTTGCGCGACGCGGACCAGTTCTTCCGTCGTTATGATTTTGAAGGATTCGACACGTTCAACGAACGATCCCGCCGGGTCATCGCGGGGTTGGAGCGCTTGTTTTATCTCAGCCCGTTCGAACTGAAGGACCTCACCAAAGCCATACGCGACCGGAACCCCACCGAAATCGGCCGCCTGCTGCGGCTGCATCTGCAGGAATTCCTGGACCGCTCGGGTGTCGGCCAGGAAATTCTGGGCGCCGAGCCGCTGTTGTTGTTGATTGAGAGATTTGTCCTGTCCGGATTGCCTGATCAAGTTGCTGATGCGGCCGAATTGAACCTGTTCCAAGCCGCCGGCATCCACTTGCTGGTCACGGCCACGGACCTGGACAGTGGCGAACTCAAGATCTTGAATTCGCGCCCGGCGAATCCCGGCGAGCGGGCGCGACTCAAAGAAGCGTTGCTGGCCAGCAGCGCTTTTCCGGCGGTGTTTCGACCGCGGCGCGCTTGGGAAGTATTCGTGGACGCCAGTAATGATCGCTTCGTGGATGGCGGTGTGATGGACAATCTGCCGCTGGACGCGGTCGTCAACTTCTTGAACCGCGCGGCCCGCAACGGCTGGGTGCCGCGGCAGCCGCGCCTGAATGAGCAGCACGTTCCGCATTTGGTGTTCACCGCCTCGTTGGAAGTCCGCCAGCGAAAAATGGACGCCAGGTCGCTGCGCGAGTTTGCCGAGAGTTGGCCCGCCTTGCGCAAGCGTGCCAAACAACTGCGTTACAATCAGAAGATAGACAGTTTCTCAAACGCACAAAGAGACTTGCGATTGATTCGCGAATGGCGGCGGCGAACGGAGCCAGGGTTCGACCCGGACGACAGCGGTAAATGGCCTTTGCTGGACATCGAAACGGTGGTGGTCAAGCCGGAATGGTTGCCCGGCACTTTCGCGTTTCATCCGATGCTGGGATTCCGCCGCGTCAACCAGGCCGCGAGCATCGCGCACGGCTGTGCTTCAACGTTCGTGGAACTCCACCGGCGCGCCCGGGAGCAGCATCATTGGACGGACGCGTGGGGTGTGGAGGACAGGGTTGATCCGAAATGCATCGGTCCCAGCGAGAGCCATTTCCCGGTGAATCACGGGCATGGCAAATGTTGGTTCCGGCTGAATTCGCCGTGTCCTTTCAGCCCGTCCACCTTGCCTGGAAACATGGCCAAGGCTACGCGTGCCGCGTTAACTGCGATTTATGAGCAATGCGGGAAGCGAGCCACTCATGAGCCCGCGGCGTAAGCCGACGGCCTGAATTCAACTGGAGATCGTGTTCGTTGAAGTGGTCGTCACTGAAATCTGAACCGGGTCACGGTTCGGTCGGCGACTGTGATCTTAGCTCCACTTCCGCGCGCGCAAGTCCTCGAATCGTCTCTTCGTCCGGTCGAATCTTCAGGAGTTGCCTCAGATGAAACGCCGCAGCCCACCACTTGCCTTGCGCCTCGCATTCTTCGACCTGGAATTCCCGCCAGGCGGCAACCTCCTCCGTGGAGGTGGTGAAGCTGGATGGATATTCGGCTCGAAGTCGTTGCCAGATGGACTCCAATGACGCGGGCGCGGGCGCGGCGAGCTGGCCGGCTAGCGTGACTGAGTTAGCAGACAGAAGGGCCGCCAGCGATGCAAGGTCTCCCAGGGGCCGGTCATCCACGGGAAGTTGCCAAACACGCGTGTTGCCCTGCTCGTCGGTGGTCAGGATACTCCGCCCGTCTGCCAGAAATCTGGCGCTCATCAAAGCCGTCAGATGGCGCAACGGGGGAGTCAATGGATCGCCAGTTTCGCAATTCCACACGCGCGCAGTCTTGTCGGAACTTGCGGTCACAATCCATTTGCCGTCGGGACTGAAAGTCGCGGATCGAACCTTCTCAGCGTGCTGAAGTGGTGGGGCCAGTTGCGTCCCCGTGGCTGCATCCCACACGACCGCCCGAAAATCTTCACCTGCGGTCACGACGCGGTTGCCGTCCGGACTGAACGCCGCGAAAAGCACACCATCGCCGTGCTTCAATTGTGGCCCCACGGGTTTGCCCGAAGACATATTCCAGATTTGCGCGTAGCACTTCGTGAATTGGCCGTCCCAACATGCAGTAATGAGCCGGCTGCCATCAGCGCTGAATTCGGCGTGGCCGACCGGGGCCCCATGCGCCAAGGGTGCGAACAGAGCTTGGCCGCTTCCGGCATCCCAGACCCGGACTTCGGTCCCACTTCTCGCAGCGATTCGACTTCCGTCACGGTTTAGATAGACCGAGCCGATCGGATCATTACTGGGTCTGACGAGCGCGCGTCCCACTTCCGTTTGAGCATCCCAAATCGAAATGCGCCTGGTGTCATACGTCACCAATCGCTTGCCATCATCGCTCAACCGGAAGCGGGCGTTCAGATTCGTGAGCGTGATTCCCCTTCTCACTTCGTTGCCGGTCGCCACGTCCCAAACTTGGAGCAAGTGATTTGCTCCATTTGGTTCGCTTCGATGCGCCGAAACCGTCACGGCGTACGATCCATTGCGATTGAGACCGGCCTTTTCAATCGCTGCCTTTGTCGAAATCGCCGCCAACATTGGGCCTGCATTGGCAGTCTCCCAAACTCGGATACTGTTCGTGGTGCAGGTAAGAAATCGGTTTCCATCCGAGCTAAACGAATGAGGCACACCTGCCGGCTGGCAAACACTCCCTGCCAGGTTCCAAACGCGAAGCGTTCCGTCCACACAAATGGTCAAGAGCCGTTCTCCGCCGGGGCTAAAAATCGCCCGGCTTAACGGGTCAACATGCCGTAAAACAGGATTCGAGCCAACGGGCTGCAAACTGTCAGCAACCCAGAGCCTGGCGGTACCATCTGAGCTGGCGGAGAGAATAAGCCGGCCATCTGGACTGAACTCCACACTGTTGACCCCGCTCCCGTGCATGAGACCCGGGAGGATCTGTTCGCCAGTTTGCACTCTCCACACGCGTGCCTGCCGGTCATGAGAACCCGTCACGAGTTTTTGATTGTCATGGCTGAAGGCGGCAGACGATACCCAACCTCCATGAACGAGCGGCTTCCCGATCATCTGGCCGTTGGTTGCCCATACGCGGGCGGTATAGTCGTAGCTCGTTGTCACGATTAGCCGCCCGTCTCGGCTGTAATCCGAGAACAGAACCGCATTCGTGTGTTTAAGACTCATTCCCACTTCGCGAGTTCGGAAATCCCACACGCGAGCTAAACCGTCTTTACAGGAAGTGAGCACGTGAACTCCATCGGGACTGAACCGCGCGCTGAACACTTTGTTCGGGTGGGACAAAATCCCAACCTCCTCAAGCGTCGCGGCGTTAACGATTCGGGCGGTTTGATCTTCATTCGCTGTGACCAATAGCGACCCGTCCGGGCTGTAGGCGGCGCCTCTTAATCCCTGCCCCCGTCCAAAAGGAATGGAGTGAATCGCTCCCGTGTGGAGGTCATAAATCCGCGCTTTCCCGAAGTGACCCGCAACCAGGACGCGGTCGCCGTCCGGACTGAATACGCCATCGTTGAGTCGAACTCCGGTAGCCAGGAATTGACCGAGTTTAGGGCACTGGGCGAGAGTCGAGCCATAACGCAAGCGGTGATCTGTTTCCTGGCCCGGGCTATTCTTGATCAACCGCAGAGCTTCGCCGAAATAGGGCAACGCGTCCAAAAGGTTGCCCGACTCCATCGCATTGCGTCCGTAAGCCGTGGCGGCACCGACTTGTCGTTGGCGGGCATCCAAGGCGACTCTCCATTCGCGATACCCGTGATAAAAGATGGCTGCCGCGACCACCAACGTTGCCGCAGTAATGGTCGCGACACGCTTCAGTGTTGACAGTCGCCGCTCCAGGGCTTTCAGACGCTTGACCGATTTCCCATTCGCCAGCACCAACAGGTGCGCATGCATGTCCCACGCGGATCGGTACCGTTCGCTGGGGTCGCTCTTGCACGCGTGGAGGATTACCTCATTCAACTCCAGGAATCTATCGTGATCGGGGATTTGATCGAGCAGCGTGGGCAGTTCAGGAAAGTCCTGACGGTCTTTCCCGGTAATGGATTCATAAAGCACTTTGCCGAGACCGAAAACGTCGGCCTGCGGCGTGCCGGGACCTTCCGGAGGAATGAACCCTTCGGTACCGACATAAGACCGTGCCTCGCCCACGTCGGCCACCAGTCCAATGTCAGCCAGCTTCGCCACGCCATTGACAAAAATTATGTTGGACGGTTTCACGTCCCGATGAACCAGCCCGTGCTTGTGTAGTTCCGCAAGGGCCTGGCTCAGGGCCAGCCCCAGTCGCAGGCTATCCTGAAAAGAAAGTTTACCTTCGCGCTTGAGCGCTTTGGCCAGCGTCTTCGGAGAATACGTGTCCGGATCGAACGTCTGCCCGGAAGTCTGATCGTCTCCCAATTCCATCACGTAATAAAAATACCCCGCCTCACGATTGATCCCCACGTGCAAAACGTCCATGAATCCTTCGTAGGAACGCGATATCGGTTCAAACTTCCGAATCCCCGAAAGTTCCCTTTCAAACGGCCGCTGATCTTCAAACGACTGGCGGTAAACAATCTTCACCGCCCGGTATGCTCCCATCATGCTGCGGGCGAGCCATACATCGCCGTAACTGCCCCGGCCGATGCATCGCAGTAACTCGTGATCGGGAATAACCACAGGGTCGTGTTTCGAAGGTAGCCCACCCGCGTCCGTCGGCGCGGGCTGCTGATCGGCGATAAAGGCATCCTCGTACATTGCTCAGGCTGGGCGAACTCATCGCATTAGAGTGCGTCGCGTGGCGGACCGCAAACTTTTTCCGCGGCCAACCAGGGGCCAGGAACAACTCCTCCGCGCTAGAACGCCGACCCATCTTGCCGCCCCGCCAACCACTCCGGATGAAAATCCACGGCCTCGGTGAAGACCGACGCGTGCGAACCCGGCCATTTGATGCGCTGCACCAGGGACGGAGCATGAACCAGGATTGGAGAACGCAGGCGGCCAGCCAAAAGGGAAATTCTGATTCCATTCGGCCCCACCAGCTTTTCCCAGCGCCGAATCAAGTACGCCATGGTTTCCTTCGATATGAGCAGCGCCTGGCTCCCAAGCAGGGACTTCGGATCAACGATGCGCGCGTTGTCATCCAGATTCAGCGCCAACTCCCGGAGTTGGTGATTGTATAAACTTGCGAGCGTCAGGCTTTCGGTGCGGAGGGGGTTCCAATTTTGCAGGTTGCCCCGGATATGCCGGTTAAAATCCAAGTCATCTTGCAGCAGCAAAGTGTAGTCAGGTCCCCGTTCGAGGCTTTCTTTCAGTGCTTCGTAAGTGCGTTGCGCCCGTTTTTCTTGAAAGGCGACCTCGTCGCTCTCATCTACCAGCACATGCACCGGGGTGTCGGCCCAGTCAGTCTTCGCCAGATTTCCCAACGTCCGCTGTCGCAGTTCGTTCCGGGCCGCGCAGGAGATCATGACTGCCTCAAATCTGTTCGGCGTTGTCCTCCGCTTCGGGCGTCTCGAGAACCGCTGGGCGAAATGAGAGTTGGACCCGACGCGGCCATCCCATTGACTTCGCAATCGGGCGAGGAAATCCCGGCACTCTCGCTCAAACCAGAAATCTTCCACCGGCCGGTTCAGCGGGAATAAGTCCCATTTGTTTCGGTTGCGGTGCTGGAACACGCGCCGGCCTTGGAAGTCGTGCTGACACATAGTCCCACAAAGGCTCTGGATCGGCTTCGCCACGAGGGAGTAGCTTTTCTTCAACTTCCGGAAGGCCAGATGGAAAGTCTCCTTGTCCCCGTGAAGATACTGATAGTAGAAGTCGGCGTTTTCGTTCAGCCACATGGCGAGACTGAGAGCCGGCCAGCACCGTTGCTTGTCCAGGACGATCTGGCCGCTTTCAAACTCGGGTTCGTTCGGGCGCCGCAGGCCGCAACTCTTCCAGATGGGTGCGGCTTTTTCGCTGATGCCCTTGCCAAAATCAGGCCAGAAAATCGCGCCAGCGGCCTGATATTCCGGGGTATCAAACAGAAACGCCGGGTTCACGACCGGTACATTGTCCGCGTCCAAGAACAGCACCTCGCGAAATCGCGAATGCAGAATCGCGTAAGGCTTGAGCACCCACCCCGACAGGAGTCGAACCGGGAACCTTTTCCGCGTTTTGAAGGCGTCAACGCACTCGACCCCGAGCGGAGCAACCAGCGCCTTCATCCGCTCGTCCATCTCCTTCTCGCCCAGGAACCACAACTGAATGGGCAAGTTGCAGCCCAGATGCCTGAGCAGGTTGATGCAGACCCAGGCGTTGGTGAAGTACTTCACGCCGCCACCGCAGATAACGATTCCCCGGCCAGAATACTGATCCAGATAGGGCGGAATCGCGCGAACGAACCGTTCGCACGCCGCTCCGGCGCTGTGGAGGTTCAAAGGCTGGTTATCATAAGGATTGTTGGCGGTGGCAATGACCCCCTGTTCAGCGGCAACGCTTTGGCGTCGAGACAAGTATTTAACGACCCCGCCATCAAAGTACATCTCGATCCGGCGGATGACTTCGTCGGCGGTTATCATGTCCATGCAGTGCGGAAGCCCGTGGACAACATCCACGCAACGATTGCCGGGCTTGTCCCGCTCGTCGCCATCATTCAATCGCCCGATTCGATCTTTCCAGCAGCCTCCATTGACACAACAAGGCAGCGCGCCATTCGTGTGAATGAATTGATGGCCCGGATAGGCTTCCCAGTAAGCCGGTTCGCGCCCGCCGGCAACGACCACGCACGGGCGATGGATCGGCTGTCCGCGTTTCGTCTCCACCGATGCAGCCAGGTGCATGAGCGCCGTGACCGAACAAAGCACACCTTGAGAATGATGGACTAATCGAATCAACTCTCGCAGGCTGGTTTGGCCCCGCAGGTCAATGACCCCTTCGAGCTTGGGATGATGATGACCCCATTCACCCACTTGGACGAATTGAATTCTTCCGCGAAAATGATCAACCACCTCTTGGTAACGCTCTGAATGCCACCACTTGATGGTGATGTCATACTTTCCTCCGGCGGCGATGATCCAGAACGGCGTGTCTTCCCTTGTGACCTCCTGAACCTGTGAGTACCACGCCTTTTCCTGAGCCGACAGGTGGATGTCGCCTTTGAACTCAGACGGTTTAATCTCGAGCCTCAGCTGCTCGTTCAGAAATTCACAAAACCCGTGGAGGCAATGATACGGTGTCCGGTTGCATCGGTTAATCAAAGGGTAGGAGCAGTTAATTACTTCCGCCTCCGGGTCGCTGTCAGAGAGTGGCGTGATGTGCGCATTATTTTCCCACAACTCGGGACACGACGTTCTTACATCGGTCAGAAATTGCCGCGGATGAAACCGATGCAGATCACGGACGGCCGCCGTCAGCATCACAACGTCGCCCGGCGAGAAGCCACACTTGAGAATTAGCTTCCTCATTCCCACCTAAGCCGGGTCTTGGTGACGGTTGCTTGGCTGCGAGGACAGACACGCGCGCTTACTGCGCCACAAACTTCAAGGCTGTGTCGAGAATCCGAGCCTCATTCGTTTGGGTCCGGCTTGGGTGTTTCTGTCACCGGCTCAGGACTGGGACTTGGATTCGGCGTTGGATCCTCCGCCGCGAACCTGCGCGCTCGGCGAGGCGCAGGTTTCGGGCTGTATCCAGGTTCGATCTTTTGTTTGCGAACGGGATCTAATGTTGTAGGCATGATGTGTTGGTGTTCGGGTTCGCTGCGAGTTTTAATCCCGGCAGCGCAATCGTTGCAAGGCTCATTTTGCTTGATTGCTCATTTTGCTTCATTTTCCAAGTCTGGACACGTATGCACCGCGCGGCGACCGGACGTTACGAAGAGACAAATCGTTCTTTGTGGATCCGGGCCGAAAGTTTTTCCAGAATCCTTCGCTTGGTTTCGAGCCTGCTCCGGCTCGATCCGGCGGCATAATCGGACAACTGGTCCGCGAGCCGGCGCGGGAACATTTTCAATCGAGTACGATCTTCGTCATTGGTTGCGTGCATATTCCAGAGTTGTTTCCTGGTTCAAATCGGCTTCGCTCGCAGATGGGCGATCTCTTTTTTTATCAGGCCACTGATCCGGTGCTTGATCAGATAGACCTTGCCTGGATTCACCTTCAATGTTCGCGCCACTTTCGAGACCGGCCACGCTTTCACCGCGTAGAGATCAAATATCTGATAATGTTTGGAGTCCACTTTCCTTTTCACTCTTTCAATCGCGGCATCCATCAGGTTTCTTTCCCACTCATCGTCCCAAGACGCCTCCAACTTCAAGCCCGCCGGATCAGGCACACGTTCGAGGGCTGGCGTCCTCGTGGTTGTGCCGGGTTCACGCTTTAGATTCTCGATCCTGCGTTGTCGCTTTCGAAGCTGATCCACTATCCGCCAACTGGTCAGACGCAGCAGCCAGTTTTTGAACGACCCCTTGTTGGCGTCATACTCGAAACTCGGGATGCTTTTTAGCACCGAGATCACCGTGTCCTGGACAACATCCTGTGCCTCGGCATCAGTCAGCCCCGCTTTGATCGAAGCGTTGTAAATCAACCTCCAATACGTATCAAAAAAAACCTTCCAACTTTCCTGGTCGTTCCAGTCCTTCAATCGGCTTAGCAGAGATTGCCGGGTCGGGATCAATTCCTTGACCGTATTCATTCACGCAATTTTTCGTATTTCATTCACTGAACAATACGTTACCAAAACGCCGTTTCTTTCAACAATTCTCAAGTATCATGCACTACCGCACCGGATGGCCCACTCCGACGCGCTTCCGTGACGAAGAAGGATCGCGAGCCGAGAGGCGTGCGGTGCATAAGCCCAAGACTCTTGCCAGCCGCCGCCGCCAAGGCTGTGTAGAGTTGGATCACGGCGAGATGAAGCGCGGCTTTCGATTCGAGCGAGACCGTTCTCGGCGACTTGTCGGTCTGCCTCAACTCCGAAAGAACCGCGCCGCCAGAAAATTTGCCGTTGCTCCAAACGCCGCCAGCACCACAAGCGAAGTGACAACCGCTTCCAAGCCACTGCCGAAGCTGATGAGTTGATGCAACGCCTTCAACGCCCAACCGGTAGGCAGGCACAACGCGACCGTTTGAAGAGCGGGCGGCGCAATTTCCAATGGCCACCAGCAACCGCCCAACGCTCCCATCAACAGGCTGGCCAGAACGCAAAGTCCAGTGACGCGGTCTTCGGACGCAAACAGTGAGCCGACCAGCACGCCAATCGAACTGCCGACCCAGCCCAGCACAAGCAATGTCAACGTAACGGCAGGCAGGTTCGCGCCCAGATTCACGCCCATCACGAACTTCCCGAACGCGAGAAAGAAAACAATCTGCACTGCCCCAAGCAACATCAGCCCGTAAATTTTTCCCATGACCAGTTCGATGTTCTTCACCGGATGTACCATGAGCCGGCGAATCACGCCGTTGCGACGCTCCGCCGCCACGGTCGCGCCGCCAAAAATCATCAGGTTCATCATCAGATACATCACGAGATTGCCGGGCAGCGAAAAGTTGAATCCAGATGGCACGGGTTTGCGCCCGGCAAATTTCGCGTCGAGGCTCACGGGATTCGATTTCTTCATCACTTCGCGCAGTTGTTTCTCGGTGATGGAATCAGGAGCGTTGGTCTGTGTGGCGGCTTCCAGCAGATGACTGTTCATCGCAATCAACGCGCGCACGAGTCGCACTTCGATGATGGCGGCGTCCGCTTCCGCCGAACCGTCTCGCTGGGAGAATCCCACCTTGCTTTGCTCACCGCTCAACACGCGGCTGCTGAAGTCGGAGGGAATGCGAATGCTGCGCGCAGCCGATTCGCGATTCGTCGGGTCGAGCAGCCACATCCCTTGCGTGTCGAGTTCGTCGAGGAACACTCGGCCCAGAAAATTTGTATCGTGATTTTCCACCAGCACCGGGGGCTTGCGATTGTAGGGATTACCCGGGCCACGATTCGCAAAGCCCATGAAATAAACAAACGCCATCGGCACGACAAAGAGCCAGATGTAGGCGCTCTTGTGTTTGAGGAACAGGCGCAAGTCCGTGTGGCCGATGTCGAGGATGCGTTTCATGCGCGGTCTCCCTCACGGAATTGACGCCGGAACAGCAGCGCGGCCAGCGCCAGCAACACCGCACCAAGCACCAGCAATTTCGCCGTGGCCAGAATCCACGCGACTTCGCCATCGCTGTATTGGAGATTGCGCGCCGTATCCACGAACCAATGGGTCGGCAACAACGGCGTGATGTTCTCTCGGAGAAACGCCGGCAGCGACTGCGGCGGAAACATGCAGCCTCCGGCCAGGCCGAGTCCCATGGCCACAACTGTGTTGAGTGCGCCGGCCTTGCGTTCGTCGGGGATCAGCGCCACCAATAACGCCATCAGGCCCGCTCCAAAGAAGGCGTAACCCAGCGCGAGCGAGGCAAGCGGCACCGGTTGCCGCCACTCGGTCCTGAAAAGCAATCCACCGCCTCCCATCAAGATGGCGCTACAAATCAAAAGCACCACGACCGTGAATACGACTTTTCCCGCCACGAATGGCGTGAGCTGATGATTCATTGTGTGATAACGCGCGAGTGTTCCCTGCCGCAATTCGCGATGCAGGTCCGTCATCGAATTGCTGGCTAGAAACAGCAGGAACATCCCAGCCATGCCCACCAGCAAGTAAGCGAAAATTCCTGAGGCTGGGTTGCTCTTCTTGTCGGTGCTCTTGCCTGCTTTGGTTGCGGCGTTCTCCGTTGCGGCATCCGCCGGCGCATTCTTCTCATACATCACGAGCGGCGGGTTGATGAATTTCTCGGCCTTCTTGAGCTTGTCCCCTGCCCTTTCAATCAGAAAAGCGACTTGTTTGTAATCGCCATTGCCCTCGATGATTTTCTGCCAGTCGGGAAACTCGGATTGAAGGTTGCGCGAGATGGCGTTCAGCGCGGTAACGAGCGCGCCCAGCAATTCCTCCAACACCGCGGGATGAATGGACTGCGCCGGGTTCTTGATCAGTTCGAGACTTACGCCCGCTTTGCCAGTGAGATAATGTCGCGTGAAGTTGGTCGGAATCACCAACACCGCGCTGAGTTTGTTGTCATTGATCTGGCGCAACGCTTCGTCCCGTTCCAGAAAGACAGGCTCAAGATATTTTCCGCCCTCGCCTTGGTTCGCTGAGCCGCGCAGGAAATCGGATAGAATTGTTTTGTCCTCGTCCACCAGCGCAAAACGGATGCGTCCCAGCGCGCCGCTGTCGGATTTACCACCGAACGCGAGGCCGACCAGAGCGGTAACAACCAACGGGATGAGCAGGTTGATAATCAACGGGAGCGGATTGCGCCACGCCCGACGCAGGTCTTTGGCGAGCAAGACGAGCAGCATGGCTATTCCCGTAACTCCCGGCCCGTGAGTTGGAGGAACACGTCATTCAAACTGGGCCGCTTGAGCGTGACATTTTCCACCCTCACTGGAAGGCTCAACAAATCCTTGAGGCATTCGGAAGGGTCACGCGTGCCAATCGCAGCGACAGCAAGCTGGCGTTCCGTTTTCTGAATGACGCGGAAGCGCTCGCGGAAACCATCCCAAGCGTCCGGTGAAGTTTCTTTGAAATCCGCCTCCAGCACGAAGACGCGGTCCCCGCCGAGCCGTTCTTGCAGTTCTTTCAAAGTCCCCTCGGCCAGCAGTCGCCCGTGATCAATAATGCCGATGCGCTGGCAAAGCGTCTCGGCTTCCTCCAGGTAATGCGTCGTGTAGAGAATCGCCGTCCCTGAAGCGCGAAGGTTGCGGATGAATTCCAGGATGTTCAGACGTGCCTGCGGATCAATGCCCACCGTCGGCTCGTCCAGCAACAGGAGTTGAGGCCGATGCAGAAGCGCGCAGCCGAGATTGATGCGCCGCTTCATTCCGCCCGAGTAGGTTTTCACCGCATCCTTCGCGCGGTCGGTGAGCGTAAGCGCCTCCAGCAATTCTTTGGCCCGGGATTTTGCGTCGCCCGAACTCAACCCCGCCATGCGTCCCCAGAATTCGAGGTTCTCGCGCCCAGTCAGTTCTTCGTAAATCGCCAGTTCCTGCGGCACGACTCCCATGATGCGCTTGGCTTTTTGCGGATCGGACCAAAAAGGATTTCCGCCCACGAAAACTTCCCCCGAATCAGGTTTGAGCAGCCCTGAGACAATGGAGATGGTGGTGGTTTTGCCAGCACCGTTCGGTCCGAGCAGGCCGTAGATTTCGCCGGGCCGGACCTCAAAGCTGACGGAATCCACGGCGCGAATGGCGCCGAATGCCTTGAACAATCCCTGAACCCGGAGCACATCCATGCGCGCGATGATAGAAAGGGGCAAGTGACTGGCAAGCATTGAAATCAGCGGAGGCCGCCCGCCCGCCCTCACCGCTGCACGACCTCGGGTGGCGATTGGCCGCGGCGCGTCCGTAAATTTTGGCCGGCATTTTTGTGGTCAAAGGCTTTGCGGCGGGCGTGGTTCGTGCTAGGTATTCTGCATGAGTCGTTTCTTTAGTCGTAACCTTGAATTTCGCGGGCGGCTGGTCCGCGGCGTCCTGGGAACGCTCTCTCTCATCGCGGGCATCATCGTGGCCGACCACCATCTTTGGACCTGCTTGGGGTTGGTGGCTTTCGGGTTGTTCGCCATCTTCGAAGCGGTACGCGGTTGGTGTCTGATGCGCGCGTGTGGAATCCGGACGAAGGTCTGATCCACGCCGATTCCCCCGCAGTCGGGAAGATGGTTCGTATCGCGTTGCGCCCTCCAACTGTCTTCTTTAGTTTACTTGCAGTGAAGAAAACCGGCCGCCTCGAAATCCCGCGTAAGACGATTTATCGGCTTTCCGTGTACTTGCGCTGCCTGGCGCGCTTGAAGGAGAACAACATCCAGACGGTTTCGAGCGAAGCTCTGGCCAAAGTGGCCGGCGTCAAGTCCACGCAACTGCGCAAAGACCTCGCCTACTTCGGCCAGTTCGGCACGCGCGGCCTTGGTTACGATGTGGCGGAATTGTCCAAGAAGATTTCCGATGAATTGGGCACAACCAGTTTGCAACCCGTCGTGTTGGTGGGCGTCGGGAATCTGGGGCTGGCGTTGCTGACGTATCGCGGATTTGAG
The DNA here is from genome assembly GCA_964502895.1 of uncultured Bifidobacteriaceae bacterium. Lineage (GTDB taxonomy): Bacteria > Verrucomicrobiota > Verrucomicrobiia > Limisphaerales > JADLHS01 > WYBW01. The sequence goes on from CAZCZP010000010.1 coordinate 22,641, forward strand.
AAGGAAGGGTTTGAAATCGTCGCGGGCTTCGACGTGGACCCGCGGCGAAAACGGGACAAGCGAATCCACCAGCCCATCCTCAGCATGGAGGACCTTTTCGATTTCGTTCACCAACACGGCGTGCGAATGGCCATTCTCACCGTCCCCGCCGCAGTCGCCCAGGAAGTGGCCAATGTGCTCGTGCAAAGCGGCATCACTGGCATTCTCAATTTCTCGCCAATTGTCTTGACCGTGCCCGAAGAGGTCATGGTCAACAACGTGAATCTCGCCATCGAGTTGGAGAACCTGAGTTATTTCATCCAGGATTAATGCGCCGGGGATCCCGTGTCGGCTGCAACAGTGCCGCTTCCACCGGGACATTGGCGGTTGCCGGTAAAGTTTTCTTTCGTCGCCGTACCGCGCGAATCGGTTTCGGTTGCACTTGCGCGACCTCGGCTCGGGCCGAACTCTGCTCCTCGCCCGGCAGATAGAGGTATCGCCCGCAGTAGTCACACAACTGGATGTCGTCCGCGTGCTTGAGCGTCATGATTGCGCCGAGCGGCACGCGCATGTGGCAACCGGTACAAACCTGATTCTGCACCAACGCCAGTCCTTTCTTGCCCCGAACTCGCAGACGCTCGTAATGTCCGAGAATTTGTGAAGGTACTTTCCCTCGCAGTTCTGCCACCCGAGCCGCGGTTTCAGCCGTTTCCTTTGTTCCAAACTCCAGAGTTTGAAGTTCCAAGAGATTTTCCAATACTTCATTCATAAATACACCCCGCCACGGCGGATTATACCTGCTTGTCAATCCGCATCCAGTTTTCCCAGCAACCGCAGCAAACCGTCAAGGATTGTCAATGGATGCGGCGGGCAACCAGGGACGAAAAGATCCACCGGCACAACGGACGTTGCACCGTCACGAATCTGCCGATGGCCAACGAATGGTCCGCCCGCAATCGCGCACGCACCCACCGCAATGACGAGCTTGGGTGACGGCACAGCCTCGAAGGTTTTGCGCAACGCCAGTTCCATGTTCCGGCTCACGCATCCGGTAATGAGCAAACCGTCCGCATGCCGCGGCGAAGCCACGAACTGAATTCCGAATCGCCCAAGGTCCCAGCCGATGGTGCCGAGAACATTCGTGTCGGCCTCGCAAGCGTTGCAGCCGCCCGCGCTCACCTGACGCAACCGTAGTGAGCGGCCAAACAACCTTCGCAGCTTCTCATCGAGCGCGGTAGCAAGGCGAACTTGTTCCTCGCCCGGTTTGCCGAGCACTAAATCTTCACGTTGACGCACCGCCATCCGATGGTCGTTCGTCTGCGTGACAGCCTTCGTCGTGCACACCCCGACACATTCCGAACAGAATATGCAACGCCCCAAGTCCAGTGCCACTGGCTTCCCTGGCATTCGAGCGATCGCTTCCGTCGGACAAACGCGCACGCATTCATCGCACCCTGCGGCACATTTCGCAGCCTCCACTCGCAACGCGCCGCCATGCCGTTCCGGCAAAGCGGGCGCCGGACCATCGGGATAATCCATCGTTTCGCAGCCGCGCTTCAGCCGATGCATGATGGTTTGATGGGCGAACATGCTATTCTCCCGGAACGCGGTGTATCATAAATCAAAACCGCAGTAGCTGAGATTGAAACTCTTGTTGCACAACGGAAAATCTGAGATGGCCTGCCCGCGCAAAGCGAGCGCAAGTCCGGTCCAGTTATGGAAAGAGGGGTCAACAATTTTGTAACGCCGGAATCGGCCCGTCCCATCCGTCAAGCCAACGTGGCAAATTTCACCGCGCCAACCTTCGACCAGTGAGACGGCGAGCGAATCCGGTGCAGAAGTGGCACGGACGTCTCGCCTGTTCGGTTCGAAGCACATGGCTGGGACGGCTGTACCTCCATCAACTTCCCCGTCCGGCGGCGCGCCGAGTTGTTCCTCCAGAAATTTTCCCGAGCGTTGAATCTCTAACCAGCGTACTTGCGCGCGCGCGAGCACGTCGCCGCCGGGCCAGACGGCGACCGGAATCTGTGCGAAGCGATGCCATCCCGCCGGATGATCGAACCGCACATCGCGCACGATACCGGAAGCGCGCGCTGCTACCCCGACCAAACCGATCTCGTTCGCTTGTTCGGTCGAAACCGCCCCCGTGCTTTCGAAGCGCGCCCGCACCGAGTTCGCGTCCCAAAGCCACCCTGCCGCGTCCGTCACTTCAGTCAAAGCCGTGCGCAATTTTTCGAGCAATGCTTTCGCACGCTCCGCTTCGAGGTCGAAACCGCAACCGCCCGACCGCACCACTCCTCGCCCGAAACGATTTCCGCAGATCATCGCCGTCATGTTCAGTAAATCGCCGCGAATCTTTCCGCACGCTGCGGACGTCGGAAGAAACGCGACGTCATTCGCCAGCGCGCCGAGATCGCCCGTGTGATTCGCCAGCCTCTCTAGTTCCAGCGCAATCGCCCGCAGCCATTGCGCACGCAACGGCGCTTCAGTCGCGGCGAGCGCTTCCATCGCCATCGCGTACGCCGTCGCGTGGCCGATGGTCGTGTCGCCAGCCACCGTCTCCATCTGACTCAACGTTGCGCGATGAAGGCCGCCCGACATCGCTTCTTCAACGCCGCGATGCTGGTAGCCCAGTGCGATTTCCAGATGCAACACTTCCTCGCCATTACATTGAAACCGGAAATGTCCCGGCTCGATGATGCCCGCGTGAACCGGGCCGACAGCCACTTCGTGAATCTCGCTGCCTTCAACCGCAAAGAAATTTCCCATCGCCGGGCGATCGCCGTTTTGCCGTCGCACCGGTTTCAACCACGGATGGCCCTCCGGCACGATTCCGTGTTGCTCCCACACTTCGCGCTCGAACAAATGCGCCTGCGGGTGTTGAACAGTGAGTGATGAATAAGTTGTTGCGATGGGCTCGCTGCGTCCGACCGCGAGCGTGTTCTCCGTGTCGAATGCGATCACTGCCAAGAGCCGCGTCGCAGTGTCCTCCGGCACGCCGAACCACGCGCACAACCGTCCGCCGCGAGCCAGTTGCGTTGCCGTTGCTGCAATGAAGTCTTCCGCCGGCCACTCGGGCACATCCGCCCAGGGCACGCTCGTGCCGTTACTCATTAGCAGAAACTCGCGCGCAGTGCTCATGGCGTTCGGAAAAGAATCTTCACCGCCTCAGTCCACGTGTCGCGCAGTAGCGATGGCGTCGCCAGACCGAGCCACAACGAGCAGCCGAGAAACACCAGCGGAGGAAAGATCGTCCCCGCTCGTTCACGCAGTCGTCCGCGAGCCGCGCGCGCGGCGGCGCGAGGGCGTCCGTCCAAAATCGAGAACACAAGCCGCGTCATTCCAAAGAACGCAAACAGCAGACAACCGAGAAACGCCGCCGCCGTCCAATGACTGCCGTTGGCGAAAGCGGTCTGAACGATTCGCAGCTCGCTAAAGAACGGTCCGAACGGCGGACAGGCCGTGACGGCGAGCAGGCCGACGACAAAAATCCGCGAAGACACAGGCGCGCCCCACGCCATGCCGGCGACTTCGTCCACCGTGCGCGCGCCGGCGGCACGCCGGATATTTCCCGCGCTGAGAAAGAGCGCGCTTTTCGTCAGCGCATTGTTCCAAACGTGAAATAGCGCCGCCCACATTCCGACTCCGCCGAGCGTCGCGCCAACACAGAGAATCCCCATGTGCTCGACGCTCGAATACGCCAGCATCCGTTTGAAGTCCGGCGTGCCGAGCAGAAACAACGCGGCCACGAGCATCGAAAATAATCCGAAGGCGAGCAGCGTGCGCTCCGTCATTGCGCCAGCGCCCGCGGCGTCCACGACATGCTTCACACGCAGGATCGCCACGAAGGCCATGGTTGTCATTCCGCCCGCGAGCAGCGCGCCGACCATTCCCGGCGCTTCACCGTAAGCGTCCGGCTTCCAGGTGTGCATCGGCGCGAGGCCCATCTTCGTTCCGTAACCGGCGAGCAACAACACCCAAGCCGCCACGAGCCACGGATGCGATAGCGCCGCGCCTTGCTTCGCCAGCGCCGCGAACGAGAGATCGCCGGTGCCGCCACCGTGCAGCGATGCGTAGCCGAGGCAGAACGAACCGAACAACGACAGCGCGATACCCGTGCCTCCGATGAGAAGATATTTCCAGGTCGCTTCAAACGCGCGCGCCGTGCCGTTGAAATGCAGCAGCGGACCGGTCATCAAGGTTGCTGCCTCCGCCGCCACCCAAAGCAAAGCGAGATGTTGCGCCTGCATCGCCAGGCTCAACAGGCCCAGCATCACAAGCAAAGCAGCCACGAACAACCGGTTCTTTCGTTCCGCACGAATCCGCAGATACGCGACGCCGTAAATCGAGCAGACGAGAAACAAGAGGGAAACCATCGGCAGCACTGCGCGCGTGACGGGATCGAAAGCAAACCACGCGCTGACGGCTTGTGCCGGCGGCCTCATCATCAACCACAGCGCGAGTGCGGTGTGAAGCGTGCCCGCAATCGGCAGCAGCCACGGTCGCGTTCGTTCCTTCAGCCAGACGAACGCAATGCCCGCGGCCAGCAATGGAACTATGATAAGGGCGAGTTCTCTCATTCGCGCAATGAGGTCAGTTTGCCCGTGTCGAGCGTGTCGAACTCCCGTTGGATGCGGTCCATGATGATGCCGATGACGAACACGGCGACGGTGAGGTCCAGGAGAATTCCCGCTTCGACGAGAATCGGTGTTGAATGAATCAGCAACAAGCCAAACAAGAAGATGCCGTTCTCCAAGATCAAATAGCCGCACACTTGCGAGATGGCTTTCGCGCGGCCCATCAACATCAAAAAGCCGCAAACCACCGTCGCGAACGCGCCGGGCACGAGCAACGATTGCGAGTGCTCCGGCAGCAGTGGCAGCGCACCGGCAATGCCGACCGCCCCGATGGTCGCCGCCGCACCCAGCAGCAGCGACGGCACAAAACCGATGAGCGGCTGCATTTCGCGATCAATGTTCGCCACGCGTAACGCGCGACGGAGCAGGCTTGGGATCACGAATCCCTTCACAACAATGGTCGCAATGCCGACGACGGCGACCATCCAGTGCAATGGCTCTTCCAGCAGCAACGGCAGAATTCCCAGCACCATGCCTTGCACCGCTGCAGCGCGAATCACCGAAGGCAGGCGACTGCTCGCGAGCGCGACGAGGTTCACGCCCATCGCGAGGCCGATCAGGAGATTGAGGAGTTCGCTCATAGATGACCGGCTTTCCATGCAACGAGAAGCGCGAACAGGCAAAGCAGAAACGAAGTCGTCAGCAGCAACGGCACGCGCCGAAACGCCAGTCGCGCGAGCAACGATTCAATGAGGCCGACGCCAATCGCCACCATTATCACGCAACCACCGAGCACGCCGGCGGCGGCGAGCGGCGGGAGATTTCCAATTGGAAACACCGCCTGTGCGAGCAGCGTGGAATAGATCAGCAACTTCACTGACGCGCCATGCAGGATCGCGGCGAGCGGAGGGCCGCTGTGATCGAGCACCATGACTTCGTGAATCATCGTGAGTTCGAGATGTGTGTTCGGATCATCGAACGGCACGCGGCAGTTTTCCGCGAGCAACACCGTGAACAATCCCGCCGCGATCAACGCCGCGCCCGCGCCGGCTGCGGGCGTGAGCATCGTGGTGAGCGACAGGCTGCCGCTTTGAAGACTTAGAGAGAGCAATGCGGTGATGATGGCGGCTTCACCAATCACAGCGTAACTGACTTCACGTGCCGCGCCCATCCCTTCAAAAGCGGAGCCAGTGTCGAGCGCAGCGCACGCGGTGCAAAATCTCGCGAGTGCCAGGAGGTAAACAAACAGCAACGCATCGCCGCGAAACGCGAACGGCGCTCCGGCTGGTCCGGCGGGCAACAACATTGCCGCGCAAACAATGGCCATCCACGCCACGGCCACGCCCGCGATGTGCATTGGCGAAACGGCCGTGCTCAACACGACGCCTTTGCGCCAGAGTCTCGCGAGATCGAAATAAAGTTGCAGCACCGGCGGTCCGCGTCGGCCAGCGACCCATGCTTTGACTTTGTTGATGATGCCGGGAACGAGCGGCGCAAGCAGCAGCCACGCGAGCAGGCGGAGAGTGATGTCGAGGGCGATGGTCATTGTGAGGCATCCGCGATTCGAGAGATGTTTGTGTGACGCTCGCCCTCACCCCAGCCCTCTCCCCCAAGGAGAGGGAGAATCGCTCGCCGGTTCCTTGATGAAGCTAACGGATCGGTTTTAGAGCGGCCATTAAAAAGAGAAACCAGAGAGCGGCGATGGCAAAGAGACCGTTCGCGTTTGGTGGCGACGCGATTGGCTTCCCCCTCTCCCCGGGGGAGAGGGCCGGGGTGAGGGCGAGCGTTTGAACAAACTCTTGGCGGCTTGGTTTTCACTTCCCGCCTCCGATCACCGCCAGCACCGCAAGGACTGCCACGCCGATCAACAGGTAAAGGATGTAGGCTTGCAGTCGCCCGTGTTGCAGTCGACGCACGGCGGTCGAGAGGCGCATCACCATTGAGCCGGTGGGTTCGACGATTTGTTCGAGCACGGTTTCGGGAGTGTGCTCCTCAAAACTTGCGCGCGATGGAAACGCTTCATTCACCGGATGTTCGTGGCGCTGCTGTCGGAGAATCCAACTGAACCAACTTGTGATGATGCCGGCGAACGATCCGCCGGTGTATTGCATGCGCGGCGTCGGCGCGGCGAAACCGCAGTCCCACGTTACCGCGCGGCTGAGGCCGTTTTGCTTTACGCGCGTCCAAAGCAGAACAGCGGCAAGGACGGCGAGCACTGCCACGGTGATATGAAACGCGCCGAGCATGACGAGCGGTGCCGGTGTTGCGATAGCGTTCCACTCCGGTTTCCACGCCGCGGCGGCGTTTGCGATGGCGGGCCAGAACAACACGGGGGCGAAGCCAATCGCCACGCACGCCGCACCGAGCGCGAGCATCGGGACGCGCATGAGCCAGCCGCATTCGTGGGCGCGTTCGGCGACTTGGCTGCGAGGCAGGCCAAGGAAAACAATGCCGCAGACTTTCACAAAGCAGGCCAGCGCCAGCGCGCCCGTGACACCAAGCAACACAGCGGCGGGAATTGCGGCCCACGCAGTCGCGCCGCGAGCGGAGACGGCGTCGAACAGGCCGAGGAACACCAACCATTCGCTCACGAAGCCGTTCAGCGGTGGCAGACCGGAAATCGCAATCGCGCCAAGTACGAACAGGCTCGCCGTCCACGGCATCGCGCGCCAGAGACCGCCGAGCCGGCTCATTTCGCGCGTGCCCGTGGCGTGCAACACGGAACCGGCGCCGAGAAAGAGCAGCGCTTTGAACAAGCCGTGATTCCAAACGTGCAGCAATCCACCCGCGAGCGCGAGTTGTCCCCACGCAGGGTTTCCGTTCGCGGATGCAATCATCGCGAAACCGAGGCCGATGAGAATGATGCCGATGTTCTCGACGCTGTGATAGGCGAGCAATCGCTTGAGATCGTGTTGACCCAGCGCGAACGCGACGCCCAGCACGGCGCTCACGACGCCGAGCGCGGCGATCGTCCAGCCGGCTGCGTCGGGAACGGGCATCCAGCCGCTGAAACGCACGAGTCCGTAAATGCCCATTTTGATCGCGACGCCCGAGAGAATGGCGGAGACGTGGCTGGGAGCGTTCGCGTGCGCGGACGGCAGCCAGATGTGCATCGGAAAGATTCCGGCTTTTAATCCGAAACCAAACAACGCGAGCCAAAACAGCGGCGCGAGTTCGGGATGATCGCGTACCGGTCCGAGTTCCCAAGTTCCCAGCCGCGCTGACAGACACGCGAAGAAGGCGAACAGGCAAAGCGTTCCCGCGTGCGAGGCGGCAAGGTAAAGCCAGCCGGCTTGGCACACTTCGCGGCGATGCCGCTCGCGTGTGATCAGGAAGTAAGCGCAAATGGCGAAGAGTTCCCACGCGATAAGGAAGTGAAGTCCGTTCGCGGAGAGGAGCACGAGCGCCATGAACACGAGCAACGCGTTCCACCAGGCGCGGCCCGACGGCGCGGACGCGGGATGCGCTTTGTCGGTCCAATATTCGCACTGATACAAAGTTCCCGCGCCGCCGAGCACGGCGAGCAGGGCTAGGAAGAACGCGCTCAGTGCATCAAGGCGAAGATGAACGGATTCACCTCCGATTGGAAATTGAGTCGGGAGATTCCATTCGACGCCGGAGTGAAGAATCCAAATTGCTGCGGCGAGCGCGGCGGCGGTACCGATGAGTGAAGTTGCGAGCCAAAGGCGCAGCGCGCGGAAGGCGCTGAACATCCCGACAACCATTCCGATCACGGCGATGAGCAGCAACCACCCCGGGCTCATGGGTTTGTCTCCTTGGTTTCAGCGGTTGCCTCGGCGGGGTGAAGCGCAGCGAAAATCTGTTCATCTGGTGCGGTATCCCGCACGAGTTGGCGAAGGCCACCGCGAGCGAGGGCTTTGCTGAGTTGCGCGAGCAGCTCCAAGTGCGCGCGCGGAGACGGGGCGGCGAAGAAGAAAAGTCGCGTGATGGGAACGCCGTCTGGCGGCGGCTCGGCCAGCGAAAGCGGTTCGCGCAACATCAGTAGCGCGAGCGTTCCGGCGTCGCGACCAAGCGCGACGGGCGTGCGCAAGTGCGGTAACGCGAACCCGTCACCGACCGGCGCCCATGTGATGCCGTTCGTGGAGCGGACGCGCTGAACGAGAAGCTGGCGAATGGCGGGTGTGGCACCGGGAAGTTTGTTGACTACCGTTTCGAGTGCGGGGAGGACTGCGTTCGTCGCAAGGTCGCGCCAGATTCCACCGTGTCTCAGCAACGCCTCGGCCGAAAAGGTCGCAGTGGCCGCGGCTCTTTCCGGCGCGAGAAATCCCGCCTTGGCAGCAAGCCCGCGTCTCGCCGCCCATTCGACGATTTGCACGCGGTCGAAGAGCAGCCGCCCTCGGTCGGGCACGCAGGGCAAACCATCGTTGCGCACCCAGCCTTCGACGTCGCTTTCTTCGACGCCGAAGGACTCGGCTAATTGGACGACGTTTAGATACATCGTTCAGACTCCAATAACCAAATCCCAAATCCCAAACACCAACAAATCCTAAATTCCAACTTAGCGCCGTCTTTCGCCACCCGTGATTTGTCATTTTGTTGGCGGTGCGTTGAGGACTTTGCCCGCGCGTTCGACCGCGTTGGCGAGTTCCTGTTTCGCAGCTTCAATCTTTTTGCGCTCTTCCTGCAATGGATCGTGCGTCGTCGGCGCGGGTGGCAGGCCGAGAATTTCTCGCGAACGGGCCAGAGCTAGTTCGATGTTGGCGCAAACGTTTTCGCGGCCAAGGCGATCCAGGAAGCCGGCTTTGTCCATCATGAACAACGGCTGCGCGTGCGGACCGCTGAGGACGATGTATTTGCCGCGCGCGTGCAGGCGTTCGAACAAATCTTCCAGCGCGTTCAGGCCGGTGGCGTCCATCGCAAGGACTTTTCTCATGCGCAAGATCAAAACGTCCGGCTCGCGACCTTCGCGTTTGAGCGCGGTTTCGAGTTTGTCCGCCGCGCCGAAGAAGAACGAGCCGAAGATGCGATAGACCATCACGCCTTTGGGGATTTCTTTTCCAACGAGTGAATGATGCTGGCCCTCGGTTTCCGTTGTTTGATCCACGGCGGTGATTTGCGTCGTTTCGCTGACGCGTTTGATGAACAGCACGGCGGCGAGGACCATGCCAATCTCGACGGCGACGGTGAGGTCCACGATCACGGTGAGGCCGAACGCGGTGAGGAATACGACCGCGTCGCTGCGCGGCCATTTTGGGACACGGGCGAAGTTGTGCCATTCGCCCATGTTGAGGGCGACGTTGACCAGCACGGCGCTGAGTGTGGCAAGCGGGATGAACTTCGCCAGCGGCGCCGCAGCGAGGATGATGATCAGCAGCGTGATGGCGTGAACGATTCCCGCCACCGGCGAACGCGCGCCGCACTTCACGTTCGTCGCCGTGCGGGCAATCGCACCGGTGGCGGCGATGCCGCCGAAGAGCGGACTGGCGATGTTAGCAATTCCCTGGGCCATGAGTTCCTGATTCGAATCGTGACGGTCGTCAATCATGCCGTCGGCGACGACGCAACAAAGGAGTGATTCAATGGCGGCGAGAAGCGCGATGGTGGTGGCGGGCTGAAAGAGATGT
>CAZCZP010000011.1:0-32145 GCA_964502895.1 uncultured Bifidobacteriaceae bacterium
TCCACAATGCGCCCACGCACGGTCTGATGAATGTGCTCTTTGCCCGCCCCGGTGTAACCGCCGGGTTCTGTGTGGCTGCCGGCGCTCATCATCGTGATGCCCAGCGGAATCAAGCCATCGCGCAGCTTCGCCGGTTCACGCGTGGAAAGTACCAAGCCAACGTCCGGGAACATGATTCGGAAGGCGCACACCAATTGCACCAGTTCGCGGTCGGAGATATGCGTGAGTGGTTCGAACTCGCCCGCGCACGGACGCAGTCGCGGGAGCGAAATTGTGAGGTTGGCCTTCCAACAGTTGCGCAGGAGATACTCCGCGTGCGCCGCGACGCACAACGCCTCGTAACGCCAGTCCGCCAGGCCGTACAGCGCGCCGATGCCGATGCGCCGGAAGCCCGCCGCGTACGCACGCTCCGGTGTTTCGAGTCGCCAGTCGAAATTCCGTTTCGGCCCCGCGGTATGCATGTCGTCATACACGGTGCGGTCGTAAGTTTCCTGATAAACCACCAATCCATCCGCGCCGGCCGCAACGAGCGGGCGATATTCCTCCACCTCCATCGGCCCGACTTCGAGCGACACGCTGGGGATTTCCTCGTGCAACGCCGCCACGCAATCGCGCAGATAATGGTTCGAGACAAACTTCGGATGTTCGCCCGCCACCAAAAGCACATTGCGAAAGCCTTGAGCCACGAGTTCCCGCGCCTCGCGCAGCACTTCGTCCACGCTGAGCGTCACACGCAGAATCGCGTTGTCGCGCGAGAAGCCGCAGTATTTGCAATTGTTGATGCATTCGTTGGAGAGATACAGCGGCGCAAATAGCCGGATGACTTTGCCGAAGCGTTGCTGCGTGAGTCGTTGCGAGCGTCGCCCCATCGTTTCGAGAAACTCACCCGCGGCCGGCGAGATTAGCTGCGCGAAGTCCGTCAACGTCCGCGATGATTTCGCCAGACCCTCCCGCACGTCGGCGGAACTGGCTGCCCGCGAACGCTTCACGAGCGAGGGAAGCGGCAGAGCGTTGAATTCAGAAACGAAACTCACAAAACAAGGCTACCGCACAAGGCCCGGTTAAGTCGAGACACGACAGCTTCCGAGTCATCGGAAAACCGCGCAACCGATGAACCAGCCAACGAAGGTTTGAACGAAGCCTGCGTGGCCGGGTCGAATCCACCATGAACGCAAAGAACCTCCGTTCGCGCGCCCGCTACTGGTGGCGCAAGGAAATCCGCCCGCTGCTCATCCTGGCGGTGATTCTCTTCTCACTCCGTTCGTCATTCGCGGATTGGAACGACGTGCCCACCGGCTCAATGAAGCCCACCATTCTCGAAGGGGATCGCGTGTTCGTGAACAAGCTGGCTTACGATCTCAAAGTGCCGTTCACCACGCTGCACGTCGCCGAGTGGAGCAATCCGCAACGCGGCGACATCGTTGTGTTCTTTTCGCCGCACGACGGACTACGGCTGGTCAAGCGCGTCGTTGGTTTGCCGGGCGACGTCATCGAACTTCGCGACAACCATCTCGTCCTCAATGGACAGGCAGTGGAATACCAGCCGATCGCTGAAGAATTTGTCAGCGGACTTTCGTCCGCCGATCGCAACGGCCGCACCTTCGCCATCGAACAACTTCCGGGACAGACTCACGCCGTTGCCGGCAACCCGGCGGCGCCGGCCAAGCGGAGTTTTGCGCCCTATCGCGTGCCGGAAGGCCATTACTTCATGATGGGCGACAATCGCGATGACAGCTTTGATTCCCGCTATTACGGCCCGGTGAAGCGCAAACAAATCGTGGGCCGCGCGACTGCCGTGGTGCTGTCGTTTGACAAACAGAAATATTGGCTGCCTCGCTGGCAGAGGTTTTTTACATGGCTGTCCGGCGAATAGCTCTGTCAGCGGCCGGTCACCAGACAAACGTTCCCACCGAGTTACCTTCAAGCGCCGCGGCCATATGTTTGCCGCGATGCGAAATATTGAAGCTCTTCCGCGCGCGGCTGTCGTTGAGCACGATTACAACGTGCTTTTCGGTCGGTGTCTTGAAGGCAACGTTCGGCAGCGACGACGGCGTGTTCGAAGCGATGCGCACCGAGCCGGGCCTGACAAATTTCGCTGCGTGCGCAATGATGTAGTAAGCTGGATTGCGCGTGACCTTGTCGCCGTCAATCGTAACCGCGCCGAGGCAGCGGTCGCATCCACCGCGATCTGTGTGCGGCTCCCACTTTGAATTCGCGGCGAGGTTCCATTCCAGCACCGTCCGGCTCCAATGGCGCGTCGCGCCGATGATCAACTCGCGCACGTGCCAAGGCAAATCGTTGCGCAGATTGCCGGGCGCGCCAATCCATTGCTCGGTGAAATAAATTTGCTTGGCCGGATGCGCGTCATGCACTTTGCCGAGCGCTTCGATCTTGCCCGCGTAAAGATGAAACGCCGAGCCGTCCACATACTTCGCCGCTTCGGGATCGTTCAGGATCGTGAGCGGATAATCCGGCCGGTCGCAGTTGTGGTCGTAGATGATGATCTTCGTGTCGAGCTTCGCCGTGGCGAAGGCCGGACCGAGGCTGCGCTTGATGAAAGTGGCCTGTTGTTGCGCCGACATGAACATGCTCGGATTGTTGCCCGGATGCAGAGGCTCATTCTGGACCGTGATGGCGTCAATCCGGATGCCTTCCGCTTCCATGGCCTGGACGTACTTCACGAAATACTTCGCATAGGCGTCATGGAATTCCGGCTTGAGACTTCCGCCACGCGTGTCGTTCCCGGTCTTCATCCATGCGGGCGCGGACCAAGGCGAACCCATGAGTTTAATGTCGGGATTGATCGCGAGGATTTCCTTGAGCACGGGAATGACATCGGCGCGGTCCGGGCCGGGATCGAATTTCATCATCTCCGGATCGGTCTGGCCGGGCGGCAGGTCGTTGTAAGAAAACACCCGCTCGTTGAGATCGGATGCGCCAATGCTCAACCGCAAATAACTCGTGCCGATGTTTGTGCCATCGGTCGCAAACAACTCGCGGAGCAACGCCGCGCGTGCCGCGGGCGACATGCGGATGATGTGCATCGCGCTGCCGCCGGTTAGTGTGAATCCAAAGCCGTCAATCGTCTGATACGTCTTCGTGTCATCCACGACAATTGTCGGATGCTGGTTCGTGGCGCTGGTGAACACCAGCGGTGTGCTTTGCTTTTGGAACAAAGCCGACTTGTCAGGATTGGTAAGCCAAAGTTCAGCTTGCGCTAACGCACCTGTGGCGAAAGGGAGGAAGATCAGCCCAGGAAGAATTCTCAACCAGATCGTTTGCATGCACCCATGTTGGCGTGCCGGTGAATCGGATTCAATCCTTCGCATCCCGAGCTTCGCGCGCCAGTCGCACGAGTTCCCAATACGGCGGAACGTAACCCCGTTCCACTTTGAACTTTTCCGCCTTTTCCAACAGCCGTGCGGCAAGGGCTGCATGATTGGCCTTGAGTTTTTGCACCCGCAACGCTGTGGCGGCGCTCATGCCTTCGGGAATCGGGCCCACGCCGCCAAACAGGTTTTTCCCGAAGCTGTAAGCCTTGGCCACGCGCGCGAAAGGCAGCTTGTGCCAGTCGTAACCGAGCCGCTCGCCTTTTTCTGCGCGCTCGAGCATCACATCAATCACGGCGTTGTCCACGTGATCCTTGAACAGCGTTTCCGGATCGCGCCACTCGGCCACGACGCGCAATTGCGGATCGTATTCGAGGTCGGACGGCTCTTGAGTCTCGAAATGCCGCACGCCCAGCGCCGCAAGCCACGAGGTCACGCCGGGCGTCGAGAGATGCGACATGCCCATCCACAACGTCACTCCCAGCGGGGTGTAGGCCGCCGCCGCAACTTCCGAACAAAATTGTTTGGCCGGGTCGGCGTGGTCCATGGCGAAGTCGTAAGGAATGTGGCGGCCGGCCGCCTCGCGCATCGCTTGTGCCGCGGCTTTGTGTGGCAGCATCGGGTCGGCCACGAGTTGCGGCAAGTCGGCGCGCAGCCGCAGCACCATGATGCGGAGCTTGGTTTCTCCCAGATAACTTTCAATCCGCCTGATAGAAACTCCGCTCTCGATGTGGGATTCGATGACGGAAACCGCTTTGGTCTGGTCGTCCACGTGAACGAGGGCGATGTGGGAAAAGTTGCCGGGAAAATCGTTGCCGCGCGCAATGAGCGCGGAAGTCGCCGCGCCGCCGCGCGAAATCAGAATGTCGCCGCTGTGAATCGTGATGTCGCGCACCGTGGCCGACGGCGTTTGCGATGGCTCGCGGTCGCCTTCCACCACGGCGGGAACGCGGTTGGCCGGCAGTTGGAGCAGAACTTCTTCCAGCGCGGCCCGCGAGCCGTAGAGCGCGCGGTAAAGCCGCTCGCGAGTTTCGCGCGCGTCCATCGGCCAGCGTTCGGACTGCCGTTTCACCTCACTGCGAAGTCGCGAATAGGTGTGCAGAAAAACCGACAGCGGAATGCGGTCGCCTCCCGCCGCCGTCTTTGGCGCGAGCAGGAAAAAATTCGTTTCGATCTCGTCGAAGCGGGGATCAGTTGCCGTCAGGTTGGTCGCAGATAGGACGTTGAGGGCTTGCAGGTTTTTGGCGAGGCCGACGTGGAACTCCATGAGCGCTTTTTCTGGAGGCTCGGCCCGAGCTTGGGCAAACGTTTTTTCCAGCTCGGACCACAATGCCTGCCGGTTCCAGATGAACGCCTGTTTGCCCGCGCCTTTCGGGGTTGTTGGCAATGGTTCAGGGATCAGGAGCAGAGCGAACGCAATCGCGAGAAGCAGGAGGATCGTGAGAACCACGCGCCGCAGTTTGCGGGCGCGCTGCGAATTCTCAGAGTGCATGGCGGGATGTTAGGGGCAGGCGCAGTCAGTGTTCAAGCGTGTGGCGTTCGACGGGTGCGACCTGAATCGCCGGCAAGGATGCCGGCGCTCCCAGTGGGGTGCCGGGATTTAGTCTTGCCAGTGGGGAAACGCTTCCGTTGAATCCAAGTGTTGACGAAGCGAATAGCGTTGAACTAACCATGCCAAACAAAACCATCATCAAACCCGCGAATTCACCGGCTGCGGTCGGCCCGTATAATCATGCCGTGCGCGTCGGCGGTCTGCTATTTTGCGCGGGACAAATTCCAATTGACCCGGCGAACGGAAATCTGATCGCGGGCGACGTCAAGGCCCAAACCGAGCGCGTGCTCCAGAACGTGAAGGCGATTCTGGACGATCAGAAGCTGACCTTCGCCAACGTGGTCAAGAGCACGGTGTTCATGACCAATCTGGCCGACTTTGCCGCGATGAACGAGGTTTACGCGAAGTATTTCACCAGCGATTTTCCGGCGCGCTCGACCATTCAAGTGGCGGCGTTGCCCAAGGGCGCGAGTGTGGAGATCGAAGTGGTGGCGCACTTCTGAATCAGCGATTTACGATTTACGATTGACGCGTTTCCCGTGTTACACCCGTAAATTGTAAATCTGAAATCACATGCCTCTCGGAATCCAACTTGCCATCGCGGCGCTGATCGGCGCCGGCTTGGGTTTTCTGTTGGGCTGGCTGTATGGCCGCGGTCGAGGTGGTGCGACTGACGACCGGCTGGCCAATGAATTGCGCCAGCAACTCGGCCAGCGCGACGCCGAACTCGCGAAGTTGCGTGTGGAATTGACCGGTGCCAGCACTGCGCGGGCGTCGGCCGAGGCAAGCCGCGCCGCAGCGGAAAAACTGTTGGCCGATCAGCGCGCGATTTACGAGAGGACTTTACAGGAGGCGAAAGTGGCCCAAGAAAGGGCGCTGGCCGATTTGCGCGAGGCGTTTCGCGCGTTGAGCGCCGAAGCGTTGAAGCAGACGGCGCCGGAATTCTTGCGATTGGCCGAGCAGAGTTTTGGCCGATTGCAGGCGGCCGCCAAAGGCGATTTGGAAAAGCGGCACGAGTCCATCAAGGTTCTGGTCGAACCGCTCAAGCAACAGTTGGAGACGTATCAACAGCGGCTGGCACAAAGCGAGACGACGCAATCGGGCGTGCTCGGCGAAGTGAAGAAACAGCTTGAAGCCCTGGCGCAGCAAAGCCAGTCGCTCGCGCAGGAGACGCTGCAGTTTCGCATGGTGCTCAAGTCGAGCCAGGCGCGCGGGCGTTGGGGCGAAACCACGCTGCGGCGCGTGGTGGAAGCGGCGGGCATGAGCGCGCATTGCGATTTCACCGAACAGACCAAGGAGGGCGACATCAAACCGGACCTCGTGGTGCGTCTGCCCGGCGAGCGCGTCATCATCGTGGACGCGAAAGTGCCGGACCTGGATTTTCTCAACGCGATGGATGCCGCCGAACCGGCCAAACGCGCCGACCTGCTGGCCGCCCACGCCACGAAACTCAAATCCACCATCAAGGCGCTGGCTGAACGCGATTACCCGAGCCGTTTCCCGAACGCACTGGATTACGTCGTGTTGTTTCTGCCGGCAGAATCGCTGTTCAGCGCCGCGCTGGAAGGCGACCAGGATTTGATCGTGTGGGCGGCGGGCAAACGGATTTTGCTGGCGACTCCGGCGTCGCTCATCGCGCTGCTGCGCTCGGTCAGCGTAAGCTGGCAGCAGCACGCGCAAACGGAGAACGCGCGGGAGATTGCCGAAGCAGCGCAGGAGTTTTACTTGCGCGTCATCACGTTCACGTCGCATCTCGAAAGTATTCGTGCCGGACTGGAAACGGCGAACAAGGCGTTCAACCAGGCGGTGGGCAGCTACGAATCGCGCTTGCGGCCCAGCGGCGAAAAACTGCGCAAGCTCGGCGGTGATGCGGCCAAGGAAATGGCGGACTTGCAACCGCTCGACACAAACCTGCGCCTGCCGTTGGGCGATTGAGGGAATGAGACTCCTCACCGCATACTTGCTGGCGAGTCTTCTTTTGGCGGCGACAGCTTGTGCGCAATCTGCTTCGCTCGAACGTCTCAAATACAATCACCCTGGCCTGCGCGTGGACCTCGGGGTCGGATTGTGGGCGTGGCCCTTGCCGATGGATTTCGACGGCGACGGCGATCTGGACCTGGTGGTGAGCTGTCCGGACAAACCCTACAACGGCGTTTACTTTTTCGAGAACGCGGCCGGCGACACGGCGAAGAACAAAATGCCCGTCTTCAAACCGGGCCGCCGCATCAGCAAAGGATTGCAGAATGTTCAGGTCAGTTTCGTGGACGGCCAGCCGCGGGTGTTGACGCCGGGCCACGAGCATCCAGATTTTTTGAAGACCGGTTTGGACGAGAGCACGAAGCTCCCTTTGCCGGTGAATATTCACCCCAACAAAGTTCGCGCGAACATGTGGCGTTACGAGGACTACGACGGCGACGGCGCGGTGGACCTCATTGTCGGACCGGATGACGCGACGGATTACGGCTGGGACAACGCTTATGATTTATCAGGCAAATGGACCAACGGTCCGCTGCGTGGATTCGTGTACTTCATTCGCAACCTCGGCACGACGGGCAAACCTGATTACGACAAACCAGTCAAAGTGATGGCGGACGACAAACCGGTTGAGGTCTTCGGCTGGCCGTCGCCGAACTTTGCGGACTTCGATGGTGATGGCGATCTGGATTTGCTCTGCGGCGAATTCCTGGACGGGTTTACTTACTTCGAGAACACCGGCACGCGCACGGCGCCGAAATACGCGCCTGGCCGCAGGCTCTTGACGAACGGTGGAAAAGCGCTTGCGATGGATTTGCAGATGATCACGCCGACGGCCATTGACTGGGACCAGGACAGCGATTTCGATCTCATCGTCGGCGATGAAGATGGTCGCGTGGCGTTTATCGAACACACGGGCAGGCTCGGCGCGGATCGCGCGCCGCAGTTTTTGGAGCCAAGATATTTTCAACAGGAAGCCGACGACTTGAAGTTCGGCGCGCTGGCGACGCCGGTTGGATTCGATTGGGACGGCGACGGCGACACGGACCTCGTTTGCGGCAACACGGCGGGCTACATTGCGTTCATCGAAAATCTCAGCGCCCCCGCCGTGGAGCGGCCCAAATGGGCGGCGGCAAAATTTCTGGAGGCTGGCGGCAAGATCATCCGCATCCAGGCCGGA
Source organism: uncultured Bifidobacteriaceae bacterium (assembly GCA_964502895.1). Taxonomy (GTDB): domain Bacteria; phylum Verrucomicrobiota; class Verrucomicrobiia; order Limisphaerales; family JADLHS01; genus WYBW01. The sequence continues at coordinate 8,036 of CAZCZP010000011.1, forward strand.
ACGAACGGCAGCATTCAGGGTCCGTGCGAAGCCAAGTGGGGTTACACAGCGCAGAGCATCGCGGACTGGGACGGCGACGGATTACCCGACCTGGTGGTGAATTCCATCTGGGGCGAGGTGCATTGGTATCGCAACACCGGCACGCGCAAGGCGCCGAAGCTCGCCGCCGCGCAACCGGTTGAAGTGGAGTGGGGCGGTCCGCAACCCGAGATGGCGTATGGGTGGTTGCGACCTGAAGGCAAGGCGCTGCTCACGCAATGGCGCACGACGCCGGTCGCGGTGGATTGGAATCGCGATGGTCTCGTTGATTTGCTGATGCTCGACCAGGCTGGCTACCTCGCCTTCTTCGAACGCGCCCGGCGGGATGGCGAACTTGTGCTGCTCTCGCCGCGCCGCGCTTTTCAGGGAGAAAATTTCTCGGCCACCGACAGCCGGCACGTTGTTTCCGACACGAATCCTGGACCCATCCGGTTGAATCACGGCATCGCCGGCAAAAGCGGGCGGAGAAAATTGTGCGTCGTGGATTGGGACGGCGACGGCAAGCTCGACATCCTGGCCAACTCAGCGAACGCAAATTTCCTTCGCCAGACCGATAGCCGCGATGGCCAGTGGTTTTTCCAGGACATGGGTTTGTTGTCCCAACAAAACATCGAAGGCCACGACGTGGGCACGACCACCGTTGATTTCAACGGCGATGGCATTCCTGATTTTCTGGGCGGCGCGGAGGATGGACGGTTTTACTACCTGCGCAATCCACGAAGCCGGGAAACGCTCAAGGGGAAACCCTCTCCCTCGCTGAACTGAACGCCGCAATCGCCAGGAAGGATAAACCCACAGACTGCCGCGCAGTTGGCCCGCTGGCAGGCGCGCGCGCGAGGCACAGCAATGAATCTCCGCGCCTGCCTTCGATCATAATGCGTCCGAACTGACTAAAAATGCGTTTCAAAATGCGTTGTCTTTTCGTCGGCAAATGCGTAAACCACCGCCCGCTATTATGGGTGTGGCCGCCACAATTTTGAAAACGCCGAACCGCCGCATCGCGGCCATCGCCATCGCTTGGTTTGCCCTCGATCAGTTCACCAAATATCTCGTCCTCCTCTGGCTGCCGCAGACAAACACCGAGCACATCGTCGTGGACGGTTTTTTCAAGCTCGTTCATTGGGGCAACACCGGCGCGGCTTGGAGCCTTTTTCGCGGCAACAACGAGTTGCTCGCCATCGTTGCGCTCGTCGCTCTGCTCGTCCTGTTTCTGAGCCGCCATCATTTCGAGTCGCACACCGCGCTGGGGCAGATCGCTTTCGGACTCGTGTTTGGCGGGATCGCGGGAAATCTTCTCGACCGTTTGCTGCCCAGCCGCCTCCAGGTGATTGATTTCATTCGTTTCTACCTCAAACAACGCGACGGCGGTGAAATCGGATTCCCGGCTTTCAACGTGGCGGACAGCGGAATTTGCATCGGCGTGGCGCTGGTGTTCTGGATCACCTGGAAAAGTGAATATGCGGGAGGAAAGCCTGCCGAATCGCTAAAGAGTTAAAACGTCGAAACGTTTGACTCATTGACGGTGCAACGGCGGACCGGCGAACGATGACCCAGCCAAAGGAAATGTTCGTCATCGAGAAATCGCTCCCCTCGGAGCGGCTCGACAGTTTTTTGCGCCGCCAGTTCCCGGCGATGTCCCGCGGCGCAATTCAGCGGCTCATTGAGCAAGGCCACATCCGTGTGAATGGGCACGCGACCAAACCGACGCATAGTCCGCGCGCCGGAGAAACTGTCGAGATCGAATGGCCTGAGGCTCGCCCGGCCGAGGCGCTGGCCGAAGAAATCCCCTTGGACGTTTTATTCGAGGACGAAGCTCTCCTGGTGTTGAACAAGCGGGCCGGACTGGTCGTGCATCCGGCCGCCGGTCACGAGGAACACACGCTCGTCAACGCGCTGCTTCACCACTGCGCCGGACAACTCAGCGGCATTGGCGGCGTGGCGCGGCCCGGCATCGTCCACCGGCTCGACAAGGAAACCAGCGGCTGCATGGTCGTGGCCAAAAACGACGAAACCCATCTGGCTCTCTCGACGCAATTCGCCGGACGCCAGGTCGAGAAAATTTATCACGCCATCGTTTGCGGCGTGTTGACGCGGGAGGAAGGGAACATTCGCGCCGCGATTGCGCGCCATCCGTCGCATCGCAAACGCATGGCGGTGCGCGATGAAGACAACGCCCGCGCGGCGCACACCGGTTATCGCGTGTTGGAACGCTTGCGCGAAGCCACCTTTGTCGAGGCGCTCCTGCACACCGGACGCACGCATCAGATTCGCGTTCACTTTCAGTTTCTCGGCCACCCGCTCGTTGGCGACGACACTTACGGCCAACGCCAGAACCGGCGCTTGGCCGAGTTGACCCGTTACGAAGCCCCTCGCGTGATGTTGCACGCGCACACACTCGCGTTCATTCATCCGCGCAGCGGGAAAAAAATGAAGTTTACCTCACCACGGCCGGAAGACTTCGGGGACGCACTGAGATTTCTCCGCGTGGAATGAGCGGCGCCGGCGGTCGGCGTCCCACCTACTGATTCACGGGCACGGCGTTGATCTGGGTTTCCTGGTTCGTACCCAGTCGCAGTTTCCCGGAAATGGCGGAGTTGGGCAGGCCGGGCAACTGGTTTTGCGCCGGAGCCATTTGATTTTGAATTTGATTTCGCGCGGCGGGCGACTGAGTGAGAGCCGTCTGACCCGTGGCCGGCCCGTTGGTCAGGATCAGCAGATTTCCCGCGAACACCACCGGTTGCTGCAACGTCCGATTTGTGCCGGTCACGCGAAAGAAATAATTCTGGCCGGCCTGATAAGAAAAATCTGTTGGGGTCGAGCTTGCCTGCGAGGCCGGCTTGTCACCCGTCTTCAAAGCAGCGGCCCCCTTCAGTTCAACGGCGGCTCCGTAACTTGCACCCACTGCCGGAGGCGTGATCGCGCCGGTGTAGGTGGACCCGTCGTGATCAATCACGCGCAACTGGTCGCCGCTCTGCTCGAGTTGGAACGTGGCCAGCACAGGCGACGCCACCGCATCGCTGTCGGTGGCTCGGCGCAAGTTTCCCGCCGTGGCGGCGGCCGCTTGCGAAAACCGCTGCACGACCTTTCCAGTTTCGCTCTTTGCGATTCCGTATCGTTCTCTAAAGGCTGCTTTCTCTGCATCGGCCAAGGCTGGAGCCGCCGTGGCGGGCGCAATGCCTGACGATCTGGCTGCGAGGGCGACTCCCGTTCTGGCCGGAGAATCTGTTGAGGCAGGATTTTGCGCGACGCGACTGTCCGCCAGCGATTCAGCAGCGACCGCAGCGGAATTTTCTGTTCCCCGGCGGCGCGCTTCCAATGGCGAGCTGGTCGCGTTCCCTGGGCGCAATTCTCGAACCACCTGATCCGACCGGCCCTGAGCCGAGGCTGACGCGGTTGGTTGAGTTTGATCGCGACCGGCAAATTGCGGCGCAGGCGGTGGAGTCGCGGGTGTGTTGCGGGCAAGATTGTCCAGCGTGAGCTTGCGGGCTGGTTCAGTTTTCTGTTTTTCTTCTTCCAACCTGAAGCCATCCGCTTTGTCCCTTGGCGCTTCCCAACCCAAAGCCGCTGGTCCTGCTTCATTCGATCGCTTCGCTCCAACGTTTGGCCGCGATTCGTCTGTCTCTTGAGCAACCGAGGCAGCGGACGGCGCGGGAGCAAACACAGGAGTTTTCTTGTCAGCGCCTTCGGTCAGGACGGCCTGCGCCAGCTCGCTTTCGGATTTTCCCTTGCGGAAGGCCGGCAGCAGCAAGGGCACGCCGATCGCGGCCACCGCCAGCACGCACACGGCATAGACCAGCCCGGGCCGCCAGCGGGCCAGGAATTCCGAAAACACCGAGCCGCCGCGTTTCGCTTTTGGATACTGCCGCGCTACTTCGCCCTGCAACAACCGGCGCGTGGCAGGGTGCATTTGCCGCGGTTCGCCTGCGTCGGCCCTGCGCTTTTTTGCGTAGTCACGGAGCAGTTTTTCGATTGGGCGTTCGTTATCCATTTTTTCTGCTCTAGTTAGACGGGAAAACCCCGGTTTTCTCCCCCGAAAAATCAGTTCACACCCTCTCGCCCCTCCCAGCCTCTCCCCTCACCCTTTCGTGTTTGCCCGGTGAGAGGGGTGGAGGGGGGAGAGGGTCAAAATAGCCTCGCGCCACCACCTCCAGCCGGTCCAGGCATTTGCTAAGGCGCGAGCTGACGGTTTTTGGGTTCAACTTGAGCGCGACGCTCAACTCCCCGTAGCTCAAATCGCCGAAGTAACGAAGCTCGATAATTTCACGGCACGGTTCTTCGAGTTGATCCAGCGCCGCCCGGACCAGCTCTGCTTTTTCGGCGTTGAGCAAGTCTGCATCCGGCGCGGGTGCGTGGCTGGCCGGATCAATCGTAAGGCCCGTCTCGGGATCCTCGGCCTGGAGTGAGAGCTGCGATTGGCCGCCCCCGCGCTTGGCCGCGTGCTGCCGTTCCCGATAGTCGCGCGCTTTGTTGGCCGCAATGCGGAACAGCCAGGTTTGAAACTGACTGCCACCCTGAAACGAATTGAGATTCTTGATCACCGACAAAAAAACTTCCTGGCAGATTTCCTCGACGTCCTCGTGAGTGAAGTCAGACGCGAGTTGGAAGACAAAGCGGCCCGCCGCCGCGTAATGCCGGTCGAACAACTCGTCCCAAGCCTCCGCGTCACCGCGTCGGCAGCGGACGAGCAATTCGGCTTCCGGCAAAGGCGTCATGCGGCCGGCAGTTTACAGGAACCGGCCCGGCGTCGCCATAGTTTGCTCAAACAAGAAAAAGCGGATGCCCGCCGCCCACCTTGCCAACTCGCCGTTGGTAATTACGGTGACGTTGAGAACGAACACCACCGCGCGGATGACGACGACCAAGAATTACGATTACGCCACATACGCGAACGTTAACCGGCTTTTTGTCTGTGGTCGGCAAACTCGCATGGAAGCCCGACAGCCAATTCCTTCGCGCATGGTGTCGTTCACCGGGCGTAGAACCGCTCAACTCGCCGAGCCCGCGGATTCCAGCGGCAACTGTTCTTGATCGGTTTCTGGCGTGGACATTTTTGTTTCTCCGGCTTGGGTGGCGCCGTTGCCCTGGGTGCGTACCAGCGCAGGCCGGAGGAATTTCCCCTGAAACGTGTAACCCGTCGCCAGCATCTCGGCGACCACCGCGCCCGCGGGCGGGGCTTCGCCGTCGGCCCACTTGTGGCGTTGGTTGTCGAACGGTTCGGACTGGCTGGCGAGCAACGGCACGAGTCCGACGCGGCGCGCCGCATCGCGACAGGCGTTCTGGAACTGGCCGACCTGGCCGATGAGATTCGCCTGGCCCGAGCGTTCGGCGGCGTGGTAGAGCGCGTAAACATGATCGAGCAGATGAACAAGCACGTTCAACCAATCGCCCTCCGCACGACGCAATTTCTCGACCTCAAGCCGGAGATTGGATTTCTCGCCTTGGTTGAGCTTCTCCATGAACTCGCTGAAGTCGCGGGCCTCGGCGGCCATTTTTTCCGAGATTTCCCGGGCCAGGGCCGCGGTTTTGTCGGCTTGTTCCTGAGCGGCGTGCCAGTGGTTGGTGGCGCCGCTGATTTGCGCGGCCACGGTTTCCAGCTTTTGAATCTTTTCGGTCGCCGTTTCGAGCGCGGTGGTTTCGATCAGCTTGAGCAACGCGCGGTATTCAAGGAGAAACGGTAAAATCCCCAGCGCCGCGCCCAAGGCGACACACACGCCGCAAGCGGTGATTTCCCAACGGCCCAGCGGGTATTTGGCTTCCCAGTAGATGAAAACCGCCATCCCCAGCAGAAAGGCATCGCCCAAAAAAAACGGCCACTTGGGCATTTTGAATTCGAGTCGGTCGCGCACGCGGTTGATTCATAAGGAAAAGGGATCGTCAATTCAAGCAGATGCGCCGGGCTGTGGTCATGTAGTTTTCCCAGCCGGAACTTTGTGCGCGAGCAGAACCGGACAGGATATTCCGGATTTGACCGCACCACGACCGTTCAAAAATCCGTGGATTGCCAAAATTCTCGCGGCGAGAAACAATTCCCTCATGGGCCGGACCCACTTATTTGAATGTTCACGGTGTGGTTACCGCGCAAAGGTTTCCGGCGGCGCGGACCGGGGATTTCACTTCGGAGTTCAAACGGTCGTTTGCAGCGAGTGCAAAGAACTTTACGATGCCGTAACCGACCTGAAAGTGCCCGCCACACCCACCCTGGGCCGATGGAAATTGAAGGCGAGCCGGCTCGATGCCACCCAAGCCCCTGGAAAGCCGCCGACATTCCAGGCGGCGTTGAACCGTCTGCTGTTTCCCGCCGCGAAGCGATTTCGCTGGCTGCGCTTCAAGGCCGCCTGCCCGGTGGCCGCCCATCATTGGGTGAAGGCATGGCAGCAACCGGGCAAGTGTCCGAAATGTGGATATTTCCTGGAAGGCCATGCGGTTCCGTTTCGGCGCTGGGATTGACCCGCGCCACGCCACTTGTTTCAAGCCGGCGGAACAAGCACGCGCAGCACGTTTTGCTTCACGGTAACCCTGGCCGACAATTGCCCGCCCGCTTCGCCGTCAATTTCAAACGGCGTCGGCGAAGCGGCCGATAGTGTCAATGCTTCCGTCTGGAAGCGCGTGACCTGAACCTCCGGCAGTTTTTTGTACAGCAACAGTGGCAGACCACAACGTAAGAGCGTCCACCAGTTTGCTCGGGGAAATACGCACACGTCCAGCAGGCCGTCCCGCAAGTCGGCCTGTGGAAAAACCTGAAACGGGCCTCCATACAAACGTCCGTTCCCGATGAGCACAAGCTGGCCCATTACAGTTTTTTCGCCAGTGCTGACGGTGATATCGGCCGGTTTCGACATTAGCGCCTTCAAGCCGGCGATGATGTAGGCCACTGGCCCGATTTTCTTTTTCAACGGCCAATTCACCAGCTCAATGGCGCGCGCGTCCAGGCCGGCGCCGGCCAATTGTGCAAAGTACTCCCGCCGGAGCGTCCTGAGTGACTTGTGCTCAACGCATCCGAGATCTATGCGAGATTCCTTGGCGCTGCGTAGCACAGTCCAGGCTGTTTCGGGTTGCGTGGGGAAGCCGAGTTCGCGCGCGAAAACGTTGACCGTTCCCAAAGGCAGGATCCCGAGACGGGCGCGCTCGAATCCCTCCGGAACGTCGCCCAGACCATTGAGGACTTCGTTGAGCGTGCCGTCGCCGCCGGCGGCAATGATGGTTTCAAAGCCTTCCCTTACCGCGCCGGCGGCCAGCTTGCGAGCCTGGCCGGGGGCGGAGGTTTTTTTCAAAACGCATTCGGCGGCGATGGCTTCAAGGCAGCGGCTGAAACGTGCGGCCTTTTGTCCTTTGGCCGCCGGATTGAAAATGACGCACGTGCGCACGACGCAACATCCCGAAGCAGCGGCGATGAAGTCGAGGAGAAAGCTTCACGGCGGAGGCAGTTCCTGCCAGGAGGTGACGACGAAGCCGCGGACCGGGCCGCCGTTGGCGGGCGCGTTTTTCAGGCTTTCGTCGAAATGCAAACGGAAGTCGCTGCGCATGTCTATCGCGTGCGCGACGATCGCGCCGTAGAGGTCGAAATCAATGAACGAATCGCCCGGGGACCGTTCGCCGCCGTTAAGCCTGGCGTTCGGGGCGTAGATCGTGCCGGTCCACCGGTCGTAACCGATCATCGTGATGTTGGTGTTACCCGGCAAACCGTAGTATTGGAAATTCGTCGCCCTTCCAAAAACGATGACCTGCCCGAAAGTGGTGCTGCTGCCGCCCACGAACAGTTTGAGGCTGGCACCCGGCGCGACGACCAGGTTGGTAATGTTCGCGTTGCCCGTCACGTACAGAACGGCGTTTGCGTTGTTGGTCACAAACAATGAGCCACTCAGCGAATTGGTCAGATAACTGAAGCCCCACAACAGGTACGTGTAGTTGGTCGAGCCCACGTTGCCCGGCAGTGGAATGCGTTCGGCGCTTTCAAAGGGCGGGAATACATCCGGGAAATCGGCGTTGAAATCCCGGCGTGTCGTTCCCGTCACTTCCTGTTGCGCGGCCCATGCGTTCGTCGCGGCGGCCCCGAGAAGAACGCGGCCCTGAATGTCCACTTTGTCCGCGTCCAGAATGCCTTCGATGCTGCCAAGATCGCCGTTTTCCCTGGTTTCACCCGGGTCGTACACGCCGCCCGGGCCGCTGTAATACGGATCGGATGAATCGAAGCTGTCGGTTTTCAGGTCCTTTCCGTTCATGGTGATGGCTCCTCGCACAGCCGCCCCAACGCTGAACAAAGGGGCCATTTCGGTCCGGGCCTCGATCACGCGTTCGATGGTGGCCGAAATCGTGGGCACGGTCGCATAACCCGTGGCATAAATGGTCGGCGGCGGGTTTGGAGTATATGCCGCCCCATATTGACCGCCGAGCAAAGTGCGAGGTGTCGTTATCCGATGAAGATTATCAGCGAAATCCCAGCCGTTTCCCGTGGCTAACGCGTTCGTGAAAGGCACGGAATTCAATTGGGCGAGCGCGTCCTCAACGCCCGCTTCAGCCATCGTCAAGGCCGAGTGCCAAGCCTGCGACCGGACCACCGAAACGTACTGGGAACGAATCATGAGCAAGTAGCTGGCGAGGACCACTCCCAAGCCCAGCGCGATCAGCAGGGTGATCAACAACACGCTGCCTTCAGGCCGCTTCGATTGGCGCAAGCTTTTCACGACGAAGGTCATGGCGTCGTTCGCAAAACAATCCGCAGGGATTGCGCGCTTTCAGTGTTCCATTTTTTGCCCAGCAAGGCTCGCGAGCATCTCCAGTTCATCTCAATCATTTTGCAGAGGCTGGAATCGGTGGTGGGATAAAACTGATTGGTCGAACCCGGCAGCGGCGTCCGTTGGTAAAGCTCGAAATTCCACTCGTCACATTCGGTCAGGTAGGTTTGGGTCGCTTGCCCTTCCTTCGTGTATTCCAAAACGCGCCCTTCCGCGTCCCAGTAATACTCGAACCTCACCCCGTCCACGGTGTTCGTGAGCCGCAACCATTTGTCCGGACCGGTCGTGTCATAGTTGACGACGCCTGTCGCGTGCCGCAGATCGCGCGTGATCCGGTCCAAAGCCATCCGGCTCCTCGCTTCCAGGTCCGCGTAATTCCCCATGGCCGTGAAGCTGCGCAACGCATACACACTCAACGCGGCGACCAATGTCAGCACGAGCAGCCCGACCCCCAGGGCGATCATCATCTCAACCAACGACATGCCGCGGCGACCGTGGATTCGCAGCATTGGCGACGGCGGGTTGCGGGAATTGAGATGGAGCAGGTTCATCGTCCGAGAACGTAATTCTGCAAGCCGTGGCGGGCGACCAGGGTCTGCAATTGCCGGCCCCGCACCGTGCGCGCGTCGCCGTTGAAGTTGGTCCAGTACAACGACACCGTGACCACCCGCACATCGTTCGAGTAAATCGCCTCGGCTGGAAGATTCTCGGGCAGGCCGACGCTGACACTGCCCGAGTAAACCACGCCCCGTCCCTGATTGGTCTGGCCCGACGGGTCGAAGTATTCGACAAACGTCGGCTGCAAATAATTTGGATTCTGCAACTGACTCCAAGTGTAGAGGCGGACCGATTCCATCCGCTGCAGCATGATTTGCGTGGCCCGGAGATTTTCCCGGGCCAACTGCACCACCGCGAAGCCGGACGTGAACCCCGCATACAGCGAAACCAGCATCGTGCCGAGGATCAGGGTCGCGATAACGGCTTCCGGCAAACTGTGCGCCGCCTCAAACCGGCGGGACTCTGGCCTGGTGGACTTCAATTTCATTCAGGGTTCCGAGTTGTTCGAAAAAACTGGCGCCGGGCGGTTTCCAGTAATGCAGCTTTGTATCACAACGGCGCGAAATGTCAAAGCACGCGAGCCGGTGACGGAACCGAACCACCATCCTGCGTTGACTAATTCGGACGGGTTAATTACTGTCGAAAACAGTCAAACAAGCTGGAAAACCATTTTTGCCCAAACTTATGCCACCCAAAGTTTCTGAGAAACCCGCTGCGGACGCGAAAGCGGAAGCCGCCAAAATTGCCGCCAACCGACAACGGGAACTCGAATCGGCCATCTCCTCGATCACCAAAGCCTACGGCGAAGGCAGCATCATGCGCCTGGGAGAGGCGCGCGCCCTGACGAAGATTGACGTGATACCCACCGGCTCGCTGGCGGTGGACCTCGCGTTGGGTGTGGGGGGTATTCCGCGCGGGCGGGTGATTGAAATCTTCGGTCCCGAATCCTCCGGCAAAACCACGCTCATGCTGCACGTCATCGCCAACGCGCAGAAGAAAGGCGGTCTGGCGGCCTTCATTGACGCCGAGCACGCGCTCGACCCCGGTTATGCCAAGAAGCTTGGCGTCAACCTCGACGATTTGCTCGTGTCCCAACCGGACAGCGGCGAAGAAGCGCTGACGATCTGTGAGACGCTCGCACGCTCGAATGCTCTGGACGTGATCGTGATTGATTCGGTCGCAGCACTGGTTCCCAAAGCGGAACTCGAAGGTGAAATGGGCATGGCTACGATGGGCATGCAGGCGCGGTTAATGAGCCAGGCGTTGCGCAAGCTCACCGCGATTCTCGCCAAGTCCAAAACGGCGTGCATCTTCACGAATCAGTTGCGCGAAAAAGTCGGCGTGATGTTTGGCAACCCGGAAACGACACCGGGCGGCAAGGCCTTGAAGTTCTACGCGAGTGTGCGCATTGACATCCGGCGCAAAGACACGCTTAAAGACGCGGCCGGCAACGCCGTCGGCAACCACGTGAAGGTCAAGATCGTCAAGAACAAGGTCGCCCCGCCCTTTGCGGAAGCAGAATTCGACATCATTTACAACCACGGCATCAACAAGGAGGGCAGTGTGCTGGATGTAGGGGTCGAAAACGGAGTCGTGGAAAAGAAAGGCGCGTGGCTGCAATTCAACGGTGAGTTGATCGGCCAGGGCAAGGATGCTGCCCAAAAGGCGTTGGCGGAGAAGCCTGAACTGGCCGTGAAGATCATCGAAGCCGTCATGATCAGCCGCAATCAGGCCGCCGTTGCCACGGCTTGATTTTTTTACAATGGATTTCAGGCGAGCTCGAACAACCCGTGAGTCTGGGGAGTTTTTGCTTGCATTGCTTGGGTTTTTTGGTTTATTACGCACTATTAGTTAGACTGGCGGTGTTGCCGGTAAGCTTGAAGCCGAACGTAAAAAATATGTCACAACCGACGAGGGTGTCTTGAGTCGCCCTTTCCCTTCACGTAACTCTTCCTTTTCCGGTTCGTTCACCAGGGTCAACGGGAAAATCCGCGCCCGTGAAGTCCGGGTTATCGGACCCGACAACAAGCAACTGGGAGTCATGGCGCTCAACGACGCCCTGGCTCTCGCGCGCCAGCATGGCGTGGATCTCGTCGAGATCGCCGCCACGGCCACGCCGCCAGTTTGTCGCGTCGTGGATTTCGGAAAATACCGGTACGAACAGGCCAAGAAGGACAAGGAATCCAAGAAACACCAGCACGCCACGGTCGTAAAGGAGATCCAACTCAGTCCACGGATTGATCCGCACGATCTTGGCGTCAAGGTGATGCATGCGGTGGACTTTCTCTGTGAGGACATGAAGGTGAAAGTCGTGTTGAAATTCCGCGGGCGCGAAATGGCCCACACTGAGTTTGGCTTTCAAGTCATTCAGAAATTCATCGCCGAGGTCGCGCCTTACGGGCACCCGGACTTTCAACACAAGCTCGTGGGCAAGAGCATCACGCTCATGATCAGCCCGCTGCCGCGTAACAAGCGCGCCAAGAACCCGCACGCCGAAGGAATGCACGCACAGAATCTGGCCAGTTCGCACACGGCGAAGGAAACGCAGTCAGACTCGAATACCGTGGCGCAAAAGCACAAGCCTGTTTCCGGGGTTTCCGCAAAGCCGGCCTCATCGGCTTTTGCCAACAGTCCGTTCGCCAAGCTGGATGTCACCGTTCCCGAGGGCGCCAAGAACGAATCTTAGAATTCTCCTGGCGCTGATTCTGGAGTGGTCGGCTGGCCCGGTGTCGCCTCTACCAAAGAAACGACCTTTGCTCACCCATCAACTGGTCGCCCTCCCACAAAGTCACTCGCCAGGCGGTTAGTTCTCCAAGGCTCTTGTAATCTTCGCTGCCCAATGTGATTGCGGTCCAACGGCTGCCAGCACCTGGTTTGACGGCTTTTTCGAGAGTTTTTTCACTGGGCAGGTTGCCCTGAGCGATGCCTCTCATTTCCACCCGCAACTTCAGGTTTGCGGCGTTGCGAGTCCGCACTCTCGACAAGATATCGAACCGCAAACCCGACCGCTGCTCGGGATGTTGCCGCAGATGCGCTTGATACGCATCGCGCTCGTAGAGACTGGGCGATAGGGCGTGACGACCGTTTAGGTCGAGAAAATGTGGCAGCACCTTGGCGACGCGCCCAGTCGCGGCCAGGGCGGTGAGCGTGGTTGTCATCAACAAAGCCACGGCCAAAGAATTCAGCAAACGGCGCATGAACCGAAAATAGTCTCTGCGAGCCCAAACACAACCATGATTTCCTCGGTGGAGGGAATCTGTCCCACGCACGCGGCTCACGGCTCCTTCAAAACCGGGGGCGCGTTGGTGCTTCTTGGCTCGACGGTGAACAGATCCTCGAGCGTCTGAAATGGACTCAAGGGCATCATGAGCAGTTTGGGAATGTAAACGGGTTCCGTCCTTGGCTGGTCGAGCGTGCCGGAGATTTTGTATTCGAGCATCTTGGTCACCGGCCAGAGCGCCAGGCTCACCACGCGTCCGATGAGCCAGGTGTCGCGCAGCAACTCAGCCTCGACTCGCGCGTCCACGCTGCCGTCCAAACCGACTTTGCCATCGTATTGCAGCCGCATGGCTGGCGCCCGCATTTCCAAATCGTCCGAACGGATCACACCGTTCGCCAGCTTGAACTTCGCGCTGGCGTCTGTGACCCGGCTGTTGCCCAAACCGGGCACGATGCTGTCGAGCGGTTTCGACAGCACGCCGAAGACGGGCATTTCCCAGATCAGTCCGTCCCGCAGGCGCGCGCGGCCATAGCCCTGCCACGAGTTTGAGTCCGCCGAATTGGCTTTGGTGATGGTGAGTTGCGCGTTGAGCCAGCCTTCGAGCTGGTTGGTGCGCGCGGACAAGTCGGCCATGAGCATCGCCAGATTGACGTTCGCAACGTTCACCGCAAAATTGAAGTCCGTGCCGGGCCGGTCCTGGTTCAATTCAAAAAACGCGTGGCCCGTGGCGTTGCCCCAGTAAAATTCCGACTGCACATTGGTCAGGATCAGCGCGTCGTTCAGCCAATGCACCGTGCCGGCTATTCGTGGCACCCGGAATTTCCACCACTCGAACTGGCCTCCATCCACGGCGAAAGTCAGGTCCGCCATATCCCGATCCTTCAACGGCACGAAACCGTTGACGTACACGGTGGGCGGCTCGATGAAGCGGTAAGGCTCCAAATGGCGCGCGGTCTTCGGACCGATGGCCCGGGCGACCACCATCGGCTCGGCCGTGCTGAACCCGTTTGTGAAATGGACGCGGCGCGTGTTGAAATCCACCGCGATGCCCGCCGCGCTCAGCGCTTGCGTGCCACGCCAGAGCCGCGGCTCGAAGAATTCCAGCACGCGATTCGTGTAGCGCAGTTCGGTGACAACGCTGTCCGCGGTCTGCCCTCGGAAGGAAAAATTCGTGAGGGCGACGCGCCCTTGAAAGCCGATCAGGTCGTGTTGCCGCCAATGGCCGCGAATTTCTCCATCCACCACCGGCGGTTGGGTAAACGCAAAGTAGTCCAGCCCTCGCAGCGCGTTGGTGGACAACACAGGTCGCAGGGCCTGCGGATCAATCGCGCCATGCACCTTGAAGTAGAATTCCTTGGTCCGGTCGTCAGCGACGTGCGCAATCCGAAGCTGTCCCTCGGGCCGCCCCGCCGCGAGGTCGGGCAAGTTCCAGATCAGATTCGTGTAAGTGAAATGCGCGCGCGCCCAGTCCGCGGCCACACCGCGAAACGTGCCGTTCGTGACGGCAAATTCACCATCCAGACGCAATGTCGGTTGGACTTCCGCGCGCCAGTCGGGCTGGCGATTGGTCCAGGCGGGCAAAGTCACCGCGCCACGGCCGCGCACCCGCGGGGCTTCGGCCCAGGTATATCTCGTCAGCCATCGTCGCGCCCCAGGAGTCAGCAGCGGAGAAATTTGTTGAGCGTCGAAATCTGACTCCACGCTGAACTGTGCCGCGCGCGTGGCCACGTCCAACGCAGCGCGACCCGCGATTTCGCCGCCATACAATTCGGCATGCAGGTTGGTGATTGCCAACATCGGCGCGCGCCACTGGCCGGCGCAGGAAATTTTTCCGGTAACAAGTTTTTCAGATTCCAGCCCTGCCAACTCGGCGTCCCAATCCAGTTGGTAAGGCTGGAGATTCGTCCACCAGAACCACGAAGCATCGGCGGGCGCGGGATCGGCGGCGGTATCGAAACGGGCTGCGCAGCGGACACTCCCCGCGTTGCCCCAGCGAGTGCTGGCGCTGCCCGCGCGCAATTCGACGGCACCGGAAAGCGGAATGGGATTCGTCATGGAGTGCATCCAGTTCGCGGTGAATTGCGCGTTCGTAACCGTGGCCCACTTGGTCTGCGCACGCGCCGCCCGCGCGTTCAGAGTGCCGTCAACCAGGTTGGTGTGGAGGGCGACTGTGTTGAGTTGAACTTCGAGATCGAGATGCGCGGCGTCGGCCCAGGGCGTGTTGGCCGCAGCGGCATGAAGGTTCAATTCGAGGTGCGATAATTCGCGGCCCGCGCCGGGAAATAAACGCGAGGTCACCAAAACATCCGAGGCCCTGCCCCACGGCGTGTCGGCATCGCGGGCCGACAGCGCAAACCGGCCGGTGAAACTCTGCAAATCGCGCGCGTCGCCCTCGAGCATTAATCGCAACTCCGGCGGGGACGAGAAGGAAATCCTATCGAGCGTTTCGGCGAGCCGGCGCAGGCGTTCCGGCCATTGCGGGCCGCGGCCAGGCTGTTTGCGTCCCGCGAATCTCCAGTTGCGAATGGCCGACGCGTTGGAAACCGTTCCCGACAGGACGAAATGCGCTCCGGCAAAATTCGCGCGGAAATCTTCCAGCCGCCACTCGTCGCCCGGCGCGAGCAGCAGCGTGGCTTCGATGTCTTTGACCGCCAGTGTCCGGGTTGGCTCGTTGGTTTTGGCCGTGCTCCACGCGAGATTTCCTCCGCGCAGACCGAGCGAATCCACTTGCAGTTGCAGGCGGCTGAGCGCGCGGAGGTTCAAATCAATCTCCACTTCCCTGGCCGAGAGCTTGGGCAGGTTCGGTTCTTCCACGCCGCCGAACCGCACGTTCTCCGCAACGATGCCGCGATACCAGCGCAGGCGCATGCGGCTGAATTCGAGGTCCACGCCGCGGGCCCGCAATTTTTCCAGAACGGGCCGTTTGACGAAACCAGGCAGCCCATGTTGATTCAAATACACGACGAGGCTTAACAACACGAGCAAGCCCAGCAGCACGGTGATGCGAAACCGGCGAAAGTAAATCCGGCATTTCCGCCAAAAACGGCTTCGGCCTTGGCGCGCCATATCAGTTTACGTAAGGCGGAATGGTGAGGTACTTCACCACCAGGTTGTAGTAAAGGCCGAGGGGAAATTCAAAAATCCAAACTTGGCCATCGAGTTGAATGGCGGCATAAGGGGCCTCGGAAGCGGACTTGCCGCCGAATTCCACGGTTCGCCGCTCCCCATTTTTCAATTCAAACGTCAGTGCGAGGCCGTTCGTGGCGAAGCCATAAGCGGCGCGATTTTGGTCACCCCGTTCCACCCACCACGTCGCTGCCAGTTCGCCAAAGCGGTGGGTCGCTTCTTCGATGGCAAAATTGTTGATGATCCCCTGCGAACCTTGATCGAGCGCCCACGAGTGCGGACCGCTGCGAACGATCTGCCGAACCTTGCCATCCTGCCGGACGGTCAGGCGCGCGACGTCGTTGGTGGTAAAACTCCAGAGGCGGCGCTCGCGAAATTGCCACACGGTGGCCGGCAGTTTTTGAAATTCCGCGAGCGACACCGCGTAAATCGGATTCTCATCCGCGCGGCGGACAAAAATTCTGCCTTCGTTCGTCGCGCCAAAAGCCAGATCGGAAATCACCAGATTCGTTGACGCGGCACCGTTGGCTGGCGCGGCGCGCAGGATGATCTGACGGGATGGCGTGGCCAAACCATAGGCCGGCAGGTCCGGCTCCGTGACCGCGTCTTTGAACTGAACAATTTGCAGCGCGTTTAGCGCCGCAAAGAAGTCATTCACCAACCCCGCGTCCACGGGAAAATTCTGCGCGAGCGCCAGCCACGTGTTGCTCTGCCGCTGCAAGCTGAACGGGTCCGCGCCGCGAAACTCGATCTGATCAACAGGGCGCGAGATCGCCACCAATTGCGGGTCGCGAAATTCGTTGGCGGGCGCGCGCCACGGCACCAGCGATTCCTTGTCAACCGTGACGATGGTGTTGAACCCGCGCCGGCGGGCGAAGACCACGTTGGTGTTGGTGGCCGGGCTTTTGCCGAAATCCAGTACCGCGGCCACGTTGGTTCCCGCGAACAACGCCAGTTCGAGCTCGGCCGGCAGCAGACCGTAGGTTTCCAGGTCGGCAGGGTCGTCGGTCACGAATTCGCTGACCCGCAAAGCGTGCAGATTCTGCAACAGGCTGACCAGCCGCGGGCCGTCGGCGCGTCCCCGCACTGGCCGATTCATGCTCCAGGTGTTGTTGGTCGGATGATGTTGCACTTCGATGACCGTGGCGGCGTTGCTGACGACCAAGCGGTCGAAGGCCAGCACCGCCAGGTCCACAAGTCCGGTGTCGCGCCACTCGTTGGCCGAACGCGGAATGAGTTTCAGCAGGTTCGCGTCCACCAGGTAAATGCCGCCGACGCCCGGACCGACGCGCAGATACACTTGGTCGCCCGGCGCCGTCCGCTTGCCCATAAAAATCTGTTGAAGTTCTTTGCGACTCTGAATGACGAGCGTGATTTGCGGCGGGTCAAATCCAAACTCCGCGTCGGCATCAGGCCGTTTTCGCAGGTCACCGCTGCTGACGTGCGAGATGGGTCCGAGACGTTCCAGGGTGAGGAGCAGGTTTTCTACGCTGGCCGCCTGGGCCGGATAACTGATCGGGCGAGTGAGTTGCCACGTGGCGTTGGTGCGCTCGGCGCGGATGTCAATCTGGCCGGCATGTCCCACTTGAACACTGGTGACGATCCGGGGATTGAATCCCGGAAGCAGAGGAGCAAGTCCCGCTGGCGGCTCGGGCCGGAGCTTTTCCAGCACCAGGATTGTTCCAAACAATCCCGACGCGATGATGATCCACACCCAGGTATTTTTTGAATTCATGGGGCGGGAACGGCGTTGTGTTGAGGCGTTGGCGAGACGGGCCGCAGCGGCGGCGGCATCAATGCATGGCCCGCGATTCGTTCACCGCGACGCCACGCCAAAACACCATTGCCGCATCGTTTCATCTTCACTTTCGGCGGCGCAACCACACCAGGCCGCCCAGGGCAAGGATTGCCCCGGGCATCGCGCCCAACAGAATCCACTGGACGGACTGCAACTGGGCTTTGGTCATGCTGATGCGAAATTCCTGCACGGGTCGCGGGCCGACGCCTTCCAACAGTTCAGAACGGTCCAGCAACCAGTTGATGGCCAGTTCCGCGAAGTCGCGGTTCGCGTAAAGCTCGATGGCGGTGTTGGCCAGGAAGAACGAATCGCCGATCACCACCATGCGCATGGAACCGCGCTCCGTCGCGACGCCGCGCGGGCCGGCTTTTTCGGCGGCGACCGCCAGGGGAAATTGTTGGGGTCGCCCCGACGGGTCCCCCGCGAGCACTGCGGTGGCCTGCGAAGCCACGATGACTTCCACCTTCGGCGCGTCCGTTCCGGCATCCTTGGAGGCGCCCACCGGCCGTGGCATGATGAGGTCCAGGTTGTTGTTGGAAACGAGCAGCGGTTTGACGACGGGATGCTGGCTGAACGCGCCCACCACGACGTCCGCTCCCTTGAGCGAGTTGGCCGGGTCGCGCACTTCACTTTCCCCGACAAGGACGCCTTTGCGGATGAGGATCCGCTCAAGGCCCGTCCGCCGGTCCCGCGACGCGCTGTTGAACAGCGCAAACAACCGTCCGCCTTCGTCCAGATACTTGCCGATCTTCTCCAGCTCGGCGTCCGGTATGCTCGCGGTGGGGCCGGCGATGATCAGCAGGCTGCAATCCATCGGCACGGTATTGGCACCGATCAATTGAAGGTTGTCGTACAGGATGGCGTTCTGTTCCAGGATGGTCGCAAACTTCAAGTACCCTGAAAGTTCGTCACCGCTGCGAGGGCTATGCTCGCCGTGACCTTGCAGAAAATAAGCTTTCAATTGCCTGGGGCTGGTGACCGCCATCAGGGACTCGTTGAATTTCCTTTCGCCGTTGAACGCAACGAGCTTGCGCTCGAATGTTCTCTCCTTCTCATTGTCCAACTGGACGAGCTTCGTGTCGGCCAGCGTGATGGCGTTGGCAATCCGCCATCGGCCGGCGCAATCGAAAATAACCATGTTCTTTTCCTTCTCGTCCGTGACGTCCCCCAGCTTGTACGCCGCTTTAATCTTCTGGGCTTCCGCCGGATCCCAGCGATAGTCCACGGACACCACCTTGAGGCGCGGGTTGATGCTGCGGTATTCATGGGCGAGGGCCGAAACGGTCGAATAAAGGCGGTCGTCTTTGGCATAATAGAGAATCACCTTCACTTCGTTGGTAATGGACCGGAGCAGATTGCGCGTCAGTGGCGACAGCTCCATGGCCGTCTGCGAACTCAGGTGGAACCGGTGAAAATACCGGCCGCCCAGATAAACCAGCATGCCCACAACCGCCAGCACCACGGCCGTTCGCAGAACCACGTCGAATCCGATGGTCCATTTCCGGCCGGGTGAAAACGTGCGTTCAGGTTGGGAATCCATGGCCAAGTTATCTCCACCGCCGGCTTTCCACCGCCCGCAGCGTCAGAAAGAGGAAAAACGCCGTCAAGCTCGTATATACCACGAGTGGCCGGGTATCCACGACGCCGCGCGCGAAATCGTTCATCTGCTGGAACAACGCGAAATAGTTCAATACCTGCGAAGGGAGTTCGCTGGACGCCGGGACTTGTTTGGCCAGGAAAGCCAGCGCAAACAAGGTGATCCCCAGCACGAAAGTCACCATCGCGGCCACCGTCTGGCTGCGCGTGATCGCCGAAGCAAAGCAACCGAGCGAGAGGAACAGGCATCCGAGCAGAAATATTCCCAGGTACGTGCTGCCGACCGTAGCCCAGTCCAGTCCGGCCCCCGTGGAATATCGTTGCACGATGAACAGGCAGCCCAGCATCGGCAGCCACATCACCGCGTAAAAAATCACCGCCGCCACGAACTTCGCCGCCACCACCTGAATGTCGCTCACCGGCGTCGTCATCAGCGTCTCGAACGTGCCCGAATGTTTTTCCAGGGCGAACAGCCGCATCGTGATGACCGGCGCCGCCAGCAACAAGAGCAACCAGAAGAAGAAGGTGCTGTAAAACATCTCGGTCACCGGCATCGGCGAGGGTTCGTTGCCCAGGTTGCGCACCAGCACCACGAAGCTCAGCCCGATCAGGAAGGTCGCCGCGGCCATGATGACATAACCCGTGAACGACACAAAATATGTGGCCAGTTCCCGGCGGGTCAGCGTGAACAACGCTTGCATCAATCTGCCTCCCCGTTTGCGCAACCGCCCCTGCCCAATGGCCGGCTGCTGACTGGAGCCGGGTGGTTGGAGGTTGGACGCTGGAGGTTGGAGGTTGAAACTCTTTTCACGCTCCCCCTTCCTCGTCCTCTCCCTGGCGGGTGACGCGCACGTAAATGTCCTCCAGCGTGTGCCGGCTGCGCGTCAGTTCGCGCAAGAACCAGCCGCGTTGCCGCACCAACTCAAAAACCAGCGGACGCAAATCGAAACCCTCGCGGGGCGTGAGTGCACACCGGTGATAATCGCCCTCGGCGGGCGAGACGTCTGCGTACTCGATCTCGGGAATCTGCGCCCAGCACGCTTTCAAGTCTTCGACGGGCGCGGCGATTTCCGCAACGATCTGCCCGTTGCTCGCCAGTAGTTTTTGGAGATTCTCCGGCGTATCCGCCGCTAAAATGCGACCTTCATACATGATCAGCATCCGGTTGCAGGTCATCTCGGCTTCCGGAAGTATGTGCGTCGAGATCAGCACCGTGTGCGAACCGGCAAGGCTTTTGATAAGCCGGCGCACGGCGCGCATCTGGTGCGGATCCAGCCCGATGGTAGGTTCATCCAGAATGATCAGTTCAGGCTCATGAACCAGTGCATCCGCCAGCCCAACGCGTTGCCGGTAGCCCTTCGAGAGTTGTCCAATGATGCGACGGCTCACGTCGGTGAGGCTGCATTGTGCCATCACCACGTCCACGCGCTCGCGCGACCGCTGGCGGCTCAAGCCCTTCAACCGCGCGCGGAATTTCAAATACTCGCGCACGCGCATTTCGAGATGGAGCGGATTGTTTTCCGGCATGTAACCAATGCGCCGCCGGACCTCCTCGGAATCCCGGAACACATCCAGCCCCGCGATTCGCACCGTGCCCGAAGTGGCGGAAAGGAAACACGACAGGATACGCATGGTGGTGCTTTTGCCGGCGCCGTTGTTCCCCAGCAGGCCAACAATTTCGCCGCGCTCGACGCTGAAGGAAATATCCGCCAGCGCCGTCTTGCCGGCGTAGCGTTTGGTCAGGCCGACCACTTCAATCATCGTGCCGTTATTCATGCGTGTGCGCCCGACAGCTTGGGAAAAACCGGAATGCTGGGCCAACACCCGGCCCATGCTAGCCGGGACCGGTTGGCGTCACAAGCTCGCAAGCCACGGCTAGGTAAATGTCTCCGGACGTGCGGGAGCATGGGCTGGGCCTCACCTCACCTGCACCGCGATCGTTCCTTGCCGGAGTTCCATGTAGCCGCGCCCCCGCCGCGGCACCATCACGGACAACTGCACCCGCTCGCCCGGTTGCTTCGATGAGAGTAGGAGCGCCGCCGTAGCGAGGTCCGTCGTGTTTTGGCCGTCAATGGCCGTGAGCAGAAAGCCGCGCCGCACTTGCGCGCGGTCAGCCGGTCCGTCCTTCTCGACGCCCTCGATGTAGAGTCCCGCGTTGTTACCAAAACTGGCCGCCATCTGCGGCGTCAATGTGAGTAGCGTCAATCCTGCCTTCTGTTGGATCAATTCATCGAACGGAACAAGCTTCACTTTGACCGCCATGCGGTGGCCCGCGCTTTGGACCTGAAGCGTCAGGTCCGGATTCGGCGATTCGCCAATGAGCCGGGAAAAATCCGCGAGACTGCGGGGCGACTTTCCATTGACCTGCAGAATCTGTTGACCCTCGCGCAGCCCGGCCTTGTGCGCCGGACTGCCCCGCTGCACAGAAGCGATGGTCAATGGCAACGAACCGGCTTTGAGCCTCGCGCCGAACCACAACGAATCCAGCAGTTCCGGCGTGAAGAAATCCGAAAGGGCCGCCGTTACCTGCTTGATCGGGATGGCGAAACCGATGCCCTGGCCCTGGCCGACGGCCACGTTCAACCCAATGAGTTCCCCGCGCAAATTGATCAGCGGGCCGCCGCTGTTGCCGGGATTGATGGCCGCGTCCGTTTGCAGCCAGTCGGCAATGTCCAGCGGTTCGTCGCCCACAGGTTCGCGGCGGGTCTTGGAACTGAGAATGCCGCGCGAGACGGATCCGCCCAGCCCGAACGGATTCCCCAGCGCCAGCACGGTTTCGCCCAACAACAAATCGTCATCCGCCGCGAACTTGATGGCCGTGAAATTCGTCTCGCCGGGCTTGGTCCGAAGCTTCAGCAGGGCGACGTCTTTCTGGGTCGTGTACACCACCAGTGGCTCAGCGTCATAGATCTCGCCATTCGACAACTTCACCTGCACTCGGGTCGCGCGCTTCAACACGTGGAGATTGGTGAGGATGTAGCCTTCTTCATCAATGATGACACCCGAGCCGACGCTGATTTGCTCGCGCTGCCGCGGAATGCCGAAAAACTGCCGGAAAATCGGGTCATAAAAATCGTGGGACTCCGCAACACTTGCCGTGGCGATGTTCACCACGCTGGGCATGACCTTGTCCACCGCTTGCACGACCGCATCGCGGCGCACATCTGTCTCCAACCCTTTGACAGGCGTATCAAGTTGTTGTCCCGCAACACCGCCCGCCATGAGCAAAGCGGCCCAGCGCGACCAGAATCCCTTTCGGCAATGAAGTTTCATGTTACTGGAACAAACAAAAATACATCTCGCTTCGTTCAAACTGACTGTGTGTCCTCGCGAACCGGCAAATCCCGCAGGCGTTCGAGACTTGACTCTGCAAAAGCATGCGCGCAAAAGCAATGACAAGTGCGAACTCCAGCGCCAGGTGCCGGGTCGAACGCATCAGGCAACAGCCTGACGCCCGGGACTCTGCTCCCGCCGCCGACCTTCTACTCGCAATGGCGGCTGCGCTCGGGCGTGGCGACTCTCTTGCGCGACGATCACGACTCGCCTCCGGAGCGTTTGTTGCAAGCCATCTGGCAACACCAACGGCTGCGTCGCGATCAACTTGCCACATTGGACGGACAAACCGTGCGGGTGCTTCATCCAGGATTCTCTAATGCCGGAGGTGGCCCTGATTTTCGTGACGCACTCGTGCAAATCGGCAACGAGCCGCCGCGCTCGGGCGACGTGGAAGTTGACCTCCGTGCCAATGGCTGGCGCGCGCACGGCCACGACACAAATCCCACTTTCAAGAACGTCATCCTGCACGTCGTGTGGGAAGCCGAACGCGGCATCGGCGGACCGCCGTTGCTGCCCTTGCGTTTGGCGCTGGATGCGCCGCTGGGTGAACTCAGCCTGTGGCTCGAACGCGAACCCGTAAAGCCGCTCCCGGAAAATCTGTTGGGCAAATGTTCCGCGCCCTTGCGCGCATTGGCCGAGGATCAATTGCTGGAATTGCTTCGCCAGGCAGCGGAAGTGCGTCTGCACGCCAAGTCCGCGCAGTTTCAAGCGCGGGCGCGGCACGTCGGGTGGGAGCAGACGCTATGGGAGGGTTTGTTTCGCGGGCTTGGCTACAAACACAACGTGTGGCCCATGCAGTGCCTGGCGGAGACGCGGCAGCGTTGGACGCCAGGCGCACGCTCGCCATTGGCGTTCCAAGCCCGGTTGCTGGGCATCAGCGGGCTGTTGCCTTCCGAGTTGAATCGCGCACAAGCGGGCGAGGGCAGTTACCTCCGCAAAGTCTGGGACCACTGGTGGCGCGAGCGGGACGCATTCGAAGATTGTCTCCTGCCTCAAACCCTCTGGCGCTTTCATGGACTGCGCCCCGCGAATCACCCGCAACGCCGCCTGGCTCTCGCCGCGCACTGGTTGAGCGCTGGCAAACTTGCCGCGCAAATCGAACGTTGGTGCGCTGAAACAATTTCTGATCGCGCCTTGTTAAATTCGTTGATAGAGGTGGTGCAGGTCGAGCGCGATGATTTCTGGGCTTGGCATTGGACGTTTCATACGGCGCGATTGAAAAAATCTCAACCCCTACTGGGCGCCACGCGCGTAACGGATCTTGCAGTCAACGTCATCCTGCCCTGGCTCTGGACGCGCGCAGGCGAAGGCGGGAATGAGAAACTGCAACACGAGATCGAGCGCCGTTATCATGCCTGGCCGTCCGCCGAAGACAACGCCGTGCTCCGCCTGGCGCGGCAACGGTTGCTGGGCGGCGCCGCGCCGCGCGCGTTGCGCGGTGCCGCGGTGCAACAAGGGTTGATCCAGATCGTGCGCGATTTTTGCGATCACTCGAATGCCGTGTGCGACAACTGCTCCTTTCCGGAGTTGGTGAAGGACTGGAGCGCGCAAAAACCCGTGGGTGAAGGGCGATTGTAACTCCAGAAACCAGGCTGCTTACTTTCGGAAGCCTGCCCGCTTAAATGGACGAAGCGACGCGCATCCGTGACGCTCACCCCTCATGCGCCTTCTCCTGCGTGCGCAACGCTTGTTCGTAACATTGCAG
>CAZCZP010000012.1:0-27702 GCA_964502895.1 uncultured Bifidobacteriaceae bacterium
GAAAGAAGCCTTCTCACTCTGACCCCGCAAGAACCCCGTTGCCCCCTCACCCTGCACTCTCCCCCGCGGGGGGAGAGGGTGGCCGAAGGCCGGGTGAGGGGGATTGGGTTTGTGATCACCATGCGCAGCCAATGTTGGAGATCGAAGCTCACGTTCGGGGCAAAAATCGCGAAAGCGCGCCTTTGATTCCCTGCTTCCACGATGGCTTCGCTTCGCGTTTACGCGATTTGAACGAGCCGAATTTGACGAGGCCGATGGCCGTCGCGAATTCAGGCTGGTCGAGCGCGGATTTCAGGCCGCTGATGGAATTGGCCTTGCCGATGCAGACGGGCATTTGCAACACCTGCTCCGCCAGGCTCGCGATGTGCGGAACGCGCGCGACTCCGCCGCACAGAAAAACGCCCGCGCGCAAATAATCCAGCAGACCGGCTTGCTCGACATCCTGACCGACGAGCCGGAAAATTTCCTCGAGCCGCAGCGACATGATGCGGCGCAGATGTTCGAGGTTGACCGATTTGAGCGGCAACCCGAGTTCACTCGTGTGCGTGATGACCTTGCCTTTGACCGAGTCTTCCACGAAGGCGGCGCCGTTCTCGATCTTGAGTTGTTCCGCGCGGCCCAGCGGCACTTTCAATCCATACGCCAGATCGTTCGAGACGTGGTCGCCACCCACGGCCAGCACGCCGGTGTGTTTGATCACGCCATCGGCATAGACAGCGTAATCGGTCGTCCCGCCGCCAATGTCAATGACCAGAGCGCCGAGTTCCTTTTGTTCGTTGCTCAACACCGCCAGCGACGATGACAACCCGTTGAAAACAACTTCATCCACTTCGAGCTGCATCCCCTTCACCACGCGAATGGCATTTTGCAGCCGGTTCAAATGTCCGTGGACGACATGCACGTCCACTTCCAATCGCGCGCCCAGCATTCCGACCGGATTCGTGATGCTGTCCTGCCCGTCCACGAGAAAGTGCTGGCGAATCGCATGAAGGACGCTGTTTTCGGCGGGCAAGTTGATCGCCTTGGCATTCTTGATCACGTCCTGAACGTCGTCCTCGGAAATTTCTCGATCCGCCGACACGACCGGATGCACGCCGCGATTGTTGAAGCCGCGAATGTGTCCGCCAGTGACGCCGAGATAAACGCTGCGGATTTCCACGTCGGCCATTTGTTCGGCTTCGACGATGGCGTGGCGCACGTCTTCCTCGACGGCCGGCGCGTCCACGATCTCGCCCTTGCGGACGCCGCGCGAGCGCGCCTGTCCAAGGCCGACGACGTTCAGCGCGCCTTCGGCGTTCAACTCGCCAACCACGGCGCACACTTTGGAGGTCCCGATTTCGAGCCCGATGATGATGGAGGAAGAATCAAACATTGCGTTTGCGATTGCGAAGTTGTTTGGGCGCTTTGGCCGGAGGGACGGGCAAACTGGCTTCCAGCCAGCGGGCCGGAATACTGTTGGTCACCGCAAGGTCCAACGTGGCGAGATTCTTACCCTGGCGCTGGCCCTGATCGTGAATCTCGCGCCAACGGCGCAACTGCCGCTCCAGATCGTTGAGGCCAAAGGTCACTTCGCTTCCCTGGGCGGTGGTGATGACCAGCACCTCGGACGATCCGACATCCACCCGGCGCAAGTCCACCAGACCAGCCATCGGCGAACACGCAAATTCCTCGACCAGCCGCAACGCGGACCGGACCTGGGGCGACTCAACTTTCTGGCCGGGTTGAATCTCCGTCATTTTCACGCCGGTCAACACGGGCAAAACATCGTTGGTATGGTTCAATGGCGTCGTGCGTTGCCGCGGATCAAGCGGCACCATCACGTAACCCGCCGTGTCCAGATGAAAAACCGCCACTTCGATCCCACCTTGGCGGGACGCGCGAGGAACATTGACCTGCGCCACCGCCTCGCGTTCGGTCACGCGGATTCGCAAAGTGCGCGGCAACACCCTTTCGAGTGAAACGGAACTGATGAGCGGGACGAGTTCGAGGTCGCGCTTCACGCGCGCCAGATCGAGGGCCAACAGATTTTCACCCACCTTCACTCCCGCCCAGCGTCGCAACTGGTCCGCGGAAATGACGCCGTCGGTTTGAACGTCCACGTGCTTGATGGCGAAGCTCTGGTTCTCATACACGAGCCGGTTCAACGCCCACTCGCCCGCGCGCCACAGCAGATACAGGCCGAACAACGTGCCAAAGAGGACCGCGAGCGCCACGGACGCCAGACGCATCCGAGTCGCTCGCACCTGGCCGGATCGCAGCTTCACGTCCAGCACGTGGGCGCGATGCAATCGCCGGTTTCGTTGTTTACGACTGAACCACATCATTCCCGTCACACATTACTTCGCCTGAACGGCCCGCTTTTCGCCTTTGCCCGAGCCTGGTTTCCGTGTCAGCGCCAGCCTTGCCATGCGCTCGCATAACTCCGCGTAACCAATGCCCGCAGCCGCGGCGGCCTTCGGCAGCAAGCTGGTTTCCGTCATACCCGGAAGTGTGTTTACCTCGAGCACGACCGGATCGCCGTTCGCGCTCACCATCACATCCACGCGGCCATAGTCGCGGCCGCCGATCGCTTTGAAGGCGCCAAGGCCGGCCGCTTGCACGCGCTTCGTGGTTGCGTCATCGAACGGCGCGGGACAGAGATACTCCGTCGTGCCCTCGCTGTATTTGGACCGGTAATCGTAAACGCCCGACTTGGGTCGCACTTCGACCAGCGGCAAAGCATCGTTCCCGAGAATGCCAACCGTACACTCGCGGCCCGAAATCTTTTCTTCCACCAGTATTTCGGAACCATACCGCAGCGATTCACTGAGCGCGGCGCTCCAATCCGCGACACGCTCCACGAATTGCAGCCCCACGCTCGAACCCTGGCGCACCGGTTTGAGCACCACGGGCGGATTCCAACCGCGCGGCCAGGGAGTGCCGGCAACTTCCACCACGGTGAAGCGCGCCGTGGGGACACCCGCCGCCACACATCGTTGCTTGGTCAAAACCTTGTCGAACCCGATGCGGCTCGCGTCGGCATCGCAGCCCGTGTAAATCGCGCCCTGCAAATCGAGTTCCGCCTGGACGACGCCGTCCTCGCCGTAAGTTCCGTGCAACGCGAGAAACACCACGTCTGTTTCCGGCGGCAAGACCCAACCCGGTTCGCGTGGATCGAGTTCAAAAACTTCGTGGCCGCGCGAGCGCAACGCCGCCGCCACCGCCGCACCTGAACGCAAGGACACTTCGCGTTCGGCGCTCGGCCCGCCCAGCATGACCGTGATTTTCAACTTCTCGCCCATTCTGACTGACTCTCGATCCGTGGCGACTCGCACATCGCCCCAAAAATCTGTTACGGCTCGCCAATGATTTCCACCTCGGTCTCCAATCCCACGCCCCGCGCATCCCGGACCCGTGTTTTGATTACACCGATCAACTCCAACACATCCCGCGCGGTTGCCGTTCCGGTGTTGACGATAAAATTGCCATGCTCACTGGACACAACGGCCCCGCCCACGCGTGTGCCTTTCAACCCCAGTTCATCAATCAATTTCCCCGCCGGGATCGTCTCGGGATTTTTGAACATGCACCCCGCGCTCGGGGCCGCCGGCTGCGAATCCCAGCGCTTCCGGCTGTAAGCGTTCATGCGGGCTTCAATTTCCTCGCGCGAGGCGGCCCGGCATTGGAAGACGGCGCCCAGCGCCAGATGATTTTCAAACAGCGGACAGCTCCGGTACTCGACATGGATTTCAGTGGCGGCCTTTTCAAAAACCCGGCCCTCATAATCCATCGCGCGCACGGCTTCCACCGCATTGAACGTCCAGAAGCCCATCGCGCCGGCGTTCATCCGCAACGCGCCGCCGACGCTGCCGGGAATGCCTTCGAGAAATTCCACGCCGCTCAACCCGTTGCGTTTCGCCTCAACGGCGACCTGTTTGAGTTTTGCGCCCGCGCCGCAGCGCAGGCGGTCGCCGTGAAGCCGCTCAATCCCGCTGAAATTCCCGTGAGCCAGACTGATCACCACGCCCCGAAAACCGCCGTCGCGCACCAGTAAATTCGAGCCGCGACCCAACAGGAAAAACTTCAATCCGCGCGCGCGACAGAACTTCAGCACGGCTGCCAGGTCGGCCTCGGAAGCCGGCTCGACATACACGTCCGCCGGCCCGCCCACGCGCAATGTCGTCCGCCGGGCCAGCGGCTCGTCCGTGCGCACCAAAGTCGCGGTCGAGACGAATCGCGCCAGTTCACTGGCGAGTTGCGCGGAACCTTCCGTGTGATCTTCGAGAATGACGCTGGATGGAGTCACGAGATCGCGTGTGATCTGGCGGGGCCCGGTTGTACGGCACAGGCTTCGAGCGCAGCCGGGCTTCCCGCGTCGGGATGGCCGGTGCCCGTCGCCGCGTCGCGGGCGCGGCTGTCCGCGCTCCGCGCGATGGTTTGCAGAATGATCTCGGCGATTTGCCTCGCCGCGCCGGGGCTGTGCCACCGGACGAGCGCAGTCCGGATTTTCTCGCGGGCCGCAGTGTTATCCACCAAGTGCAGGAGCAGGCCAACAACTTTTTCGGGCGCGGCTTCCCGCTGCTCCAGCAACCGCGCCGCTCCAGTCTCGGCGAACGCTTGCGCGTTGAAAAACTGGTGATTGTCAGCCGCGTGTGGAAAGGGAACGAGCAGCGCGGGCACACGCATCGCGGCAATTTCCGCGAGCGAGGACGCGCCCGCCCGGCTGACGACCGCGCTCGCCGCGCCCAGCGCCAGATGCATTTCGTCAAGAAAGGGATGAACCACGGCCTTCACGCCGGCCGCGCGGTAGGCTTGCCGCACGTTATCCACGTCGTTCGACCCGGCGAGATGCAACCATTGCCAATCCGGCGCGCGTTTGACCAGCGAAGGCAGTGCCGCTGTGATCATCTGGTTGATACCCGTGGCGCCCTGACTTCCTCCAACGACGAGTATGAGCGGCTTTGCCGGCTCCAAACCAAGCGCCGCGCGGCAGGCGGCGGTATCGCCGGGGCCCAATTCCGGACGCACGGGTGTTCCGGTGACCGTCACTTCCCGCGCGCGGAGTTGTCCGGCCGCCGAGGGGAATCCGACGAATGCCTGGTCCACGAATCGTGCGAGCCAGCGATTCGCCCGGCCGGGAATGGAGTTCGATTCGTGAAGAAATGTCCGCGCGCACGCGCGCCGGGCGGCCACAACCGGTGGCGCGCTGGTAAAACCGCCCATGGCCAGAACGGCGTGCGGGGGCTGCGAACGAAATAATTTTCGCGAAGCGGCCCAGGATTGCCAGAACCCCCGCACAAACGCGAAACGGTGGCCGCTTTGCAGCGCCACCGCCGGGAGCGTCACGACCTGAACTCCCCCACTGAGGCCGACAGATTTTACCGCGCGCTGATCCACTTCCTTGGGCGAAACCAGCAAGGCCACTTTGCATTCGCGCTCGATCAGTTGGCTCGCGATTGCAATGCCCGGAAACAAATGGCCACCCGTTCCGCCGCAGGCGATGGCGATGAATGGTGCTGGAGTTTGGTCACGCATCAGGTCGGCTGCGCCGCGGGCAATTCGTCGCGCGCGAACGGGTTGCTGGGTTTGATCTCCGGCGCGCGCGCCTGACGGGCGACGCTGAACAACAAACCGACGCACGCCAGCATCATCAACAAATTCGACCCGCCATAACTGATGAAGGGCAACGGGAGGCCCTTGTTCGGCAACGCGCTGGTGACCACACCGATGTTGATGAAGGCCTGCAAGCCGATCAGAAAGGAAATCCCCGAAGCCAGCAGCAAACCGAACGTGTCGCGCGCGTGGCGCGCGATGTAGATGCCGCAGATGACCACCGCCACAAACGCCACGACGATCAACATCGTGGCGACCAAGCCCAGTTCTTCGCCGATGATCGAGAAGATAAAATCCGTGTAGTGTTCCGGAACGAATCCCCGCTTCTGCCGGCCGTTGCCCAGTCCCAATCCGGTCAATCCGCCCGCGCCCAAGGCGAGCATCGCCTGGTAGGCCTGATACCCAACGCCTTCCTTGTGCTCTTCAAGGAACAGCCACGCGAAAATCCGGCGGATGCGCATCGGATCGTGCCAGAGCGAAATCCCCAACGCCACCAACCCCAGCACGATTGGCGGCACAAAATATTTCCAGCGCACGCCGCTGATCAACAGCATCGTCGCGCCGACGGCCGCGAGCAGCACGGTTGTCCCACGATCTGGTTCGACGAAGACGAGCAGCAGTACCGGCAGGATCAGCAAACCCGGGACGACGATGCCGCGCACCCAGGTGTGCATCTGGCGTTGATGACGCTCTCCATACCAGGCCAGCAAAACAATCAAGGCCAGCTTGGCAAACTCCGATGGTTGAAAACTCACGCCGCCAAAACTGAACCAGCGCCGCGCGTTGCCTCGGACGACCCCGAGGTGTTTCTCGAGAACCAGCGCCAGCAACACCACAGCGACGATGAACATGGGCCAGGCAAATTTCCTCAGCAGCCGGTAGTCCAGCGACGCCGCAACCACGCACGCCACCAGACCCAGGCCGCACCAGATCAGTTGCATGACCAGATAATGCGCGCCGACCGAGGTTTGCGTCTTTGAATTCACCATCACCATGCTGGCGCTGTAGAGCATCACCATGCCCAGCGCGAGCAGGGCGGCCACACAGATCGCCAGAGTGTTGACGGCAAATTTCATTTCGAGTCAAAAGCCGAACGCCGGGTTGCAGTCACCCGGCGTCGAGCGAACGGTCACGGCGTCGGAGCCGTTCCGGAAGACGCATCCGGTGGTGCGGACTTGCCGGGAATCTTGAGCTTCTGCCCAACTTTTATGTTGTCCGTGGCCAGATTGTTCGCGGACCGCAAGGCGCGCACCGTCGTGCCGTATTGAGTGGCGATCTTGGTAAGGTTGTCACCGGACTTGACCGTGTAAATCACGTCGCCGGTTTCAGCCGCCGCAGGCGTTGTGGCCGTTGAACCATGGACCGCCGGAGCGGATGGAGGCGGGATGACAATTTTTTGGCCAATCTGCAGTTTCAACGGATTCACGGTTGGGTTGGCGTCCTGAATGGCCTTCGCCGTGACTCCGGGAAATTTTTTCGCGATGGTCGAAAACGAGTCTCCCCGGGCAATTGTGTATTCGGTGGCCGTCGTTGCGGGAGGCAGTGTTGTGTGGTCCGGCGTGACAGGCGGAGCCGAGGTTTCAACGATGGAAGTTTGCGGCGTATTCGTCGCTTCCGGCAACAGGCCGGGGTCGGTCAAAACCGGGACTGAATTCGTATCGGGTGACTGCCCCTCCTCCCGGCGGCAACCTTGCGCCAGGAGCGCCGCCATGATCGCAACCACGTGGACCCCGACCACACAGAAGAAGGCGACTTTGACTCTTGAACGGCCTTTATTCTTTTGCTCCAGGAACGAGCCCTGTGGAACGAGCGGACTTGGACTATTCATTGTTTTGTTGGTCCCGCTGCGCGGGATCCTTTCATTGAGGAATGGTTAATTCTTCTGACTCGGAGCTTCTCCTCAAGAAACTCCCAATCAAATGCTTTGCCCGACCTGTCGTGGTCTGCATTCAAATTACCGGTCTGCTTACCGCGTATGTAGGGGCCGCCGCCCAATGCACCCCTACCCGTTGATTTCAACTTGCGGCCAAGCACCGGCCCGCTTTGTTGGCAGTTTCGAAAAGGATCGAAGCTTGAACAAGCGGGCGAAAGCAAATGCACGGTTCCGAAATCCGCGCGCCTCGCCGCTTCGGCCATTGCTTCTAACAACGAATCGAGCGCCGTGCAAGGAGTAAAAATGTTTCTCGCTTCGGTCATCTTAATACGCCGCCATTTCTCTCTGCTTCGGCCAATTGGCCTGGAAGCCGATCGCTTCCCTTCACTGGATTGCCGACCATGGAAAACGGTTCGCTTCGCTTATCTGATTTTCAATGTAGCCAACGCCACCACCGCAAACATCACGCACAGAATGTAAAACCGCATCACCACCTGCGACTCGTACCAGCCTTTTTTCTCGAAGTGATGGTGAATGGGCGCCATCAAAAAAATTCTTTCGCCGGTGCCCGTGCGCCGTTTCGTGTAACGGAACCAGCCCCGTTGCAGAATCACGGAAGCGGCTTCCATGACAAACACGCCGCCGGCGATGACAAGGATGAACGGCTGGTGAATCAACACCGCCATGATGCCCAGCGCTCCGCCCAAGGCGAGCGAGCCGGTGTCGCCCATGAACACCTGCGCCGGATGACAATTGAACCACAGAAACCCCATGCCCGCGCCGATCATCGCCGCGCAGAACACGGTGAGTTCGCCCGCGCCATCCACGTAGGGGATTTGCAAGTAAGCCGCGGTCTTGAAATTGCCGGCCAGATACGTGAAAAACAAAAAAACGATTGAAGTGATCAGCGTGCAACCAATGGCCAGCCCATCCAGGCCATCCGTCAGATTCACCGCGTTGGACATGCCCACGATCGCGAAAACCGCGACCACCAAACCCACCGCCGCGCCGGTCTGAATCGGGTATTTGTAAAACGGCACCATCAGGACGCTGATCAAGTTGCTCTTGATGGACACCGTATGCTCCGGCAGGCGCAGGAAACTGTTGGCCGGCAATTTCCAAAGGTAAACCGCCACAAAAGCCGCCAACACGAACTGCACCCACAGTTTCACGTGCGGCTTGGTGCCGCCGCCGCTCTGTTGAATGATCTTGGCGTAATCGTCGTAAAAACCCAGCGCGGTCAACACCAGCACCGAGAGCAGCGTCAGCAACAGCAACGGATTCCATTGCGCCCACAACAACACCGTCACGTTCAGCACCGCGACGATCAACAGTCCCCCCATCGTCGGCGTGCCCTTCTTGCTGAGCACCCGCGCCACCATGCCGCCGGCCTCCTCCGCCTTGTCCGCGTAATCCTGGCCGAACTTGAGCCGCTTGAGCCAGGTGATCGCCTTCGGTCCAAGCCACCAACTCAAAACCAGCGCCGTCACCGCCGCCCCCGCGCTGCGGACCGTGATGTAACGGAACAAGCGCAACGGCGAAAGAAACTCGGCGTAAGCAGTCCCGTCCGACCACTCGAGCAATGCCTGGCTTAGGTAGTAAAGCATTCACCCAGCCCTTGCTCCAAAACGGGCCGTTGGATTCTGGTACTTGAGGTTCTTTTGCTTGTTGGGCATAAATTCAAAATCACAGCAAGGGCGGGGCAATTTTTTCAGCCTTTCCGTTTAACAACGCCGCGACAATCCGTTCCAGACGCGCCGCCCGCGATGCCTTCAACAACACGACATCCCCCGCCTTCACAAACGACTTGACCGCCGCCGCCGCCGACTCCACGTCCGCCAACTCAATCACCCGCGTCAAACCCGCCTCGCGCGCCCCGCGCGCCAGCATGGCCGCCATTTTTCCCACCGCGAACAACTGGCCCACACCGGATTCAGCCGCCCGCCGCCCCACCTCCAGATGCGCCGCTTCACCCTGCGCCCCCAACTCCGCCATGTCGCCCAACACCGCCACCCGTCGCCCCTTGCATGGCAAATCCCGCAACACCTCCAACGCCGCTGACATCGAATCCGCATTCGCGTTGTAAGCATCATCCAACACTCGCAACCCACCCACCTCCCACAGTTGCAACCGCATCTTTGCCGGCGCGCACTCTGCCAAGCCACGCTGAATCTCAGCGCGCTCCAGGCCGAACTCGGCACCCAGCGCCACCCCAAAAAGCGCGTTGCCCACCTGATGCCGCCCCAGCAAATTGATGCGATACTCACCGTCGAACTCCGCGCGGGGCGCCGACACCTGAAACGTCGCGCCCTGTTTGTCCAGCCTCGCGCGACTCACGCGCCAATCGTTGCCCTCGCCAAATCCAACGCGCACGACTGCGGCCCGCGTGCGCGCCGCGATCCGCTCCGTCCATTCGTTGTCCCCATTCACAAACAACCTGCCCCCCGCCGGCAACACCTCCGCCAGCGCGCCCTCCTCCTGGGCCACTCCGGCGAGATCGCCAAAGAACTCCAAATGCTCGCGCCCGATGTTCGTGATGACGCCGTAACCCGGTTGTATCATCTTCACGAGCGGCGCGAGTTCGCCCGGGTGATTCGTGCCCGCTTCCAACACGGCGGCCTCATGGCCTTTTTCCAACCGCAACAACGAGAGCGGCACTCCGATGTCGTTGTTGAAACTGGCGTCGCTCCAAAGCGTCGGAAATCTTTGCCGCAGCACCGCGGCGATCAAATCTTTGGTGGACGTTTTGCCGTTCGACCCGGCCACGGCCACGACTGGGAGCGAAAAATCCTGACGATACACCGCCGCCAACCGGCCCAGCGCCCGCCGCGTGTGGTCCACGGCCACGACCGCGCAGCTCGCGGCTTCCGACGTGAGACTTTGGACCTTGGACTTTTGGATCACGATCGCGGCAACCCCGCGCTTGACGACACCCTCGAGGTAGTCATGCCCGTCAAACCGTTCGCCTTTGATGGCAAAGAACAAATCGCCAGGCTGAACCTGGCGGGAATCCGTGCTCAAACCATTGACCACGCCCGCGGCCGAGCCTTGCACCAATTCGCCCTCACAGGCCACCGTAACAAAATTCAGAGTTCGCGCTTCCACTGTTCACTTCGCTTGCGGGCAAAGCCTTCGTCAGGTTTGCACCGGTTGAAACTCCACCACTTCGGACAACAATAGCAACTGCTGCGCGACCGCGCCCGGAGGCGACGCCGCGGCGCCGGGGCGTGCGCGCGAGCCACGGGCCGCGGCTGCCGGTTCGCTGCGCAACCGGCGCGGTTGCGCCGATTCGCCCCGCACCGCGGGATCGTGACTCAAGGCTGCGACGAACATCCGATGCGAGATAATGTTTTGCGCGCTCATAGGTTTACGGGTTGATCGGTGATCGAACCGCCACGCGGCCAGGCGACCGCGTCTTGTCGGTCGAGGCGGTTTCGTTCGTTGCCTGCCGGGCTTCGATGTTATCGGGGCGGATGTTCAAATAATTTGCCGCCCGTTCGGCCACCTGCCGAAACAAGGGCGCTGCCGTCTGCCCGCCGTAGTAACCCTGCTTGGGCTCATCCATCACTATCGAGATGCAAAGCTCGGGATTGTCTGCGGGGAAAAAACCGATGAACGACGAAACGTACTTGCCGGGCACGTAGCCCCCCACCCCGGCTTTCTGCGCGGTACCCGTCTTGCCGGCGACATGATAATGCTCCAGCGCCGCTTTCGGCGCGGTGCCTTCGGACGAAACCACGGTCTTGAGCGCAGCGACCGTCTGCCGCGCCGCCGTTTCGCTGATGACCTGACGCACGCGTTGGGGAGTGTAGCGGGCTATCACGTGGCCTTCGCGATCTTGGAGCCGGCTGACCAGCATCGGCCGCATCAGCCAGCCATCGTTTGCGATGGCGCACATGGCCATGGCCATTTGGAGACGCGTAACCGCGATGCCGTGACCCATGGGAATCTGGGCAATCGTCACTTTGCTCCAGTCTTTCACCTCGTGGACAATTCCCTTTACCTCGCCCGGCAGCGGAATTCCCGTGCGCGCCCCAAACCCGAAGTTGCTAAGATAATCATGCAATCGCTGGTTGCCCATTTTGATGCCAATCTTCGCCGCGCCGATGTTCGAGGATTTCGTGATGATGTTCTCCACGGAAAGCAGCCCGTAGGAGCCGTGATCGTGCAAGACCCTGCCCGCAAACGCGAAATGGCCGTTCTCGCAATCAAACGGGTCGCTCAACCGCACGAGTCGGTCGTTCAACGCGCCGGAAACGACGACAATCTTGAAAGTGGATCCCGGCTCCATCACATCGGTGATGACACGATTGCGCCGTGCGTCGGCGTTTGAGCCGGGATTGTTGGGATCGAAATTCGGCAGCGTCGCCATGGCGAGGATTTCGCCCGTGCGCGGACGAACCACCAATCCCGAAATACTGATGGGCGAATGTTTCTCCATGCCCTCGGCCAGAGCCGCCTCCAGAAAATCCTGAATCGCCGAGTCAATCGTGAGCACGACGTTGTAGCCATCGCGCGGTTCGACATCCTGATCGCGCAACGCGACCAATTCACGGCGGCGATGATCGGTTTCGGTTACGCGCCAGCCGCGCGCGCCGGACAATTTGGAATTCAACGTGAGTTCGAGGCCGTCTTTGCCGACGGTTTCTAAAATCTTGTTGCCGTTGAATTCGCGTTCGGCCATGCCAACGTGGCCAAGGACGTGCGCCGCGAGCGTCTGGTTTGGGTATTCCCGCAGTTGATCGTCCAACGGATCCGTGTTGATCGCCTTGGCGCGCAGGTTGCGATAGAATGCCCGCTCGGCCTTGGTGAGGGTTTTCTCGTCCACGTTCAGCGTGAGGTTGCTCATCGCGGCCTCGACCGCCCGCCACGTCTCGACCTTCACCTTTCGTTTCAGGACGACGTAACGGTTGGTAATGGCCTGTCCAAGCCGGTTGGTGATGATCTGGCCCTTTTCGTCCCGCTGCAATCGGGGAAGCAGTCGTTCGGCAACTTCGCTTTCGTTCAGTTGCAAGATCGGCGAGATTGCCTTGGCAATTTCGGCCTGATGATTGCCGATGAGGGTGGGATCGGCGCAAACCGTTTTCACGAAGACGCTCGTCGCGAGCAGATTGCCGCGCGCATCCAGGATGTCACCCCGGCGCGGCTCGAGCATGAATTCACGCTGCGTGTTCTGGCGGGCCTTGGCCTGCAGTTCGGTGTGGCGCAAGACCTGAAGGTCCACCAGGCGATAACCCAGCCCGACAAACGCCGCACCCAGCAGCAGCGCCAGCAATAAGAGGCGGCGTAGTTGAAGTCGTTTGGCCATGTTCGTGAATTACCGGCCGCCCGTGGCCATCGGTTCCTCAACCAATGGCGACACGGGCGGCGGTAAATTTTTCATTTGTTCCGATTCATCCATGCACTTCCGGCTCTTCGGAAGGTTTCAAATTCTGCCGGCCGCCCGCGGCCATCGGTTCCTCAACCAATGGCGACACGGGCGGCGGCAAAAAGATTCTCATCGCGACGTAAAGTTCTGGCCGGTGGGGCGTACGGCCAATTGACGATCCGTTTCAGCGACCGGCAGCGCCCCCGGCTCAGCGAGTCGCCAAATCTGTGACTGTTGCGGTTCGACCAATCCCAACTTCAATTCTTCCACGCGCTTCTTGAGCATGATCGGCGAGCGCAGCACCGCGAGTTGATCGCGCGCCTTTTTGTTCTGAGTTTGTAATTCGGCCAATCGAATCTCCCGGGCTTTGATCTGCCGGCCCAGTTCGTCTATCTGGCTTTTCTGCCATACGTAGCCCACGCCGCTCCCGCCGATCAGTGCGCAGAGCAGAAAGGCTTTTACCGCCGGCCCAAACCGGACAGCAGCCGATTGATATTTGCGATTCTTTGCCATTAAATCTTTTCCATGATTCGTAACTGGGCGCTGCGGCTGCGGGGGTTGTCCGCCACTTCCGCCTCGCCCGGTTTGATTGCTTTGCGGCTGATCCAGCGCAACTCGGGCGTGCGCGGCTCACGCAACTCCGGAACGTCCAGTCCTCCGGTGAACGTGTAATCCCGCGCCCGCGCGCGCCCGAAATCTTTCACCACCCGGTCTTCCAACGAATGGAACGTGATGACCGCCAGACGGCCACCGGACTTGAGTATCGTCAGCGCTGAAACCAACCCGCGTTTCAAAGAACCAATCTCGTCGTTCACCGCCAGCCGCAATGCCTGAAAAACCTTCGTCGCCGGATGCGTTCGCCGGCCCGCGCGCGGCGATAGCCGTTCAATCAATTCCGCCAACTGCCGCGTCGTTTTGAACAGTTTTTGCTCACGGTCGTGCACTATCGCCCTCGCAAATCGCCGCGAATCTCGTTCGTCACCCAGTTCCCAAAATATCTTCGCCAGCTCTTCGACGCTCGCGCTGTTCAACAAGTCAGCTGCCGTGAGCGACTGCCGCGTGTCCATCCGCATGTCCAGCGGGCCGTCCTGCTGGAAGCTGAACCCGCGCTCCGCCGTGTCCAGTTGCGGCGAACTCACACCCAAATCCAGCAGCACACCATCACAACTTCCCGCAGCCACCCATTGATCGAGTTCGGCAAAATCGCCCTGGCGAATCTCAAACCGTCCCGCGAAGCTCGCCAGTCTCGCCCGCGCAATCTCAACGGCAGCGCCATCGCGATCGCAGCCAGATAACCATCCAGTCGGCGAACTCGCGGCCAACATGGCCGCCCCGTGTCCAGCTCCACCGACCGTCCCGTCGGCGTATCGTCCGCCCGGCTTCGGTTTCAGCGCGTCCAGCACCTCCGCCATCATCACCGGCTTGTGGACGAAATCGGGCACTGCGCATTGGCTCGTTTTTATCTCAGTCGTGTTCCCGAACAAAAATCCGCGTGGTTAACCGGCTCCAGGCATTGTCCTCACGTAAAGGTGCTCCCTCCGCGCGTCTCACGGGTTTAGTCGGGACGATTTCCAGGTCGGCTTCACTTAAGTCGTTTCGCACTACTTTTACTTCATCAAGCGTGAGTTCGCTTTGGATTGGCGAACTGGCCGGGCGCGGCATTGGTGCTGCCCTCACGGGTTTCGCGATGCGGGGGATCGGGTTTTTGTCCGCGCACCATTCCCGTATTTGTCGCACGGCTCGTCGCAGGCGGGCAGTCACTGGCGGGGTTGTCATCAAAGTCGGCGGGACGTTGTGGTTTGGCGAACAGGTTTCCGACGCGTTTTGTTTGGTCGCTACTGCTTGTTCGGCGGCTTCCGGCTGCGGGGTCGTTCGTTTTGCCTGCATGAACGGGTTTTTCGTTGAACCGAATTTTGGGAGCCGCGCGCGTTTGTCGAGCCGGTAACGGCCCGAGTTGCTTTGTCCGCCGACTAGGCTTTTTCCCGATGCGAGTAGTCGTCCGATGCTCATTTTCATTCCATGAGTTTGAAGGCTTCCTGGGCCATGACGGCGTCCGAGGCCTTGACCTTTTCGAAACGGTCAGGATTCCAGATTTCAAAGCGGTCTAGCAAACCGACCAGCATGGCCTCGTCTTTGATACCCGCCGCTCGCGCCATTTCTTCGGGCAAGCAAACGCGGCCGGTTTTGTCTGTGGCAATTTGGATGGATTCGCTGCCGATGAATCGTTTGAGAACAGTTTTGTTCGGGTCCGTGTTGGGCATGGCGTCAATGGATTCCATCAGTTGAGCCATTTCCTTTGGTGGCAGCACGCGGAGACAAGGACCTTCCTTGGATTTGGGCCAAAGGATGAGAGTGAACTCGACGGTCTCGTCGGCGGGCAACCACTTGGCAGGAATCTGCACACGCCGCTTGTTATCCACTCCATGGCGGTAGAGTGAATTATAGTAAATCTGCGCGACTGACTCATTGTCCGGCATCTTGTTCACATTAGGGGATGCGAACAGCCTTTTCCCCCACAACGCTGTTCTTTTTACCCACCAGCCCCCACTCGGTCAACAAGATTCTACCCCACTTGTTCAAAAGTTATTCACAACCCTCCTCTGGATTGCTCGACAGGCTAACTCACTGCGGTCGCTAATGCAAAATCTAGTGCGCGCGTTTTGTAGCTCCACCATTTGTGGTGGTCGGGTGATTGGTCCCGCTCACGCGGCTCGTGACTCGCATTGTCCAGAACATCGCAGATTGTTAACGTCGTCCTGCGAATGCGCACCGCCGAGTTCGACTATCATCTGCCACCAGAACTAATCGCGCAACATCCCCTCACAGAGCGGGACGCGTCACGATTGCTGATCCTGCACCGCGAGAGCGCGCGAATCGAGCACCGGCGATTTTGCGAACTGCCCGACTACCTTCGTGCCGGGGACGTACTCGTGCTGAACAATTCGCAAGTAATCCCAGCGCGACTTCGTGGAGTCAACGCGCGTACTGGCGGCAAGTTTGAAATCCTGTTGCTAGAAGAAAACGGAAAGAATGATTGGTGGGCGATGTTACGGCCTGGCAAACGCGCGCGCGCCGGAACGGAAATCTCTTTGCTCGAATCAAACGGAAATGCGACTCGCGTGCAAGCAACAGTAGCTGGCGCCAACGAAGAAGGTCATCGGCGACTGATCTTTAATGGAACCGAGGACATTGCCGACGCCTTGCGGAAGTTGGGTGAAGTTCCCTTGCCACCTTACGTCACTCGCGCGAATGCAGGTGAACTTGCCAACGACAAAGAACGTTACCAAACCGTGTTTGCGGAAAGCGCCGGATCGGTTGCGGCGCCGACGGCTGGACTGCACTTCACGGAAGCGTTGCTAAAGAAAATTCGCGCACGCGGCGTGAGCGTGCATTTCATTACGTTGCACGTAGGGCTGGGAACTTTTGCGCCGGTCAAAACCGAAACACTCGCGGGCCACACGATGCACGAGGAACGTTACGAGCTGGATCAACACACCGCCCAATCAGTGAATGAAGCCAAGGCCAGCGGACGCCGCGTCGTCGCTGTGGGAACAACGACCGTCCGCGTTCTCGAAAGCGTCGCGGCCCGGCACGACGGTAAGCTCGCAGCCGAACGCGGCCGCACAAAGATCTTTATTCATCCTCCCTGCTCGTTTCGGATCGTGGATGCGTTGCTCACGAACTTTCATCTTCCTCGCTCCACCCTGCTCATGCTCGCGAGCGCATTTGCCGCGCCGGGCCAGATTACCGGACGCGAAACAATTTTGTCAGCCTACGCCGAAGCGATTCGAGAACGCTATCGCTTTTTCAGCTACGGTGATGCGATGCTGATCTTATGAAACCCAGGCGCGTCATCCACGACACAAGGGCAGCAATCCGAACGCGTCACAGCACAAAAGCTGTCGATCACGGACGCGGGACTGGAAAGCTGCCGTTCGTTTTTGCCAACTTCGCGATGACTGCCGATGGCAAAATCGCTTTCGCAAACCACCGCTTCGTTCCCTTTGCCGGCAAACGTGATCAGCAACACATGATGGAACTCCGGGCCACTGCGGACGCCGTGGTGTGCGGCGCGCGCACCGTGGACCTCAGCCCGGCAACCCTCGGAACCGGCGGGGCGAGATACCGACGGCAGCGCCTCCGGCGCGGACTCGCCGAATACCACTTGCGCATCGTTGTCAGCGGTTCGGGTTCGGTGAATCCCGACGCGGAGATTTTCAAACACAAGTTTTCACCGATCATTATTCTGACAACCAAACGTGCCGGCGAGCGTCGGTTGAAGAAACTTCGTGAACTGGCGGAAGTAAAAATCTGCGGCGAGAACGAAATCAACTTCCGTGCAGCGCTTTGTTGGCTGCGAAAAACGTGGGGCGTGGAGCGGTTGCTTTTTGAGGGTGGAGGCGAGTTGCAAGACACACTCATTCGCGCCGGCTTGGTGGAGGAACTGCATCTCACGATCAGCCCAAAGATTTTCGGCGGGCGCTCCGCGCCAACCATCGCCGACGGCTTGGGCTTTTCCAAACTCGCGGACGCGACCCGGTTTCAGTTGAAGTCTTCCCGTCGCATCGGCGACGAGATGTTTCTCGTGTTCGAGCGGAAACGTAGCACGCGGTAATTCGAGAGATCGGCCTCGGTATTCTCGCCGAAGCAATCCGCATCCTCAGTCAACGGCCTCTGCTGGATGCTTGACAATGGGAACTTCAAATCGGGTCAGTCTCTCAAGCCCTCCGCGGTAAAGGGCCGCGCTTCAGCCTTGGTGGCAGGACGCAATTCCACCAATCGAAATTTGAGCCGCGTTCCGTCCCGCAGCAGCAGCACCTGCTCGAAGCCTTTTAGCTTGTTGTCTTTGGGGCAGATTGTTTCTACGACCTGGCCTATGGTTTGACTAGCGTCATGGACAAAGATTTGTCCTTCCTGAAGAGTCGGCATCTTCACGCTTCGCATAAACGCTTCTCCTAACTGGGTCATAACATGGCACGCGCCGACCCGTCATGCAATTTCAAAAACCCCAGGATGTCCGCACCATAGCGCGCTTGCCAGGCGTCCAGTAATTGATAACATCCGCTGCATGCCCGACGTCGCACTCCTGCCAGCACAGCGCATCAAACGTCACGCCCGCAAGCGGAGCATCCAGAGATTTTTCGTCGCGATCGGAGTCGGCTTGCTTTCATCCTTGGTTGTGGCGGCGGTCATTTACTGGTTCAATCAGGCGGGCCGCTTTCGTCCTTGAACTTTTGACGGCGACTAAACTCCGATTGTCTTAATTACTTGCCGACATCGGCAAATAGTCTCGCGACGCGATGCGCGTGTTCGTCGTAAGCCGATTCAAATAATTCGCTGGAACGGGCCGGCCCAACAACCGCTGCCGCCGTTAACACCTTTGGTGGTTGCCCCACCGCGGTGAGGCGCGCAGCCACTTCCGCTTTGAGGCAATTCACCAGCAGGCATCCTCCGACGGTTGAACCCGGCGAAACCGGCGTGTCGAGCCCGGTCACCAGCACCATCGCATCGCCGGCTGGCGCGCCGGTGTCCAGCACCAGGTCCGCGAAATCTTCCAGCTTTTTTCCGTCGGCGCGCCGGCTCGTGCTCGCCCGGCCATGTGCCACGCTGATGATGGCCACGACCTTGACGCCGTGCTTGCGAAACTGTTCAGCCATTTCAATCGGCACGACGTTGCAGCCGCTGGATGAAATCACCAGCGCCGTGTCGGCCTCCTGCAACGCGAAGTTTCGCAAAATCCTTTCAGCGAGGCCGGACACATTTTCCAGGTGCATCGCCTGCCGCTGACCGTTCGCGCCGACAACAAGGTTGTGAAACGTAAGCGACAGCTCGACGATCGGATTGAATCCGGGAAAGGATCCGTAACGAGGCCACATCTCTTCGACCAGAATGCGCGAGTGGCCCGAACCGAACACATGCACCATCCGGCCTGCCAGAATTGTCTTGGTGAACCAATCCGCGGCTTTCTGAATGGAAGCGCTTTGCGCCGCGACGAGTTCAGTGAGACGACGGCAATGCGACAGGTAATCGTTGGTGGGCTGGCTCATGGTTTTAGGTTAAGAAATTTTTACCGCTTGCTTCTTCGTCGCGCTGAGCACTGCGGCATCCACGATTTGCTGTCCGATTCGGGAAATCGCCGGTGACAACGGCCCACCGACTGGCGCGCCGCTTTCGAGGCAATGGATGAAATACTGAATCGGATTGGCGACCGGCGGTTTCAATCTGTCCACCGGCTGAATGAAACCTTCGGGCCGCCGCTCGGTTTGCACACGGATGTTTGGCTCGTAATCGTAGCTTGAAATTGTCCCGCGCGTTCCTTTGAGAACGAAGCCGCACTTCGGCTGGGTCTGGTGCGTCCACGGATCGGTGAACGTCCCCCAGCGCGTTTCAAACTTCGAGAGGCCGCAGCGATAGCGCGCCACGGTGATGGATTGTTCATCCACCTCCAAACCGCGCGGCTCGTCCGTCATGGACATCACCTCGAACGGTTTTGCGCCGTTGTGATACCAGGTTCCCAGCGTCGTGCCGTAGCCCAGGTAATCGAGCAACGATCCCCCTCCAGCTTTGCGCTGATAAAACCAACTCTTCGCTTTCGGCCCCGGATTGGTTTCCACTTTGTCCGCACCATGTCGCAGCGGCCCCCGGTTGCCGCCGTAGTAATGCACTTCCTGCAAATCGCCAATTGTTCCTTCGCTCAATACCCGGTGGGCTGTAACGTGCGCTGGCACCCAGCGCAACGGCCAGTTGATGGCCAGCTTCACGCGATGTGATTTGGCCGCCGCGATCATTCGATCAGCTTCCTCAAGCGTCCTGGCAAACGGTTTCTCCACCAGAATGTGAGCGCCGTAGGGCGCAACTTTTTCCACGAACCATGCGTGCCGTGCCGTCGCGGAACACAGAATGACCAGATCAGGCTTTGATTTTTCGAGGCAGGCCCGGTAATCGGTGAA
Source organism: uncultured Bifidobacteriaceae bacterium (assembly GCA_964502895.1). Classification (GTDB taxonomy): domain Bacteria; phylum Verrucomicrobiota; class Verrucomicrobiia; order Limisphaerales; family JADLHS01; genus WYBW01. The sequence continues at coordinate 19,784 of CAZCZP010000012.1, forward strand.
AACGCGTTCTGGACCAAGAGAAAAATTATGAATGGCCGACTGCATTCGCGCGGGCTGTTCGTCGCAAACCCCAACAATTTCCGCACGCGGATGCTCAAATGCCATACGGAGCAAATCACCGATATGGAAATGCTCGAATGAAAGGCCAGCCACACGCCAGACGCGATTTCGCTTCATGCTGGTTGGAGAGTATGCGTTAGTTGATTGAAATTTGCCGCCGCCAGCTTTGCGCCGTACGCGGCGCCCGTGGCGCCAGCGTTTCGTCCGAGCGCAGCCTTCACTACTCGGACTCGAGCGCCGCCAGGCCGCCACTCAAATTCATCGAGCGCTACCTGGAGCGGATTGAACAGCGCCTCGTCAGCGTCCGCGATGCCGCCGCCGATGACGATCACTTCCGGATCAAGAACATTCACGAAGCCAGCGATGGCAGCCGCCAAAGCGCGCACGGAACGAAGCCAGATTTCGCTGGCCTCCGCAGAACCTTTGCGGAACGCCGCGACCAATTCGTGCGTGGACGCGAACCGCCCGCCGCTGCGCGCGGCGAGCGTGCATTCACCAATCGCGTCCTCCAGACTACCCGGCGTATTCGCAATATCACGCGGAGCTTCCGGATCAAGCGAAACATGTCCAAGGTGGCCGGCCCGGTCGAGGTGGCCGCGCAAAACCTGTCCGTCCACCATGGCTGCGCCGCCGACTCCCGTACCTAGAGTCAACATCACAACATTCGTTGCACCCTTTGCCGCGCCTAACCAGATTTCACCGAGCAACGCCGCGCGTGCGTCATTCAACACCGCCACTGGTGATTCAAATTCCAGCCACTGTTGCCAGTCCAAGCCTTCGAGTCCAGGCAGGCGGCCGGGCATGAAAGCAATGGAACGCCCGTCGCGCGCCGGCAAACCGGGAGCGGCCACGCCGGCCATCGCCGGGCCCGGACACCGGGCGGTCACCTTGCGCACAGCCGCGCGTGCGCGCTCCAACCACGCCTTCGTTCCGTCCTCGGCAGTAGTCGTGCCCTCCTCAGCCACAGCCTGCCCGTCCAAATCGAAAGCCAGCGCCTTGATGTTAGTCCCGCCAACATCGAGGCCGATCAATGTCCTCGGCAAAACTGTTTGCATCAATCCTTCGATTGCGGTTCGAACTGGCCTTCACTTACGCACCAGCCCCCGTCCACGGCCAGCACCTGACCGGTGGTGAAACGCGAAGCGTCACTCATGAAATAAACAGCCGCCGCATCGAGGTCCGATGGCTCGCCAATGCGCCCGCCGTCCAATGGCTGTTTCGTTTTGATGTATTGCTGAATGCTCACATCCTGAGCCGCGCGGCCGGCCATGGGCGTTTCAATCAACGCCGGCGCCAGCACGTTGCACCGAATGTTCTTTTCCGCATAACACGAGGCAACGGATTTCGTGAAACCAATGATGGCGGATTTGGCTGCCGCGTAGGCGTGCGTGGCAAAATGACGAGGCGACGGCGACCAACCGAGCACGCTTCCCATATTTAGAATGCTTCCTCCCGTGCCTTGCGCAAGAAACTGGCGCACGGCAGCGCGATTGGAATAAACCAGCGACGTGAGATTCAAATCCATCGTTGCGCGCCAGCCTTCGTCAGTCATGTCATGCAACGGGCCATCACCCATTTTGCGACCGCTTCCTCCCGCCACGTGATACAACCCATGGAAACCGCCGAACTCGCGCACAGCCGTTTCGATTGCACGCGGCGCGGTTTCGGGATCAATAGCATCGGCCGCCAACGCCACCGCAAATTCTCCCAATGCCTTTTGCGCCGCGGCGACATTCGCCGGATTGCGACCCACCACGACCACCCGCGCGCCGTTCTCCACAAACGCCCGCGCAGCCGACAGACCCAAGCCGGTCGTGCCGCCGATGACCACGATTGTCTTGCCGCTTAAATCGGAAAAAGCCACGCCTTTGACCGTGTTCGGTGACGCGATTCGCGGCAAGCAAAATCTCAATCGAGTCAGAATGTAGAATGTGCCTGAATCGGTGTCCGTTGGACATCGCCCATCTGCTTTGTTAGCTTCGCGCGGGTTTTATTTATGAGCGCTGCAAACAAAGCATCCGCAACGGACGCCTCAGAGAATCGTCCGTCGGATTTTATCCGCGACATCGTCGCCAAACACGTCGCGGAAGCAAAGTATTCGCAGATTCACACACGGTTTCCGCCTGAACCGAACGGCTACCTGCACATCGGCCACGCAAAATCCATCTGCCTCAACTTCGGCATCGCCCGCGAGTTCGGCGGCATTTGCAATCTGCGCATGGACGATACCAATCCGACCAAGGAGGACGTCGAGTATGTGGATTCCATCATTGAGGATGTGAACTGGCTAATTGCCGGCTGGGCGGACGACCGGCTTGGTATGAAGCGCAAGGGCAAGACACCGGAAACCATTACGAGCAATGGAATGCCGGACAAGTTCATCGGCCCGGAGTTGAATGCGAAGGGTAACGACGTCGCCATCGAGCCGTTTTACGCTTCGGATTATTTCGACGAACTCTACGACTACGCCGTGACGCTGATCAAGAAGGGCAAAGCCTACGTTTGCGATTTGTCGGCCGCTGATACCGATGCCTATCGCGGGGCGCCCGACCGGCCCGGAAAGGATTCACCGTGGCGAAACCGCTCCGTTGAAGAAAACCTCGACCTGTTCGTCAGGATGAAGCAGGGCGAATTTCCCGACGGCGCGCGGACGTTGCGCTCGAAGATTGACATGGCGTCCTCCAACATCTGGTTGCGCGATCCCCTGCTCTATCGCATCCGCCACGCCGAACATCATCACACTGGAGGCAAGTGGTGCATCTACCCGATGTACGACTTCGCCCATTGCCTGAGCGATTATCTCGAAGGCATCACGCACAGCATCTGCACGCTTGAGTTCGAGGTCCATCGCCCGCTTTACGATTGGATTCTTGAAAGTCTCGACCTGCCGCGCACGCTGCCTCACCAATACGAGTTCGCCAAACTCATCCCCAGCTACATGATCGTTTCCAAGCGCAAACTCATCTCACTTGTGAACGACAAGATTGTCACGGGTTGGGATGACCCGCGTCTGCCGACCATCAGTGGCATCCGCCGCCGCGGCGTCACCGCCGAAGCGCTGCGCAATTTTGCCATCGGTGTGGGCGTAACCAAATATATCAGCGTCACGGACATCGCCGTCTATGAACACGCCACCCGCGAGGACTTGAACAAGCGCGCCTTGCGCCGGCTCGCCGTCTTACGACCAATCAAAGTTGTCATCACGAATTATCTTGAAGGCAAGACTGAGGAACTGGACGCCGTCAACAATCCTGAAGACGAGAATGCTGGAAAACGAAAAGTGCTTTTCGGCCGCGAACTCTACATCGAGCAGGACGACTTCATGGAAGCGCCCCCACCGAAATTTTTCCGGCTCAAGCCCGGCGGCGAAGTGCGTTTGAAATACGCCTTCATTATCAAGTGTGACGAGGTGGTAAAAGATACGGCGGGCAACGTCGCCGAACTCCGCTGCACCGCGGACCTCGACAGCAAGACCGGCGGCCCGACCGCCAACCGCAAAGTCAAAGGCACAATCCACTGGGTCAGCGCCGCGCACGCCATTGACGCCGAAGTCCGCCTCTACGACCGCCTTTTCACGGAAGCTGAACCAGACAAGGACGGCCGCGATTTCAAATCCGTCCTGAACCCGAAGAGTCTCGAAGTGGTCACCGCGAAATGCGAACCAAGCCTGAAAGACGCGAAGCCCGAATCGCGTTACCAATTCGAGCGCCTTGGCTATTTCACCCTCGATAAAGACAGCGCGCCGGGCAAGCCCGTGTTCAATCGCACGATCACGCTCAGGGACACCTGGGCAAAAGAAGCGCAGAAAGGTTGAAGGATCGCTTATGCCGCGCCGGGAATTACGAAACGGCAAGCAGGTAGCCGACTGGCTGCGCGAACTTGGCGAGAGCTTGAAGTCGCCCGGCAACATGACCCTCATCGGTTCGGCGGCATTGCTCTGGCACGCGTGCGACCGCGGGCTGGCAGTCGAACTTCCAGAAGCGAGCATGGATGTTGATCCCGTCACCGACAGTGAAGAAGTGGCGGCGCATTGTTACGAGGCACTTATCGGAAGCGAATTCGAGCGAACGCATGGCTGGCATGTGAATCTGATGCCGGACACAGTCCTGCGTGAACTGCCTGCCAAATGGGAAGAACGCGCCGTGATACGGCAAATCGGCAAACTGCGCCTCACCGTTCCGGCCCCGAGCGACTTGCTCGCACCAAAACTCAAGCGCAACGAACCGCGCGACCGCGCCCACGCCGAATGGGCCAGGCGCGTTGGTTTGCTTGGCTGATGCGTTGTGATACACTGTCGCCATGTTCATCAACGGCATCCATTTTCAGGAATACGCCAAGCTCGAGTATGGGAGACTGCTCTGGCGCAATCCTGAATTTCGCGAACGGCTGCTGCGACATTGGCGCGACCCGCGCCATCCGCACGCCGAACGTTTCGCCGAGCACGAAGTCGAGGTGAGGTTCGCTTTGGAAAGCCCCAAAGGTTCGGATGCGGAAGTGGACACGGAGTTGCGCCGGCGCAACCTGAGTCTGCGCGTGGTGGTCAAGGAGATTCCGGCGGTGTTCGGGTCGTTCTTCGAGGTGAAATCGTGAACTGAGCCATCCGCCAGGATTCAAGCCAATGGGAACGCTTCCAGAACAGTGTGAACCGCGCCTGATTGGAAAAGTTCGCTCCGCATCAGGTTCACTTCGGTTGCCGTCCATTTGCCGAAGCGGCGTTCCGTCATGGAGTGCGCCAACTTTGCCAGCGATTCGGCCTGCGGGCGTTTGACGCCGTCTATTCGAGCGAGCGTCACGTGGCCGGTGAATTTTTTGTCCGACTTCTCCTCGGCGAATCTTCCGCACGCAGCTTCGACTCTGCCTTGCAACACGCCCAATTGCCCCGCGTCGTCATGCACCCATACCCACACCACACGCGGATAGCGCAGACTAGGAAAACAGCCAATGCGTTCGGCTCGCAATTTCAAGGCGGGAAAACCTGAGCACGCGCCGCGCAAGGCTTCGGTTAATTCCGTCACGCGGTTTGACTCAACGGCGCCGAGAAATTTCAGCGTGAGGTGAAACTGGTCGCGCCTGGTCAAGCGGACGGATTTTGGGAGGAGGATTTTGCGCAGTTCGCTTTGAACGCGTTCGATTTCGTCCTTTACCGATTCGGGAATCGGCAGCGCGATGAACAGCCGGAGTTTCGTTGCGTCACGTTGGTCCATCAAGGCAACGGCTCACCGCGCGCGGCGATCAAAAGTTGATACCACTCTTCGCGAGTCAGTTCCAGGTCTGCGGCCCGCGCCGCATCACGAATGCGCTCCGGGTTGTTGGAGCCAATGATTGGCACCATCCGGCTGGGGTGTTTCAACAGCCAGGCCAGCGCGACCGCCGTTCGACTCACACCGCGCTTTTCAGCAACTTCGTCCAAGGCACGCAGAACCGACTTGGCGTGCCGTTGATGTTCTGACGGCAAACGCAGTATCGCTCCGCTGGCGAGGTAACCACCGCCCAGCGGACTCCAGGCGAGCGGCGTGATTCTTTTTTCGAGACATTGGTCCAGCGTTCCGTCCGTGAAACAGTCCAGTCTCGCGAGGCTGATTTCCACCTGGTTCACGATAAGCGGAAGTGGACATGCCGCTTGCAGCGCCGAGACGAGCGATGGTCGAAAATTACTGACCCCAAAGTAACGAACCTTGCCCGCGTCGTAGAGTTGCACAAACGCACCGGCAATTTCGTGAGGATCGGCGAGGTAATCCGGCCGGTGCAGCATATAGAGGTCAATGGTCTCGATCCCGAGCCGCGTGAGCGAACCTTCACAGGCCCGGACAATGTATTCGCCGGAGAAATCGTATCGCTTCGGTGCTTCCGGTCCGGGGTCACCTGCAACGCGGATGCCGCATTTGGTCGCAATCAGCACGCGCGCGCGCATCCCGGAAACTTCGCGCAGGGCGTGGCCGAGGATTTCCTCACACACGCCGCGGCAATAAATCTCCGCGTTGTCGAACAGCGTGTAACCGGCTTCGTAAGCGGCGATGATGGCGCTCCGCCCAGCTTCTCGAGCTTCCGGGGTGACTTCCGCGGGGTCGGATGTGCCGGCGCTGCGCCAACAACCGTAGGCAATGCGGCTGCTCACCAGTGAACTAAGGCCGAGTTTGACCGTTTGCATGAAGCGAACATGCCGGGACTGGAGAAAAACTGCAACCCGCGACCCGTCTTAACCGAAGCAGCATTACTTCCACGAGAATTCCACAACCACCGGCGCCCAGGAAATGTGTTGCACAACGCGTTGGAATGATTTGATGGAATCAGGCGACGGAATTTTAGCGGTGTTGTGCAGTTTGAATTCGACCAAATCCGGTCTCACTTGAAAGTGCGCCAGCACGCTTTCGTAGCGACGATAGTAGTCGAATTGCGTGATAATGAGTTTGTCGGGCTTGAGTTTCACCAACGCATCGCCCTCCCAAGTCGTAGTGCTGGAGCCCGGTTTACCGGGCCAATCCGCGTGAATCCAACGCAGTCCCGAATGACGCGCACCTTCGTAGAGATAAGCAGACGATAATAGCACCGCGCTTCCCGGCGCGGTGTCGGCCAATTCCTTCCGGACTAATTCCACCGACTCCCCATAACCCATGTCCGAATTACACGCGACACCCCAGGTCGTCATGCCGATGGCGCGCACGGAAACCAAGCCAGCTGCTGCCACGAAAAGTGCGATATGCCGTTTGCCGAATTTGAAGCCTCCAAATCCGCCGTGCAGTGCGGCCAGAAAGCTGCCGACAACAATCGGCTGGAGGTAATTCGCGATGTGGATCGTGTTCGCAGTGATAATCACGAGGCACACCCCGATAAGCGCGAAGGCTGTAATTGAGCCGGCAACCGCGACGCGCGCGTGCGCCGATTTCGCAAGCCTTTCCTCACAGATTTTTCCCCGCGCTGCCAACAGCGCCAGCAGCGCGCCAACCGACAGAATTCCCGGCGCTGTCCGGACCAGCTTCAACAAGTCGCTGGCTTCCGGCAGCCGCCAACCGGTGAGCGATGGAGTAATTTTCGCGTGTTCCAGAAAACCCTCCCACCACAAGGGAACCACAAAGCGAACGAGCACGATCAGCCCAACGATGCCCCCGGTCAAAGTCAGCGCGGGAGCCCAGGGAAATTTCATCCGCTTCAACAGCGCCCCACCGATTGCGAGAAGAGCGGCCCAACACAAATAGATCGCGCCAATTTGCAGACTCGTACACGAGGTCAACAAAAGGAATATGGCGGCGAACCAGGACCACTTTATAGCTGGCGTCATTTGCCCTTCGCTTCCCGCTTGAAACCGCACGCAACTGTAAATCCCCAACACGCCAAACAAGTGCGCCAGTGTGTCAGGCCGGTCGTGAAAAGTGATTGAGAACAGAAACAGTCCCGCAAGGCTCGCGCAACATGGCGGAGTGTTCAACCGGCGAAAAATCCCCAACCCGACGAGCATGTAGCCGCCCAACAAAACTGCGTGCAGCCACATCGCCGCAAGAGCGCTCGTTCCGAACACGCTCATCCAGCCGAGCAGCGCAAGTTGATACAGTGGCGGGTAGGCGCTGAACACTTTGTTCCCCGAGATCGGCAACACCTGCGCGAGCGAGGGATTCACGTATTTGCCATGCAGAAGTTGGTTGACGGCCGGACCGTCGTAGAAAAACGCATCGTTGGCAGGAACAGGTTGCGCGGTGAAAACCAGCAGGGCCAGCTTCCACGCGAACACGAAACCGAACACCAGCCCGGGACGTTCTGCCAGTCGCCGCATCATCGGGGCGGAAGCTTTTCAAATCGCCGTTGCTTGTCAACGGCCAACGCCCTCGACTACTCTCGCGGCGACTTGATCATGCCACCAGCCACAA
>CAZCZP010000012.1:27802-29324 GCA_964502895.1 uncultured Bifidobacteriaceae bacterium
CGCGAATTGAAGCGGGAAGGTCGCCCACTGATTCTCGCGACTGCGTCTGATCGTACGATGGCGGACCAAGTCGCGCGCCACGTTGGGTTGTTCGATGAAGTCCTGGCCAGTGACGGGCAGACAAATTTGCGCGCCGCCGCCAAACGAGAAGCGCTCACGAAGAAGTTCGGCGAACGCGGCTACGATTACGCGGGCAACTCTTCCGTGGACCTGGCCGTTTGGGAAGGGACACGCGAAGCGGTGGTGGTGAACGCCGGAAACGGCCTCGCCCGGCGCGCGGCGCAAGTGACGAAGGTTGGCCCAACCTTTCCCGCCACGGCGTCCATGCCGAGTGGCTTGATCCAAGTCCTGCGCCCGCATCAGTGGATCAAGAACCTGATCGTCTTCGTTCCGATGGTCACCTCGCACAAGCTGGATTTCTGGCCATTGCTGGCCGGCCTTGGTGCGTTCGCCGCGCTGTGTCTGTGCGCCTCGGGCGGTTACGTGCTCAACGATCTGCTGGACCTCGAGGCGGATCGCCACCATCCCACAAAGCGGAAACGCCCGTTTGCAGCCGGGACTCTTCCGCTGCAAGTGGGATTGATTCTCGCGCCTGTTTTGCTGGCTGCCGGCGCGTGGGCGGCATGGGAAACCTACAAATCTTTCGTGCCGCTGCTGTTCCTCTATTTCGTCGCGAGCACGGCTTATTCTTGTTGCTTAAAGCGCGTGCCACTACTGGATGTATTCGTGCTGGCTGGGCTTTACACGTTGCGGCTGATTGCCGGTCACGTGGTCACCGGCATCGAATACTCAGCATGGCTGCTGGTGTTTTCGATGTTCATTTTTCTGAGCCTCGCCTTGTTGAAGCGCTTCTGTGAATTACACAATCTGCGCGAGCAGAATCAAACGGACGCCAAAGGCCGCGGCTACACGGCTGCCGACCTGGAACTCGTTGCCATGATTGGATTGGTGAGCGGTTATCTCGCGGTGCTGGTGCTCGCGCTTTACGTGAACAGCCAGCAGGTCATCGAACTCTACCAACGGCCGCTGTTGCTGCTGTTGATCTGTCCGCTCATGCTTTATTGGACAAGCCGGGTCTGGCTGATTGCGCATCGCGGGCAAATGCACAGCGACCCCGTCCTGTTCGCACTCAAGGATTGGCCCAGCTACGTCATCGGCGCGCTGACGCTGGGCGTGATGTGGCTCGCGACGGGCGGCTGATTGACGCGATGGACGCGCCGGGCAACATGTGGTTTCACGACGCCGTCTCCGCGCTGGCCTATTCACTTGCGCAACCGCACGCAAATTCGCCCGCCCAGCAACCGCCGTTCAACGACCTCACACAATTCATTCTCAAGCAGCATTCGCAAATGCCCGACTATTTGCGCGGGCCGATGTCGGCGGCGGTGTTGGGTTATGACGTGTTTGGATTGCTGAACGGGGGAAAACCTTTTCACAGTCAGCCGCCGGAAAAGCGTGCCCGACAAATTGCGGCCTGGAAGAACTCTGGATTGAGTTTCAAACGCGATTTGATCCGCTATTT
>CAZCZP010000012.1:29424-31936 GCA_964502895.1 uncultured Bifidobacteriaceae bacterium
AACGGCGAAATGCGCGCCGAAATTGTCGTTGTCGGCTCCGGCCCGGGTGGCGCAATCACCGCGTGCCTGCTGGCCGAGGCCGGCCGCGACGTTTTGTTGATCGAGGAGGGAAAGTTTTTGCCCTTGGATTCCTGCGAACCATTCTCAAAGGACGAGATGCTCCAGAAGTATCGCAACGGTGGCCAAACCGTGGCGCTGGGAAAGAACAAGATCGCTTACGTCGAGGGCCGCTGCGTCGGCGGAGGTAGCGAAATCAACAGCGGCCTCTACCATCGCACGCCACCGGAAATCCTCGAACGCTGGCGCATGGAATTTCTGGTGGAAGCCCTTACGGAAGGCGATCTGGTGCCACACTTCGAGCAGTGTGAACGGGATTTGTCCGTCTCGATGTTGCCCGGGCCCGCGCCGGCAGCCTCATTGAAATTGCATGACGGCGCCACGCGCCGCGGCTGGAAATCTCTGGAGGTGCCGCGCTGGTTTCGCTACGACCACGCCACGCCGCATACTTCGCAAACTTCGTCGGGCAAACGCCAGTCCATGACCGAGACGTTTATTCCACGCTTCCTCCGAGCAGGCGGGCGATTATTGCCCAACACACGCGTGGCCCGCTTGCGCCAAGCCGGCCCCAATTGGGTCGTCGAAGCACGGCACTATGCGCCAGGCACGATCCGGATCGCCGCCGATGCCGTGTTGCTTTGCGCCGGCGCCGTGCATTCCTCCGCCCTGCTCCGCCGCAGCGGCATTACTCGCAACATCGGCAATTCACTTCAAGTTCACCCGACGGTCAAATTGGTCGCGCGATTCCCCGAAGCCGTAAACGCGGCCGAAATGGGTGTGCCGGTTCATCAAGTCAAGGAATTCGCACCACGACTTAGCCTGGGTTGCTCGATCAGTTCGCCCGCGTATCTGGCGCTGGGTCTGATTGATCATCCGGAAGCTGCACGCGAAACGGCGCGCGACTGGCCGAATCTCGCGGTCTATTACGCGATGATCATAAGCGAAGGACGCGGCACGACTCGCGGGTTGCCGGGCTCCAACGATCCGCTGGTCCGCTACGCGCTCACGCAGAATGACCGGCGCAATCTCGCGGACGGACTGCGGAAACTCAGTGAAATCCTTTTTGAATCCGGCGCGACCGCGCTTTACCCGAGTCTCGTGCGCGGGCCGGTGTTGCGTTGCCGCGGCTGCCTGAGCAAGCTGCCGGAAATTCTGCCGGAGGGTCTGGCCAGCCTGATGACAATCCATTTGTTTTCGTCCTGTCCAATGGGCGAGGATCAACGGAAGTGCGCCACAGATTCGTTTGGCCGAGTGCATGGTTTCAAAAATCTGTTCATCAACGACGCGAGCCTGCTCTGCACCGCGCCCGGTGTGAATCCGCAAGGCTCCATCATGGCGCTGGCGCGACGCAACACTCTGAAGTTTCTTGGCAAACTCTGAAGCAATGAATCTGCAAACAAATCTGGTCCTTGTCACTGGCGCCGCGGGCTGGCTTGGTTCGCGACTTGTTGAATCGCTGGTCCGTGGCCTTCCCGATCAGGATGCACTGGCACAGCCGCAGTCGGGATTGCGAATTCGCTGCTTCGTTCTTCCCGGTCAGGATTCCGCCGGGTTGAGAAAATTGTCGGACTCCGTCGAAATCGTCACGGGCGACCTCCGCAACCCGGCTGATTGTGCCCGCTTCTGTACGGATGCCAAAGGCGCGGTCCTTTTCCACACCGCCGGCATGATTCACCCGCGACGCGTTCGCGAGTTTTTTGAAATCAACCGTGATGGCACAACGAACCTGCTCGATGCGGCCATTCAATCCGGAGTCAAGCGCACCGTGGTTGTCTCCTCGAACTCACCGTGCGGCTGCAACCCGCATCCCGACCACTTGTTCGACGAGCTTTCGCCTTACCGGCCATACATGAATTACGGCCGCTCCAAGATGGAGATGGAACTCGCAGTCAAAGCGCGCGGCGATAAGGTTGAAACGGTCATCATTCGTGCGCCTTGGTTTTATGGGCCAAACCAGCCGCCACGTCAGACCTTGTTCTTCCAGATGATTCGCGACGGCAAAGCGCCCATAGTCGGTGGAGGAAAGAATCTCCGCTCCATGGCCTATGTGGACAATCTCTGTCAGGGATTGCTGCTGGCTGCGATCACCAAACGCGCGAATGGTCAAACTTACTGGATCGCCGACAAGCGGCCGTACTCGATGAACGAGGTCATTGATACGGTCGAGCGGCTGCTGGAAACAGAGTTTGCCCAGAAGTGCGCGCACAAGCGGATGCGTTTGCCGGGCCTGGCAAGCGAAGTCGCCTTCGTTGTGGATTGGGCGTTGCAGTCAGCCGGACTCTACCACCAGAAAATCCACGTGTTGTCCGAGATGAACAAAACCATCGCCTGCTCAGTGGCCAGAGCAGAACAGGAATTGGCGTATCAGCCAGCCGTTGAGCTTGAAGAAGGAATGCGGCGATCGCTCCGCTGGTGTCAGGAGCAGGGAATTCGGTTTTGAATAAGACTGCAGGCG
>CAZCZP010000013.1:0-9778 GCA_964502895.1 uncultured Bifidobacteriaceae bacterium
GGCAGCGCGCCGCCGCCCAGTCCGTTGCCGCCCGTGAACGCCCAAAGGCCCAGAAAAAATGTCGCGAGCGCGAGCCTCCAGAAATTTGCTTCAATGCCGCCGATGAGTTTGGCCGTGCGCGTTCCGCACACGACGGAGATCGAGAAGCAGAAGGTGGCTAGGAACGCGGCGAACATGCCGGGTCAATCAGGCAGTTCCAACGCGCGCCAGAGATACCACGACGCCACAGAGCGATGAGGTCGCCAGCGTTCGCCGTGCGCGAGCAACGCTTTGGGTGACGGTAATTCCGCCAAACCGTACACGCGGGCGAAGCCGCAGCGAACACCGTAATCGGTCGCGGGCAACACGTCGGGCCGGCCCAGCGTGAACATGAGCAGCATCTCGACAGTCCACGGGCCGACGCCCCGGATGGTGGTAAGCCGTTCGAGGATTTCTTCGTTGGACAAACGTTTGATCGCGCGCGAAGTGGGAACGATGCCTGCGATAGTTTTGGCCGCGATGTCTTTTATGGCCGCAGTTTTTGCCCGGGACAAACCAGCGCCACGGAGTTTCTCATCCGGAGTCGCGAGCACTTCTTCGGGCTTGGGGAAACGGCGGTGCGGATAAAGCGCCCGCACTCGGCGAAGAATTGTGCCGGCCGCCGTGCCGTTGAGTTGCTGATGCGCGACAGCCTGAACGAGGGCTTGGAAGGGGCTGCGATGGTTGACGGGCGTGAGTTGGCACGGGCCGACTTTTTTGATGACACGCGCGAGGATTTTGTCCGAGCGCAGCAGGTGAGTCACAGCGGCTTGGCTCATACACAGGCGGCGGCCACGACAATGCGGTCACTTCGCGCGTGGGAAAGTGTCCGGATGGTTTCGATTTGGAAGATGAGCCACTGCCCATCAACTTTCTTCAAGGTGAACTTGAACTCCTGGACTTGAAAATCCGTTTCCTCCGGGGAATTGACCTTTGCCGTGAGGTTGACCGTGGCGGACTGTTTGTCGGCGGAGAGCGTCACGTTCACATCAAGGAAATCAATTTGCAGCGTCTTGAAGCGGGCGTGCGCGAGTTTGGCGAGTTCGATGATATCCTCGCGTTTGCGTAGCGAGTGTTCCGATCCGCCGCGCAGGTTGAATGTGATGTCAATCTCGGGGGCAAAACAAAGCGACAATTCCTGGATGCTCGACGCGCGCCCAAGCAGTCCCTGGTCGGGTTTGATGGATGCGAGTCGCGCGACTTTTGCGAGTTGTTGGCGCACCGCTTTTTCCGGACCGGGAAAAAAGATTGTGTATAGCCAGATTCCCAACGCGACCACGCCGGCGAGCAGCACCACACGAATGAAGAGCTTCATAACAATATCTTGCCGACGATGCGATCCCGGGTTGCGGCGCCGAGATAATGGTCGTCAATCGGCATCACGCGGTTGTCCCCAACCACAAAGTATTCGTTCGGGCCGAGCTTTTGCGCCGGCATATCCCAATGGCAGGGGGTCTTAACGTATGGTTCTTCCAGGACCTCGCCGTTCACCAGCAGTTGCCCGTCGGAAAACTGGATGGTTTCACCCGGCAGCCCGACGATGCGCTTCATGTACATGATGCTGTTGCCGGCGAGGCGAATGGAAACCACGTCGCCGCGGCGCGGTTCGTGCCAGACGTAGGCAAGACGATTGACCAGGTGGATGCTGTTCTCGCGCAAGGTCGGCATCATGCTCGGGCCGGTGATGCGTACCGGCGGGAGCAGGACGAATTTGAAGACGACGAACGTGACGGCAATTAATGCGACGACGCGAATGAGCGTCACCTTGGGATTACGGCCGATGAGGATCGTCCGCAACCACCAAACCGGACCGCGCGTGGCCGCTTCGCTGTGCATGTTCTCCGTCAAATGCCAGATACTCGATGTGGCGAAAGTTTCGGTGGAGTTCATGCGCCGCGCAAGTTCAGACTGGACGGGGCCGGTGGATTCCGGAAATCCCTTTTGGCGCCGGACGCTTTGGGGATTTTGACTTGAGCCGCGCGCATCAGAGCGGTAGGAATGGCCGATGCCGATACATCTACCAACCGTTTCGCGCCGGGAATTCCTGAAACGTTCGCTGATTGCCGGCGCGGGACTGGCGCTCGGTCCCGATTTGCTGGCGGCTTCGCGCCGCATAGATTCGAGTTCCGTGGCGTTGCTGGCCGATACGCACGTTGCAGCGGATCGGAAGGCCGTGGCGCGCGGAATCAACATGACCGACCACTTTGAGGCGGTGAGCAAGGAACTGCGGGAGTTGGCACGCCGCCCGGCGGGCGTGTTCGTTCTGGGCGATTGCGCCTACGGCAGCGGCGAGAAAGGCGATTACGCAACGTTGACGGAATTGTTGCGGCCCCTCCAGGCCGGGAAATTGTCATTGCACCTCGCCTTGGGTAACCACGACCAGCGCGAAAATTTCTGGGAGGCGCTCGAGCAAGGCAAATCCGGCAAACGCCCAGTGGTGGATCGGCACGTGGCGATGGTCAGCACTTCGCACGTGAACTGGTTCATGCTCGATTCTTTGGAGAAGACGCTGCAAACGCCCGGGCTGGTGGGGCAGGCGCAATTTGATTGGCTCGCGAAGACTCTGGACGCCAATCGTCGGAAGCCCGCGGTAATTTTGGTTCACCACAATCCCGGCACGTCCGAAAACATCACCGGCCTGAAGGACACGCAGGCGTTGTTCGAGATCATTCGCCCGCGCAAACAGGTCAAGGCGTGGATTTTTGGTCACACGCACAACTGGAACGTGGTTGCGGACGAAAGCGGCGTTCACTTGGTGAATCTGCCGCCGGTCGCTTACATCTTCCGAGAAGGCAACCCCAGCGGCTGGGTCCACGCGACGACCCGGCGCGACGGTATGCGACTGGAATTGCGTTGCGTTGACGCGAAGCACCAGAGCCACGGTCAGGTGGTGGATTTGAAGTGGCGCGCGTAATGACGGATGGCCGCGCAGGAAATCGCCATTCCGATTGCCGACGCAACCCTCCTTGGTGAGTTGGTTCTTCCGGCTGCCGCCGAAGGGCTGGTCATCTTCGCTCACGGAAGCGGTAGCAGCCGGCACAGTTCGCGCAATCAACGTGTCGCGAGTCTGCTCCGGGAGAAGGGACTGGCGACTTTGTTGTTTGATTTGCTTACCAAGGAGGAGGAGCAGACGGAACTCCACACACGCCACTTGCGCTTCAACATTCCGTTTCTGGCGGGACGCCTGGTGGCGGTTACCCAATGGGTGCGCCATCAGTCCGCGTGCCGGGATTTGCACGTGGGCTATTTTGGCGCCAGCACCGGTGCGGCGGCGGCGCTGGTCGCGGCGGCAGAGCTTCCTGAGATTGTAAGGGCGGTGGTTTCACGCGGCGGCCGGCCCGACCTTGCCGAGGCATCGCTTGATCGGGTGAAAGCGCCGACGCTATTGATCGTGGGCGCGGCGGACACGCCGGTCATCCCGTTGAACGAACAGGCTTATGTTCGATTGAAGTGCGAGAAGGGACTCAAGCGGGTGCCGCACGCGTCGCATCTATTCGAGGAATCCGGGGCACTGGATACTGTGGCTGAGTTGGCCGGCCAATGGCTGGTTGAGTATTTGGCCGCGGCTCGCGTTGGCACCCACTAACGCGGGCGGAAACCCGTAGCGTCAGGCCGCGACCCTGGCCGTGACCGGGTGGGGCATGGATTGCACAGGGATGGTCGCGAATGGGTTGGACCCAAAACGCAGAATGGCCTGGCCAAATCCTTTATGCCCGATGCCCGTGCGCAATTCTGTTCGAGTATCCCGGTTGCGCAATGCTTGATTGAAAAACGACCACGACACGCCCAACGCCTGCGCCTGCAAAATGGCCCGGGCCATCGCCTGACCTGCGGCCAGCCATCCCTGTTTGTCATCGGTCTTGGTCTTGAGCACGCCAAATGTCCCCGTCGAGAATTCTGTTTCCCGAGGCGCGCTGCCAGTGACTGGTTGCAAATTGCCTTTGCGCACTTTGAATGAGAAGAGCGGCTTCGTCCACCGGGAGATCCGCGATCGAAACGGGGCATCCGTTGCCAGGCCGGATCGCACGGGACGCGGGCGGACGTTGACCTCGAGGGAGAATTCCCGTCGAACCACCGTGGCCCGCATCGGGCTCAGTTCGGCGGCGGCTGAGAGGTCCAGCAAACGGCGTTGGGTGGTTTCGCTTTGGGCAATTTCCAGCCAGGCGCGTTCGCGAGCGACGGCGGCTCGCAGCGCTTCCAAGGTTTCCTGGGTGACGGGCGGCTCGCCCAACGGCGAAGGATTGACGCGGCTGCGCGTCATTGCTCGAAAAAGTTCGCGCTCAAACTCGTTGCCCTGCGGGCAAAGTCCGCAGTGGATTCTTGCCACGAGCGTGGGCCGTCCGAGTTCGGGAAACAATTCCACGCGCCCAAGGCAGCCGAAATGTTTCAGGGCGAGCTTCAGATAATGCAGTGCAACACCGCAATGGATCATGGCTTCGCGGCCATCCGGGTCAATTGCTTCGAGTGCCGGGCTTTTTCGGACGAACAACTCTGCGTGCTCGTCCGCCACGTTGAACAGCCACGGCTGCCAGCTTCGTTCCGCCGGAGCCAGTTCGGCATACTTCATTGCGAAGTCCAGCCGTTGGCGTGATGTACCTTTTACCGGGAATTCGGTGGGTTCATGATTCCAGGTTCCGCTGGCGCTCATAATGACTTTGAACCCAGCATTGAACTTGCCAGCTCGAAAACCGCAGCGAAACGACGGGTTCGATCCGGCGAGCGTGTGGGGATTTGGTCACGCTGCGCAAAGTGCGCGAATACACCAACTTCTTTGCAACGATTCATTGAACGCGCGTAAACAACGCCTGAGGAATTCACCGTAACGCGGACTTCCTTCGGGCGACGAGTGACCCAAGTCTGACATCCCGCCTCGGCAAACGGGGACTCGTCAACCGCGTCGATCCGATTTTGTCCCTCCGGCTTGCGGTTTGGCGGCCAGCCGCTACCCTCCGGCCATGCGTTTCATTGGCAGTGTCATTGAGAAACTACAGCGGCATCCCAAGCGGATTGTGTTTCCGGAGGGCTCGGAGCCGCGTGTCTTGCAGGCCGCGCGACAATTCCACGCGCTACGACTCGGTGCGCCCATTCTCTTGGGCGACCGGACGAAAGTGAAGGAAACCGCTGCGGACTTGAATATTTCGCTGGAAGGCATTCGCGTAATCAACCCCGCGGAAAGCGAGGAACTGGAAAATTTCACGCGCCGTTTTGTTTCGTTGCGGCGCGAAAAGGGCATCCAGGCGGCGGAAGCCCACGATGCGATGCTCCAGCCGAATTATTTTGGCTCGATGATGGTGGCGATGCATCAGGCCGACGGTCTGGTGTCGGGCACCAGCCACATCACCGGGAGCGTGCTGCGACCGCTGTTTCAAATCATCAAGGTCGCGCCGCAGACACACGTCGCTTCCAGTTGCATGATCATGGAAGTCGAAGACTCGCGGTTTGGGGAGAACGGGGTTCTGTTCATGGCGGACTGTGGAGTGATGCCCGATCCCAACGTGGAGCAGTTGGCTGAAATCGCACTCTCGACGGCGCAATTTGCCCGGCATGTTCTCAATGCCCGGCCCCGAGTGGCGCTGTTGTCGTTTTCGACCAAGGGCAGCGCCACGCATCCCTCCATTGGCAAAGTGCAGGCCGCCACCGCGCTCGCGCGGCAGAAGGCCGAACAGAAATTATTGGAGGCAGATTTCGACGGCGAATTGCAGGTGGACGCGGCGTTGGTGCCTGAAATTGCCCAGCGAAAACTGCCGGAGGGGCGCGTGGCGGGACACGCGAACGTGCTGATTTTCCCTGACCTCAATTCGGGCAACATCGCCAGCAAGCTGGTGCGTCATATTGCCAAGGCAAACGCCTACGGCCAGATTCTGCTCGGCCTGGACCGCCCGGCGGCGGATGTTTCGCGCGGCTCGAACGCTCACGATATTCTCGGTGTCGCGGCCATCGTGGGGGTGCAGGCCATCGCTTATCATCAGCTTTATCCGGGGGCGGGGCAGGCGATGCCGGGCGAGTAAGCGTTGAGATGAACACGACGACCCCGCGCGTATTCATCGCTGCAACCCGGCAGAACGACGGCAAGACCACGGCCTCGCTCGGCCTGATTGCGGCGTTGCAACAGTTCTTTCCGCGCATCGGCTACATCAAACCGGTGGGCCAGAGATTCGTTGAAATCGAGGAGCAAAAAATTGACGAGGACACCGTGCTCATGGACGCGGTGTATCGGTTGAATTGTCCGCTCGTGGACATGAGCCCGATCGCCGTCGAGCCGGATTTCACCCGCAAGTATCTTCAAGCGGCCAACAACGAAGCGCTGATCAGGCGGATTCAAAAGGCCTTCGACCGCGTGGCCTGGGAAAAGGACTTTGTGCTTTGCGAAGGCTCGGGTCACGCGGGCGTCGGGTCGGTGTTCGATCTGTCCAATGCGCAGGTCGCCAAGATTCTCAACTGCAAGGTCATCATTGTTACGCAAGGTGGCATCGGCAAACCCATTGACGAAGTGGCGCTCAATCAGGCGTTGTTCGAGAAGGAAGGCGTCGAGATCATCGGCGTCATCCTCAACAAAGTGCTCGGCAACAAGGTGGATTACATCGCCGACTTCGCGCGGCGCGGCCTGAAGCGGAAGGGATTGGAACTGCTCGGCGTTGTTCCGCACCAGCGGATTTTGTCCAGCCCCACCGTCCAGTTGATTCTCGAAGAACTGAAGGCAGAACTGCTGAACAAACCCGCCACGTTGCACACGCTCGTGGACGAAGTCGTCGTGGGGGCGATGGGCGCGCAAAACGCCATCCCGTTCTTCAAGCGCGGCGCGCTCCTGATCACGCCCGCCGACCGCGAAGACATCGTGCTCGCCGCCTGCACGAGCATCGAAGCCAAGAGCGAGGAGAAAATCGCGGGCATCGTGTTGACCGGCGGTTCGCCGCCTGGCGACCGTGTGCTGAAAGTGATTCGCGCGATGCCCATTCCAGTGTTGCTCGCGCGGGAAGACAGTTATCAAGTCGCCTCGCAGGTGCATGACCTCACCGTCAAAACACGTCCGAACGATGCCGAGAAAATTTCCCTCATCCGCGACCTCATCGCCGCGAACGTGAACGTCAGGAAAATCATGGAGGCTCTGTGACGCCCCCAGCCTTGCTCCGTGAAACATGAGAACACCGCAAACATCCCGCCCTTGTTCTGAGGAGCCGGCGGTCTCACAAACTGCGAAAGCATGGGCTGGACCGCCGCCGGTGAACACCGCGTTGCAGGATTTTCCGACGTACCAGCCGGGTCGGCCAATTGAGGAAGTAGCCCGCGAACTCGGTTTGCCCGCCAGCGACATCATCAAGCTTGCCTCGAACGAAAATCCCTTGGGTCCGTCGCCCGCCGCGCTGGACGCGATGCAAAAAGTCCTGGCCAACCTCAACCTCTACCCGGACGGCAACGCGTTTTATCTGAAACAAAAGCTCGGCGAGAAACTGGATGTTCCGCCGGGGAATCTGATTCTCGGGAACGGCTCGAATGAAATCATCGAATTCGTTGGCCATGCTTACATGGTCCCGGGTGTGGACGTGGTGGTTTCAGAATTTTGTTTTGCCGTCTATCCGCTGGTGACGAAGCTGTTTGGCGCGAACCTTGTCGTGGTGCCGGCAAAAAATTACGGCCACGATCTGACGGGCATGCTGAAAGCCATCACGCCCAAGACGCGGGTGGTTTTCGCGGCGAATCCAAACAATCCCACGGGCACGGTCTTGTCGAATGCTGAGTTGGAGCGATTCGTCCGGGCAATCCCGCCTCAGGTGTTGCTGGTGCTGGACGAGGCGTATATCGAATTTCTGGATTCACCGCCTGATTTTCTGCCGCTCATCCGTGAAGGAAAACAGTCAAATGTTTTGCTGATGCGGACGTTTTCAAAAATCTTTGGCCTCGCCGGCTTGCGCCTCGGCTATGGCATCACCAATCCCGACCTCGCTGCAACGCTGGAAAAAGTGAGGCAACCCTTCAACACCAATTCCATCGCGCAGGCGGGCGCGCTTGCGGCGCTGGCGGACGACGCGCACGTGCGGCGCACTCGCGAGAACAACGCGCGCGGCCTCCGGTTTTTTTCCCAGGCGTTTCAAAAGACTTCGTTGGAGTTCATCCCGTCGGCGGCGAATTTTGTTCTGGTTCGCGTGGGCGAGGGCCAGCGAGTGTTCGAGGCGATGCAGAAGCGCGGTGTGATCGTGCGCCCGATGGGTGGATATCAGTTGGCTGAGTGGGTGCGAATCACCGTGGGAACTCCCGCGGAAAATGAGCGTTGCCTCGGCGCACTCCTTGAAGCGGTAAAGTGATTGGGCGGCCAAGCGGTAATCGCTCGCCTCCGCGTCGCAAAAAAATCATCGGCCCGCAGACTTCCGAGCGCTGACGATCCGGAGGGTCAAATAATTTTCCTTGTCGCCTGGTGGTTCGGCCAGCATCCCGACGATTCCGCCACACGTCAGCAACGGAGGTTGAGGAGCGGTCACGACGAAGGTAAGGTTCAACGCTGGCTGATTGTTAAGTTCGAGCACCATCGGCAAGTAATGCACGGGTTGCGCTTCGGGTAATCCCCAATCGGCGCCCCTGGCGGGGGAGATGTGTTCGCTCCGCGTCTGGAAGTGAGTGTTGATGCCGCCGCGCCGCATGATTGACCAGAGAGATGGCATATCCAGAATCTTGAACAGGATGTCTTCGAGTCCTGAGGTGCGCTGAACGATGCCGAAGTAGGAGACGAGTGCCGGCCCGGTTCCCGCAAGGGCGCGTTCTTCGTCAGCGGTAATGTGCAACGCGTCGGCGAGTTTCCGGCCAGCCGCGACCTCGGATTCACTGAACGGGTTGGGGCCGAAGGAGAATCCGCCTTTTAGTTCGGCGGGTTTGTTTTTTCGGAATCGCATGGCGATGGCGGCGGCTTTGTCCAGGCCGAGGCCCAGAAAATCCTGATTCAGACCGAAGCGCGCGCTTTTGTCCTCGACCTTGGGCGATCTTCGTTTCGCACCGGGTTCGGCAAATGGACCGAGCGTTCGCAAGCTTACGATTGCAGGTGAAGAGGTGAATTCCAATTTATTGCCCGTGCTGGTGTGCATGACCATTGGCGCGGATGGTTTGTCCGGCAGTTCATCCACCCGGGGCGGCACGACTTGCACGTGAACGAGCCACTGGGTCAGCCGCGCGCCTTTCTCCCGAAATGTGACGAGCGCGGTAACCGAATCGCCCGGGTTGAGTGAGTCGCCTGGCGTGGGTGAATCAATCTGGTCGAGCGGAATCTGGTTGGTTTTCGCGGTAGCGACGAGTGGCGCGCATGGCGGAACCGCCACGAACCTCGCGGCGAAGTCCGGCGCTGGTTCGACACCACAAAGTGAACCCGTTACCAGGGCGAGGGCGGAAATGAGCGTTCGCCGGAGGGTCAATTGAATTGGTGGCCGGCGCATTACCAGGCAATGTTAAGCACGATGGGATTGAGCAAGGCCAGCGGATTCTGACACTTGATGCCGGCTGTACAATCCAGAAGCCGCCCGAGTTTAGTAATGCCTTCTCTCTCGTGATTCGTTACGAACAAATGATGGGGCACGAGGATGCTACTCTTTACGCGTTGCCTCGTTGATGGAAGCGATATGAAGTGGATTGATCACGTGAGAGATTTCCTTTTCGTCAATGACCACTACCACGCGCGGTGTGACGGCGATAAAATCGCGGTGCGGAACTGTGAACTCGCGCCCGTCCGACAAGCGGAGTGTGAAAGGCCGAAAGCCGTTGTGAAGTCGCTCTTTGATTT
>CAZCZP010000013.1:9878-17029 GCA_964502895.1 uncultured Bifidobacteriaceae bacterium
ATGCCGTTGCACTTTGCACTTTGAACTTTCGCGTTCGCCGCCTATAACCACCGCGTGTCGGAGCCGTTCCCCAAGCCGCTGGACGCGCGTACTCGTTACTGCGCGGTCTTTGGCTTTCCGGTCAAACATTCCGCGTCACCCGCGATGCAGAACGCCGGCATCGCCACGTTGGATTTGAACTGGCGCTATCTGGCCTTTGAAGTCCGCCCCGAGGAATTGCGCACGGCCCTCGCGGGCGCAAAGACCATGCAGTTTATTGGCGTGAACCTCACAGTGCCTCACAAATTGCTGGCCGTGGACATGGTGGACATCCTTGATGATTCCGCGAAATTGTGGAGCGCTGTGAACACCGTTCAATTCGAGGGCCGCGACAAAAACGGAACCTGGATGCCCCTGGCGCAATTTGATGAAGCCGCCCCGGAGAAAGTCCGCGCGCGAGGTTACAACACGGACGCGGACGCCATCGTGCGTTCGTTGCGCGAGGATCTGGAGTTGGAACTGGCCGGTGCGCGGGTTCTACTTCTCGGCGCGGGCGGGGCCGGGCGGGTGGCGGCGCTCAAATTTGCCTCGGAAAATGTCGGGGAATTATTCCTGATCAACCGCACCCCGTCCAAGGCGGCGACCGTGGCGGCAGAGATTCGGCGGCGTCATCCAACCGTGAAGGTTCAGCTCGACTATCCGCGCGGAGAAGTTGACCTCGCGATGAACGCCACGTCGGTGGGCTTGTCAGCGGGCGATTCCTTGCCGGTGGACGTGAAGCAGTTTTCCCTGCGGCAGGCGCGGGCGGTTTACGACATGATTTACCGACCGGCGGAAACTCCGCTGTTGCACGCGGCCAAATCCGTTGGCTGCCGCACGGCCAACGGATTGGGAATGTTGCTTTATCAGGGCGCCAAGGCGCTGGAAATCTGGAGCGGTAAGCCCGCGCCAGTTGGAGTGATGCGGAAAGCTTTGACGGAAAATGTCTATGGGTCTTGACGCGATATTCGATCCACGCAACTGGTCGCCGGTGCCGTTTCACTTCTGGTCGCTGGTGTTCTTCATGCTGGGCTGCATCGTGGGCAGCTTCCTGAATGTTTGCATTCACCGGATGCCGCTGGGTATGAGCGTGGTTTCGCCGCCATCACATTGCCCGAACTGCAAGTATTCCATCCCGTGGTTTTTGAACGTCCCGCTCGCGACCTGGCTGTCGCTGGGTGGCAAATGCAAGAATTGTGGGGCTCCGATTTCGCCGCGCTATTTCCTGGTGGAGTTGCTGACGGGTATTGCCTTCCTGTCATGCTGGCTGGTTTTCGGGAAACAGTCGGCTGCACTCGCGCTGGTGTATTCACTTTTTCTGGCCGGGATGATCGCGGCGACGTTCATAGATTTCGAGCACTTCATCATTCCCGACGAGATCACCATCGGCGGAATCGTCGTTGGTTTCGCGTGTTCGGTGTTCGTGCCCGCGCTGCATCGGGCGGAGTCCCTGACCACCGCCATGATTCGCGCCGTCCTGGGAATCCTCGTGGGGGCGGGAGTCATCTACGGCATTCTGCGGCTGGGTAAACTGTTGTTCGGAC
Organism: uncultured Bifidobacteriaceae bacterium; assembly: GCA_964502895.1. GTDB lineage: Bacteria > Verrucomicrobiota > Verrucomicrobiia > Limisphaerales > JADLHS01 > WYBW01. The sequence continues at coordinate 11,441 of CAZCZP010000013.1, forward strand.
GTCAGCGAGTGGAATTGCCGGAGAATACCAGGATTCTTTTCTCAGAAACAGCGGTCCATCTGCCGGACAAGGATATTCCCTACGAGGAACTTTTTTATCGGCAGTCGGATGTCATCGTCATGCACGCGAGCACGCTCGAACTTATTGATCGGTGTTACAAGGATGTCACGGTGCGGCTTTCGCCGAGGCGGCTGTTGATTGGCGACGAGGAGTTGAATCCAGAACAGGTGCCGCACATGGAGGCGGCTTGCGGCGAAATCACTCTACCGCGCGAAGCGATGGGCTTTGGCGATGTGAAATTTATGGCGGCCATAGGCGCGTTTCTCGGCTGGCCGGCGGTGGTTTTCTCGCTCCTGGCGAGTTCGCTCATTGGCTCGCTCGTTGGTGTGAGTTTGATTCTGATGGGCCGTCGCGAGTGGTCGTCGCGTCTGCCATATGGTCCTTACATTGCCGCGGGCGCCGTCATCTATTTGTTCCTGACGCCCGAACTGCAACAGGCCTGGGTCTGGAATCTCCGCGTGGCGGGCCATTTGTTCTTCAGAATTCCGTTGCCCGAAAACAGCCCGCCGGCGATGTGAAGCCCGGCCACCACGGCGAAGACAAACTCGTCCGGCACAAAAATCTCTTTGAATTCCGGCACTTTCATCGCCATCCTCCGCGTTCGCTTTGGCGAAATCTGTAAATGAAACGAACGCATCACTGCAACGAACTGCGACCGGCACACATCGGACAAACGGTGACTTTGACCGGCTGGGTTCATTCCCGTCGCGACCTCGGCGGGCTGATTTTTATTGACGTCCGCGACCGCGAAGGCCGCACCCAGACCGTTTTCGATCCGTCGGATTTGCCGTCGGAACTTTTTCACCGGGCCGAGCAGTTGCGCAGCGAATGGGTTGTGGCCGTGACCGGCAAAGTGCGCCAGCGCCCGGAGGGCACGAACAATACGAAAATCCCCACCGGCGAAGTCGAAGTGATGGCGAAATCACTCGAAGTGCTGAACGTAGCGGAAGTGCTGCCATTCCCCGTGGACGATCCGGAGGCCGCCAGCAAAGTGAACGAGGAACTGCGCCTCAAGTATCGTTTCCTTGATCTGCGCCGGCCTGAGATCGCGCGCAATCTTCGTCTGCGAAGCAAGGTTGCCACCGCGGCGCGTGTGTTCTTTGACGAACAAGGTTTTCTCGAAGTGGAGACGCCCATCCTCTTCAAATCCACGCCGGAAGGCGCGCGAGAATTCATCGTGCCGAATCGCCGCGAGCCGGGAACGTTTTACGCGCTGCCGCAATCGCCGCAGCAGTTCAAGCAAATCCTGATGGTCGCAGGTGTTGAGAAATACTATCAACTCGCTCGCTGTTTCCGCGATGAGGACCAGCGCGCAGACCGGCAGCTTGAATTCACCCAGGTGGACATCGAAATGTCGTTCATTGAGCGCGAAGACATTTACGCGCTGATTGAAGGTTTGCTAAAGCGCGTTTGGAAAGTGGCGTTGAACGTGGACATTCCCACTCCGTTCAAGCGGATGACTTTCAAGGAAGCGATCAACCGTTACGGCATTGACAAGCCGGACACGCGCTTCGGCATGGAGTTGGTGGATTTTACCGAAGAGTTTCGCAGCAGCACCTTCAAGGTGTTTAGTGGCGCGATTGCGAGTGGTGGGGTCGTGAAAGCTGTCAACGTGAAAGGCATGGCTTGCGCGACGCAAGGCCAGATCGAGGAAATGACGAATACGGCCAAGAGTTTCGGCGCGAAAGGTCTCGCGTTCATCAAGGTCGAATCCGAAGTGGGGCAGGCTTCCAGCCTGCCTGGTTCAACAGAGAAAACAGAAGCAGGCTGGAAGCCTGCTCCACTATCGGCATGGAAATCGCCCATCGTGAAATTCTTCAACGACGCGGAGAAACAGGCGCTCATTGCGAAGCTCAAGATCGAAGAAGGCGACTTGATCTTGTTTGCCGCAGACCAATGGCTCACCGCCTGCGAGATCCTCGGCAAGATCCGACTGTACTGCGCGGACGTGTTGAAAGGGCAGGGGAAGCTGAACGTTCCGGCTGACCGCTTCGATTTTCTTTGGGTCGTGGATTTTCCCTTGCTCAGTTTCGACAAGGATAACAACCGCTGGTATTCGAGCCATCATCCGTTCACGGCGCCGGTGGCCGAGGATATTCCATTGCTCAAGACTGATCCGAAGAAAGTCCGCGGCCAGCATTACGACATTGTCGTGAACGGCACGGAACTCGGCGGTGGCTCGATTCGTATCCATCAACCGGACGTGCAAAAGACCGTGTTCGAGGACGTGCTGCAAATTCCACCCGAACTGGTGAAAGCCCGCTTCGGTTACATGCTGGAAGCTTTCAAATACGGCGCGCCGCCGCACGGCGGGATTGCGCTCGGTTTTGATCGTCTTCTGGCTATTCTTTGCAGCACACCAAGCATCCGTGACGTGATTGCCTTTCCCAAAACGGCCAAAGGCGTTTGCCTGATGACCGACTCTCCCGGCAGTGTTGAGTCTAAACAACTGCGAGAACTGCACATCGAGTTGAAAGTTAAGCAGCCTCCAGCAACGCTACTGCCGAGCGCGTAGGAGCGATCCGCAGGGCGTTACAACCTGTTGCCGCCGGAATGTTAAAAGGCGTCCTGGCTTTGTCTCGTTCCCTCAGCTTCCTGCAAACCCCCTACGGCCCTGGTGCGAACAGCACTGACCCGCTCTGATTGGTGCCGAGGAAGAAGCCGTATCCGGCGTTCAACTTTTGAAGCAGCGCGCCGTTGAACGTAACCGATTTGCCCGTGTTGGTATCCGTCACGCTCCCGGTGAAAAGACCGCTCGTCAGCGTGATCGTCATCGAGAGTTTGTTGCTGCTCAGGTTGGTGATCTTGTTGTTCGTGGTGAGCAATACGTTGTTCGTGATGGGTTGAATCAAATTGCCATGCCGAAATTCCACCACGCCATTCGTGATATTGACCACGCGGTTGGTTGTTGTTGGGACGTAGAGTGAACCCGCAGCCTCGTGTTCGTTGGTGAAGCCGAGGGGATAATACTTGGAGGTTGTCAGCGCAGGCTTGATCCAACTGAGTTGGCCGGTGATGTCGCTCTCGTCCAGGTTGGTAATCGTCATCCAGCCATGTAACGAGCCTTTGCCAGTGTAGAGCGAGGAATACAGCGCCCACCAGCCGTCGGCGGATACTGGAATGGACTGATTCAGGATGGTGCCTTCGGCCAATTTGCCGGCCAATGTCAACACGCCGGACTTGCTCACAGTGACCGTGCCGTAACTGTCCCCACCCGGACTCGCTGCCGCGTCGTTGCTGCCGGGAATGATCAAGGTGTACTTACCCATTTGCGGTGACGAGTTTGTGATCGGATACACTGGCGCGCGATAGCCGAATAGCGGAGACACCCAGGCTTGATTGCTGACGACGCCCTCCACTTTAGCGCTGAGGTTGGTGACGTCCAATTGCAGCGCGACCGTCACCGTACTGGTGAGCGAAGGTTTTATCTGCAAGAACGACCGGCCCAACCAGTCGAACTTGCCGGTGGCGGGCAGTTTTTTCGCACCCAACTGGAAGCTGGCGCTGTAACTTCCGGCCTCGGCGAGGGTGAAGGTGAACGAGCCTGAGCGATCGTGATTCCGCACCTCGTTGGTTTCGGAGAACAAGCCGTAGAAGGTTCCTTTCAAACCCACAAACGGGTTGGTGACGAAGTTCGCCTGTAACACCAGGTTTGATCGCATCAAAAAGTTGAGTACTGCGTCGGGCGAGGAAATGTCGCCCGACCAACCGGCGAACAAGTGTCGGGAGGCCGGTGTTGCGGTCAGAGTGTACCGTCGTCCGACTTCCAGCAGTTGGCCGTTGGTTGCGCCGGCGATGCGCCCGCTGCCGTTCGTGATCAACGTCAGGGGACTGGGCACGACAAAGAACACGCTGCGGGCAGCCACCGGCGATTCATTGGCGCTCGTATCAACACTCCGGACACGGAAATCGTTCGTGCCCGCGCGCAGAGTCACGGTTGCAAACCAGTTGCTCGTGTCCGAAGCGGACGTGAATGGGCCGCCGTTCAACTGATATTCGACACGTGCCAGGCCGCCGTTGTCCTTCGCCGTGCCTCGGAAAGTCACCACAGGATTGTTCAACCGCGCGTTGACTGGCGGGTTGGTGATGAGCACCGTCGGCTTTTGGATATCCAGGAAGTTGGCGGTGAACGTCAGGTTCGATTGCATGATGAACGACAGGGCGCGATTGTTCGTGGTCAAGCTGCCCGTCCAGTTGGTGAAGTTGAACCCGAGGGCCGGCGTCGCTGTCATCGTGAAGCGTTTGCCGATCTCCAGAAGTTGACCGTTGTAATTGGGAGCAATCGTTCCTTTGCCAGTGGTTTGGACCGTCAACACGCCGGTCAAAACGTAGGTGAAAGTTCTGCTTTGGATCGGTGATGTGTTTTCCATCGAATCCACCGCGTAAGCGCGGACGATGTTTGTTCCCGGCACCAGATTTACAACGGCAGTCCAGTTACTCCAACCGTTGGCGGTTTGCGCGAGCGTCCAGGTTCCGCCGTTAAGTTGATACCAGACTTCCGTTACTTGGGAATTGTCCTTGGCTGTTCCGGTCACGGTTGCGACGGCATTACTGAGCCGCTGTCCCGGCGTAGGCGATGTGATCGCAAGAGTGGGTGCAATCTGATTGGCAAAATCCTTCACGTCCGTTCCGCCGACGGTGCCGCTTGTCAACGATTCCCAACCAACCACCCGTCCGCTCTCATTGACGACGGCTACTTTGATCTGCCCAACCCTTGGCGCGAGAACCCATGCCTGGGCAGACACAACCGTTGAGGTGCCGGTGATTTTAGCGGTGACTGAAACGCTCTTGCATTGGTTGTAGGTTCCGGCCGGAACCACCACCGTACCGGCCGAGGTTACGGTAATTGTGACTGTGACCGGGATGTTCGTTCCGGGAGCTTTGACCACCGATTGAAAAGTTCGCGACCCACCGTCGGCAAGCGAGGTTGCATCCAGGCTCGCGATGGGAGGATTCCAAGTGTAGTCGTAAAACCCCACATCCGCGCCATACTCGATTAGCTGATTCCGGTCGGTCGAGTAGCCCACGGTTGCGCTGAACTCTTCATAGTAATCATCCCAATCCGGGTCATAAACGTACAAAGCCATGTCGAAGCGAGGTGGATTGGAAAAACCCGTGTTGCTGAAGCGAATGTAGATTTGTCCTGCTGGTCCGTTGTAATACTTGATGTCGCCGTTTTGCATTGGCCAGTATTGCTCGACCAGCGTGGCGGCGACTCCGGTGAGCGGTTGCAGTACGACGAACGAAAGCCAGAGAGTGATGAGAAGTTTTTTCATACGAGCGAGTTGGCCCCGGGTGGTTGCGAACGACGCTCGTATTGTAACGAGGCCGTAAGACCCGTGCAACAGGTATTCCGAGCCTTTCGAGCCTTCCAAGGTTCTTGACCGCGAGCAGAAGTTGATCAGGTGTCGAGCAACTTACGGCAGGCGTCGCGCAGCTTTTTGAGGTGCGCGGCAGATTTCGCTTCGATGTAACAACGGAACAAAGGCTCGGTGCCACTCGCGCGGAAGGCCACCCATTCATTGTCAG
>CAZCZP010000013.1:17129-31339 GCA_964502895.1 uncultured Bifidobacteriaceae bacterium
CAACGGAACAAAGGCTCGGTGCCACTCGCGCGGAAGGCCACCCATTCATTGTCAGGTAGGAGGAATTTGAAGCCGTCCGTGGTGATAAATTTCTGGACCTTGAATGGGCCGATGCTTTCCACGCCTGCGCTGAGCTTCGTCATAATGGCGTCCTTGCTCTCGGGCTGGATCGGGATGTTGATGCGTTCGGTGTGAAACTCGCCGAGTTGTTTGGTGAGTTGCTTGAGAATCTGGCCCAGAGATTTTCGTTCGGTGGCCACCAGCTCCGCCATCGACAGGCAGGCGAGGATGCCGTCTTTTTCCGGCACGTGACCTTTGACACTGAGTCCGCCGGATTCTTCGCCGCCCACGATGATGGGCTCGCTTTCCATCAATGCGCCGATGTATTTGAAGCCGACCGGCGTTTCGTGGACTTTCACACCGAGCATGTTCGCCACGGCGTCCACCTGATGACTCGTCGGCACGGTCCGCACGACCGCGCCCGTCCAGCCGCGGTTCTTCTTCAAGTGATACAAGGCCAGCGCGAGGATTTGATTCGGTGTCAGCCAGGTGCCGTCCTTGTCCACGATGCCGAAACGGTCGGCGTCGCCGTCCAGGCCCAGGCCGAGTTGCGCCTTGCCGCTGCGAACGAATTTGCTGACCTCGGCCATGCCGTTTGCGTCCGGCTCGGGATGATGCCCGCCGAAGAGCGGGTTCAGTTCGTTGTGGAAGACGGTGATTTTCGCGCCGGCTTTTTCCAGCAACGTGTCGAGGTAGCCGCGGCCCGTGCCATACATGAGTTCGACGGCAATTTTGAGCTTCGCCTTCTTGATGGTTGCGAAGTCCACGAGTTTGTTGATCTGTTTGAAGTAGGCGGGTTGAGGATCGAACGTCTTGCATTGATACGTGCCGATGACCGCGCCTTTGAATCCCCAGTCGCGATCCATCAACTGGGCGCAGTTCTGTTCGATGCGTTTGGTGACTTCAGGATTAGCCGGTGCGCCGTTGCTGGTGGAGAATTTGAGGCCCTGATATTCGGCGGGATTGTGGCTCGCGGTCATATTGATGCCGCCGATGGCTTTTCGCGCGCGGATGTTGTGCGCGATGACGGGCGTGGGCGTGTCGCGATTGCAGAGCAGGGGATCGAGGCCGTTGCTGGCGAGAACCTCGGCGACCGCCAGCGAAAATTGTTTGCCCAGGAAGCGCGTGTCGCAACCAATGATGACGACGGGTGGACGTTCGAAGAGTGGTGATTCGGGATTGGCAAGTTCGGCGCGCAGATATTGGGCGATGCCTTGCGCGGCAATTCGCACATTGTCGAAAGTGAAATCACGCGCGATGATGCCGCGCCAGCCGCTGGTGCCGAATTTGATCATGGGTTCTCGAATCGTTGAGATGTTAAACCGCGGAAGCGTTGAACCGTGAGAATCAACGGGTAAGCGGCTTCACGGCTTCCAATCGAACGCGCCCTTCTTGAGCGCGTAAATGTAGCCGACGAAAAGGATGCCAAGGAACGAAATCATGGAGCCGAGAATCATGTTCGCGTTTTCCAGCAACATCTCTTTGTAAATGACCGCCCACGGGTAGAGGAAGACAACCTCGATGTCGAACAGGATGAAGAGCATGGCGACGAGGTAAAATTTTACGGACATGCGGGTGCTACCGCTGCCGACGGGAATCATGCCGCATTCGTAGGCGGTGTCTTTAATCTTGCTGGTCTTGCCGCGTTTGCCGAGCAGCATCGAAAGCGCGATCATTCCGCCGGTCGCGCCGACCGCTAGGACGAAAAGCATCAGCACGGCGAAGTACTCTCTGAACTGTTCCATGGAAACGAAGTTAGAAAGCGGCGAGAAAGCTGGCAAGGGAATTGAGGGCGGACTTTGCGGGCTGGGCGGCGCGGCGCATTGGGGCGTGGAGTTTGAAACAATGCTTGCGGTTCGGTTTTCGGCTCATAGCCTTGAGCGATAATTCGTCATTGCAGGAACACGGCGCAGGATCTCGTTTTGCAAATCACCACATGGAATTCACCACGAGTCGCCGCCTGCTTAAGAACATGATGCGAGCATGGCGGATTCTTTTTCACGTCCTGACGGGAGGTTCCGGAATTCTCGCCGCGTCCGCGGCCCCGCAATGGCACGAAGGTCAAGGATTTCGATGGGCCGAGTTGGACGTGCCTGCCGAAGGGAGAACGGGTTTCATGTTGTTGTCGCCTGAGCAGTCCGGGATCAATTTCACCAACATTCTCGATTTGCGCGCTGGTGTGGCCAATCGCGTGCTTCATAACGGCTCGGGCCTGGCGGTCGGCGATTTCAACAACGATGGATTGCCGGACGTTTATTTTTGCAGCCTGAACGGCGGCAACCGGCTTTTTCAAAATCTCGGCGGACTGCGGTTCAAGGACGTGACGCAGGAATCAGGCATCGTCTGTTCCAATCAGTACTGCCGCGGGGCCGTGTTTGCCGACATCAATGGCGATGCCTGGCTCGATTTGCTGGTGGCCACAACCGGCAACGGAGTCGCGTGCTTTTTGAACGACGGTAGCGGAAAGTTCACTGATGCGACACGCGCGTCTGGAACTGCAAGCCGGTTCGGAAGCGTGACGCTGGCCTTGGCGGACGTGGACGGCAACGGAACACTGGACCTCTATGTCGCGAACAACCGGACGGATGATATCCGCGACCGCGGCGAGGTTGATTTGCGAATGGTGAATGGCAAGCTTACGGTTCCACCATCGCTGACGAACCGTTTGGTCGTGATGAACGGCAAGGTAATGGAATATGGCGAACCTGACTTTTTCTATTTGAACGATGGTAAGGGACAGTTCACTCCGATTTCCTGGACTGAGGGCAAATTCCTGGATGAGGAAGCTAAAAAGCTGTCGGGTCCTCCTTTGGATTGGGGGTTGACGGCGACGTTCCGGGATTTGAATGGAGACGGCCATCCGGATCTTTATGTCTGCAACGATTATTGGACGCCCGACCGAATCTGGATGAACGATGGCCAGGGCCGATTTCGCGCGGCAGACAAGTTGATGTTTCGTGAAGGCAGCTTCAGCTCGATGGGAGTGGACATGGCGGACCTGACGCGCTCGGGGAAGCTGGATATTTTCGTTGCGGACATGCTGAGCCGGGATTTGTCGTTGCGCAAACGGCAGGTGTTCGCGCATCCACCAATGGCCTCGCCTCTCGGAGCGATAGACAATCGGCCGCAAGTCATGCACAACACGCTTTTCCAGGATCGCGGCGACGGGACGTATGCGGAGATCGCGAATTACGCCGGCGTGGCGGCTTCGGACTGGTCATGGTCGCCGCATTTTTTGGACGTGGACCTCGATGGGTATGAGGACTTGCTCATCGCCGCCGGATACGCCAAAGACACGCAGGACCTTGATGCGGAGGAGCAAATTCGAGCACGACGGCCAGCGCGTATGCAGATCGCCCAAATGACCGATCCCAAGGCTCGGCACGAAGCGTTCATTCAAGCCAAGCTCGAAAACTCGCGGCTTTATCCACCGCTGGACTTGCCGATCGTCGCGTTTCGCAACCTCGGCAATTATCAATTTGAAGAAACCACCGCAGTTTGGGGCACGGGCCAAGCTGGAGTTCATCATGCGCTTGCGGTTGGCGATCTGGATGGTGATGGCGATTTGGATATGGTCGTCAACAATCTCGGCGCGGTCGCCGGGATTTATCGCAATGAAACCGTCGCTGCCAGGGTCGCCGTGCGGCTCAAGGGGAAATCTCCCAACACCCAAGGCATCGGCGCGAAGGTTAGGCTATTTGGCGCGACGATCCCGATGCAGAGTCAGGAGGTGATTTCGGGTGGTCGTTACATGGCTGGGTCTGATCCTGAATTGGTCTTCGCGACCGGCAAAATCACGGACCGAATGACGTTGGAGGTGCGATGGCGGAATGGAAAACGCAGCGAAGTCAAAGGCGTGACGGCGAATCGGCGTTATGAAATTGACGAGGTTCGGGCGGAAGAATTTGTCGAGCCAGCCAAGCCGCAAATGCACCCACGGTTTGAGGATGTCAGCCAACTTCTCGGACACTCTCACCAGGAAAACCTGTTCAACGACTTCGAGCGCCAGCCCGGTTTGCCCCGCAAGCTCAGCCAATCGGGCCCAGGGTTGGCCTGGGCGGATTTGAACGGCGATGGCTGGGAGGACCTGCTTATCGGCAGCGGGAAAGGCGGGCGGCTGGCAGTTTTTTTCAACGATGGCAAAGGCAGTTTCAAACGAAAGACAGACGCGCCCGGGGAATCGCCATCTCCACAAGATCAGACTGGGATTGTGTGTTGGCGCGAAGGTGACAAGCCGACACGCGCTTTGGTGGGATTCTCGAATTACGAAGATGGCCAAAAAGTGCCGAGTCAAGTCAGGGAGTACGAACCCGGCACGGGTAGTTCGTCAGGCGACCTGACCAACTTGCCTTCCAGCGTGGGCCCGCTGGCGATGGCTGATATGGATGGAGATGGAAGCTTGGAGTTGTTCGTCGGCGGGCGAGTGATTCCCGGTCGCTATCCGGAGGCTGCTTCGTCGCATGTCTATAGACGTCGCGGAACAAGTTGGCAACTGGATGGAGAGAATTCAAGCGTCCTGGAAAAGATCGGATTGGTTAGCGGCGCAGTTTGGAGTGATTTGGATGCGGATGGTTACCCTGAATTGATTCTGGCTTGCGAATGGGGGCCGATCCGGATTTTTCGCAATCAGCATGGCAGGCTCGTCGCGTGGGATGCGCCTGTGAGGAGTTCTGTCGCCGAAATCTCGGCGCTCAGCCAAATGACCGGTTGGTGGAACGGAATCACAACCGGCGACCTCGATGGCGATGGTCGGTTGGATATCGTCGCAGGCAACTGGGGTTTGAACACGCCTTACCAAGCCTCTCCGGATCACCCGTTGATGTTGTACTACGGAAACTTTGCCGGTGGCGGGACGCTCAATTTAATCGAGGCCGAATTCGACGCGGTCCGGAGAATGGTCGTCCCGCGAGGGAAACGCGAAAAAGTCGCGGAAGCTCTGCCCGAATTACTGGGGAGATTTCCAACACACAAAGCATACAGTCAAGCGAGCATGGCCGAGCTTCTGGCAGGTTATCGTGGGCCAACCAGCGAAGTGCGCGCGAATTGGCTCGCCTCCATGGTCTTCTTGAACCGCACCAACGCTTTTGTGGCGCAGGCTTTGCCCGCCGAAGCTCAATTTGCCCCAGCCTTCGGCGTGAACGTCGCTGATTTCGATGGCGACGGGCATGAGGACGTTTTCCTTGGCCAAAACTTCTTTGCTAATCAACCGGAAGTGCCGCGGGCCGACGCGGGCCGCGGATTGTTGCTGCGCGGCGATGGGACGGGAGAACTTTTGGCCGTCCCCGGGGAACATTCCGGCATCAAGGTCTATGGCGAACAACGCGGCGCAGCGGTGGCGGATTACGACCAGGATGGGCGGGTAGATTTGGCGGTGACACAAAACGCTGCGGTAACAAAGCTGTTTCGGAATGTGTCTGGAATGCCTGGTTTGCGGGTACGGGTAGAGGGACCTATCGGCAATCCGGACGGAATCGGTGTCCAGATGCGCCTTCTCATTCGGGAAGAAGCCGGTCCATTGCGGGAAATTCACGCTGGATGCGGGTATTGGTCGCAGGATAGTGCGGTGCAGGTCTTGGCCGCGCCAAAATCGCCGGAAAGAATCTGGATTCGCTGGCCCGGTGGCAAAACGACGACGAGTGCGCTTCCCGCGGATGCGCAAGAGGTTCTCGTGAACCAATCCGGCGAGGTAGCCAAAGTGCTTATGCCCGCTCGTACCCGGCGTAATTAAAGCCCAAAGCGCGGTTGGTTTTCGGGGTCGAATGAACCCTATTACGCGTTGAATCAGGGGAGGTTTTGGGTTCCTGGGGTGCGTGGGCCAAGTGGCTGTTAATTCGCCATGAACGGCTGGCCCAAAGTCATGCAATGCGTGTATGCGGGGTTGTCCGTGTCATCTATTTTGATGACACAAAGCCCGCAGTCACCGTCCAAAATCCCCTTGCTCCACACTGGGGCTCTTGGTTAAATCCAACCGACCCGAAAAAAAAGCGACAGCGGACTCACTCTCTTTATGAAGATAAAACTGACCCCAATGAAAGCTGCATGGATAGTTGCGGCCGCAGTAACGCTGAACGTGTCGGCTTGGGCCGCAGACATTGAGTATCCAGGTTACATCAAAGTTGAGAACTTTGATAATATCGGCGGTGACCCGGTCGCGAATTTGCTCGCGGCTGCGAAGTACACCAACAACCAGCCTGATTCCGTGACCTTTCTCAGTTCTTTGTATTGGGCTCGAAACCCGGCGCAAGACGCTTACGGTTCGCGAATCACAGGTTTTATCACCCCCGCAGAGACAGCGGCCTACGTCTTCTTCGTTGCTTCAGACAATGACAGTTCCTTTTATCTGAGCACGGATTCCACACCGGCCAACCTCAAGCTCATCGCGGCTGATCAGGGTTGGCAGAATGCGCGAACTTGGACCGGCGTGGGTGGAACCTCTTCCGGTGATGGCACGACCAATGTGGTTTACCGGCGCGGTCGGAACCCCGGCCCCGATGTGCTATTAACAAACGGTTTCGTCTGGGTCGGCCCATTTCAGAACCGTTCCGACGAGTTTCTGAACTCTCCTGCCACCAACTTGCTGGCGTCGCCAGCGCAGAGCTGGCCCACGAAAGACGTCAACGGAAATGCCGTGATAAACCTCGTTGCGAATCAGAAGTATTATTTCCAGTACCTTTTCAAAGAAGGTGGCGGCGGCGATAATGCTGGCGTTGCTTGGAAGAAGGCGACTGACCCAGACCCAGTCAACGGTGATCCTGAGATTCCAGGCCAGTTTCTTAGTGTTATTTGGCCAGATGCCCTCAGCTTCCAGACGCAACCGACGAACCAAACGGTTTCAGAAGGACAACTTGTGAACTTCCAGGCTGTCGCGCTCGGTGTGCCTGGCGATTCCGACCCAACGCTTTTTACCTATCAATGGTACGTCAACAATGTGCCTGATCCAGCAGCAACCACGGCCACTTACACGATCCTCTCGGCTGGCGTCGGAGATAACAACAAACAATTCAAGTTGGTGGTCACCTCGGCCGGAACTTCGCCGGCGGGGATTCTCACCGCGACCAGTTCCGTGGCGACCTTGACCGTGGTTTCGGACCCCATTCCGCCCAAGATCAGCCGGATCAGATCAAGCGACAGTTTTGCCTCGGCGAAAATCACGTTCTCCGAAGCAGTGCGCAACGAAGCCGTCACCCCGGCGAATTACGTCTTCAGCGGCGGGTTAACCGTCACGGATGCGAATTTTGATATTGTAGCGGACGCTGCCACTGAGGATCCGAAGAATCCGCTCAACCCGCTCAATCGCGTGGCGGTTATCCTCTCTACTACGACCCAAACCGAAGGCGCTACGTATTCGTTAACAATCAATAACGTCAAAGATCTGATTGGCAACAATCTCACGCCAAATACTACGACGATGTACGCCAATGTGTTTCAGGCGGGAATCCTCAGCTATAAACGGTGGATGGGTGGCGGTAATATCCAAGCCTTGGTTGATAATCAGCTTCGTTTCGCCGATCCAGATGTTGAGTCAACACTAACCGTGGCCGAAACCGCGAACTTTGGCGATAACAATATTGATTACGTTGCCCGATTGAACGGATTCTTTATCCCCACAGTGACGACCAACTACGTGTTCTTCATGTGTGCCGACAATGACGGCTTCCTCTTCTTGAGCACGGACGCGAACGTCGCAAACCGGAAGCTTATAGGGGCAGACGTTGGCTGGCAAAATCAGCGGATCTGGACCGGGCCGGGCGGAGATACCGCCAAGCGCCGGGGAGACCTCGTTGGTGGCGGACCTTTTGAAAACCGTTCTGACGAGCTTTTGACATCCTCACGGGCGATAAATGGAACGGGATTGCCTTTCGGCGCGCTTCCACTCGTTCCGGCAGATAACGTGGAACCCGAACCGTGGCCAACAACTAACGCCAGCGGAAACGCGGTCATTTCGCTGACGGCTGGACAACGTTACGCCTTCCAGCTTTGGCACCAGGAGTTTGATTCCGGGCGAGTCGAGGCGACTTTCAAATTCGAGGGCGAACCAGACCCCGCGGATGGCACGGTGTCGCGCATTACAAGCGGGTTGATCGGTGCCTACGTTGACCCGACATCGCTCCTGCCAGTCATCACGGTTCAGCCTACGAATGTCAATTTCACGATCGGCGGGACAATTATTCTCGCCGTAACCGCCACGTCGGCGCAGCCCATGACTTATCAGTGGTCTAAGAACGGAGCAGTCCTGGCCGGAGCTACAAACTCGAGCGTCACCATCAACAACGCCTCCGTTGACGACGTTGGTTCATACTTCGTTGCAGTCGCGAATGAGAATGGGACGGTAAACTCCGCGACAGTTGCAGTGTTGACGCCAGTGACTGCGCCCGGATTGACGTTCTTGGAGGACGGCACTGGATTGACCGTTATTGAAGCGGAGCATTACTACTCCGCCCGAACCGCAACCGACGGAAAAGTTTGGGTTCCCACCAAGGGCCGGTCGGGAAATTCGGGGCCGGGCTATGTCTCCGTCTTGCCCGACTCAGGTGTTAATGCCGGCAATGCAAATTTCCCGAATTTGGCGCGGCTGGACTTCCGCATCCAATTCGTGACCACCGGCCTTCACTACCTGTGGCTGCGCGGCGGGGATCCCATCGCTGCAGGAGCGGGGGACTCCGTGCATGCCGGCATCAACGATACGGTTTTGGCACCTGGCACACAGATTACCGGTGCTCCCACGTTCAACACGTTGTCGTGGAACTGGGTAGGAGCTAACAACGCAGCCGCGCGTGTTACTGTAGATGTGCCCAGTGCTGGAATTCACACTGTTAGCATGTGGATGCGTGAAGACGGGTTCTTGCTGGACAAGATTCTACTGACAACCGATTCGGCCTTTACACCCACCGGAACGGGACCTGCCGAAAGCGCTCAGGTCAGCACCGGACCAAGTCTTGCCATCGGGCGCAGTGGCGCCAACCTTGTTATCACTTATAGCGGGACGCTACTGTCCGCTCCGGCTGTCAACGGTCCATATACGCCAGTCTCAGGCGCTTCGGGGGGCAGTTACACTTTGGGTCCGACGAACTCGCAACAGTTCTTCCGGGCTCAGCAGTAACCTGTTTTACGTTACGAATAGTGGCAAGGACCGGAAGAAATTCCGGTCCTTTGCCATTCCAGCGGGTGTTTTGCGGATCGCCAGACCGCCGAATGGAGGCCGAGCCGATCACAATTGCCAAACGATGTTCAGCCGGCTCCAATTCACGAGATTGAATCGCAACCCAAAGGCCCTGGCTGGTGTGCTTTCTCGTTGGGCGGCAATCCTCCTGGTCACCAATTCTTTGGGGTGGGAGGAAGGGAGCGGATTTCGCTGGACCACGTTGAACGTTCCGGCGTCCGGCAAACCTGGCTTTACGTTGCTCGCGCCGACGCAAACCAGAATTCTCTGGACCAACTTGATCTCCGAAGTGAGCGTGGCCAAGCATTACAACATGGTGAGCGGCGGCGGGGTGGCGGCCGGTGACTTCGATGGCGATGGTCTGTGCGATTTGTATTTCTGCAATCGCGGTGGCAGGAATGCGCTCTTCCGTAATTTGGGAGACTGGCGTTTCAATGATGTTGCCGGGACTGACTTGGCCTGTGAACGACATTCATCCACCGGCGCAACCTTTGCCGACATCAACGGCGATGGCCTGTCCGACCTTCTGGTTAATTCCTTTTTCGGCACGAACAGTTGCTTTCTCAATCTGGGCAATGGCGGATTCACCAATGCGACTCAAAACGCTGGGTTGATTTCCCGCGGGGGCAACACCTCGATGGCGCTTGGCGACGTGGACGGCGACGGAGACTTGGACTTGTACGTCGCCTACTTTGGCTTGGAGGCGATTCTGCGCGAAGGCGGGCGGCTCTCCTTCAGCATGGTTAATGGCCAGCCGGCGGTGACTGGCCGCCACGCGCGGCGTCTTAAGGTCATGGGTGGACAGCTTGTCGAGCTGGGCGAGCAGGACGTGCTGTATCTCAACGATGGGAAGGGTCATTTCTCGCCGGTGAACTGGGCCGAATGTTTTCGCGACGAAGATGGCCAGCCCATTGCGACCGCTCCGATGGACTTTGGCCTGGCGGTGCAGATCCGCGACATCAACGAGGACGGTTTTCCGGACATCTATGTCTGCAACGATTTTCAGACGCCCGACCGCGCCTGGCTCAACGACGGTCGCGGCCGGTTCCGCGCCATGCCGCGCGTGGCTTTGCGCAACATGAGCTACGCATCCATGGGGGTGGACTTTGCTGACATTGACCGCGACGGGCGGCTGGACTTCATCACGGTGGACATGTTAAGCCGCGACCATGGTCGCCGTCTTCGCCAATTGAGCTCGATGCCCGCCGCCGCCCGGCGAATAGGAGCGATTGAAATCCGCGAGGACGTGCCGCGTAACGGGCTTTATTGGAATCGCGGCGACGGCACTTACTCTGAGATTGCGTGGCTCAGCGGGGTTGCCGCCTCGGACTGGTCGTGGACTCCAATCTTTCTCGATGTGGACCTCGACGGATACGAAGACTTACTGGTGTCCGCCGGCAGTTTATACGACGTGATGGACCGGGATGCGGCTGCGAGGCCGCCGCAGTCGGGTGTGGCGGATTCCCGCAAGATGTTATCGCTCTATCCGCGTTTGGACAGCCGCAACGCCGCGTTTCGCAATCGGGGTGATCTCACCTTCGAGGACGTGAGCCAGGCTTGGGGGTTCGAGTCCCGGCAGGTGTCCCACGGCATGTCGTTGGCCGATCTCGACGGCGATGGGGATATGGACGTGGTGATAAATTGCGCCAACACTGCTCCGCTGATCTACCGCAACGATTCCTCCACGCCGAGGGTGGCCGTGCGCTTGAGAGGCCTGCCCCAAAACACGCAAGGGATCGGCGCGAAGATCAAGCTGGTCGGCGGCGCAGTCCCGATGCAAAGCCAGGAAATGATCTGCGGCGGGCGCTACCTTTCTGGCGATCAACCGATGCGCGTTTTTGCGGCGGGAAGTCTCACCAACGAGATGCGGCTCGAAGTGGCGTGGCGCGGCGGCCGGCGGAGTGTGGTCAGCGGCGTAAAGGCAAATCGGATTTATGAAGTGGACGAACTGCGGGCATTCGACGATCAAAAATCGAAGTCTAAAACCCGGAGCGCTGGATGAAGAGGCTCGCGCGACAAACCAAGCGGCAATGAAAGACCAGTGATGAAACGATTCCAGACAGACGCCTTGAAAAGGAAACTCCGGGCCGCTCGCCGGCTCTGGTTCGCAATCTTGATTTGGGGCATGAATTGCCGGGCCGACGCCCTTCAGTGGGAAGCTCGCGAGGGGTATCGCGCCGCAAAATTGCCTCCGCCTGCGTCCACAAGAACCGGCTTCACGCTTCTCCCCCGCTCAATGACCGGTGTGAATTTCACGAACACGCTTTCCGAGGACCGGATCATGGCCAATGCCAATCTGCTGAACGGTTCGGGCGTCGCTTTGGGAGATTACGACGGCGACGGGTTTTGCGATATTTACCTGTGCGATCTGAACGGAAAGAACGCGCTTTTCCGAAACCTCGGCAACTGGAAATTTACAAACGTCACCGAATCCACCGCCGTGGATTGTCCCGGGCAAACTTCCACCGGCGCAGTGTTCGCCGATCTCAATGGCGACTCGCGTCTGGATTTGCTCGTCACTTCGATGGGCGGACCGAATGCATTTTTTTTGAACGAGGGCAGCGGACGTTTTACCAACGTGACGGCCGCGGCGGGACTGACTTCCCGGTTGGGCAGCTCCTCCATGGCGTTGGCGGACATTGACGGGAACGGCACGCTCGATCTCTATGTGGCCAATTATGGCGTGACCTCGCTCCTGCGAAGCGGCGGCGCGCTTTCCTTTCGGATGGAGAATGGCAAGCCCGTCGTGACTGGCCGGCACGCCAAGCGCATCAAGATCATTGACGGAGTCATGTATGAGTTGGGCGAACCCGGTGCGTTGTACCTCAACGACGGTCACGGAAAATTTCGTTCGATGTCGTGGACGGACGGAACTTTTCTCGACGAAGCTGGCAAACCGCTCGCGGACGCGCCGTGGGATCAGGGATTGGCCGCGCTGTTTCGCGATTTCAACAATGACGGGTTTCCCGACCTTTACGTTTGCAATGATGCCTCCACGCCTGACCGTTTCTGGATCAACGATGGCAAGGGCCGGTTTCGCGCGTTGAACCCGCTGGCCCAGCGCCAGACGAGCTATTTCTCGATGTGCGTTGACGCCGCCGACCTCGACCGGGATGGGTACGACGATTTTTTCGTGGTGGACATGCTCAGCCGTGATCATCGGCGCGTGATGACGCAAATGAGCGAGATGCATCCGCAACCGCGGCGCATCGGCGAGATCGGTAACCAGCCGCAAATCCGGCGCAATACTCTGCTCCATTCCTGCGGCGATGGCAGCTATGCCGAGATCGCTCATTTCAGCGGCGTGGCCGGTTCCGAGTGGAGTTGGGGTTGCGCTTTTGTGGACGTGGATCTGGACGGCTGGGAGGACATTTTGATTCCCAACGGCTTCGCTTACGACATGGACGACCTCGACACACGCGACCGCTTCGCGCGCATGGGTCCACTTTCCGTCAGCCAGTCGCGCAAGAAAATCCTGGCGTATCCACGCCTGGACACCGCGAATGTCGCTTTCCACAACCAGCGCGATCTGACCTTCCGTGAGACTGGCGTGGACTGGGGCTTCGACTCGAAACAGGTTTCCAACGGCATGGCCGTCGCGGACCTGGACAACGACGGCGATCTCGACGTGGTGATCAATTGTTTCAACGCGCCCGCCTTGCTCTACCAGAACCAATCCGCCGCGCCGCGAATCGGCGTTCGGTTGAAAGGAAAAGCGCCGAACACCCGAGGCATCGGGGCCAAAATCAAAGTGACCGGTGGGCCGGTGACGCAAACGCAGGAAGTAATTTCGGGTGGGCGCTACGTATCCGGTGACGATCCCATGCGCGTTTTCGCCGCCGGCACCTCGACAAACCTCGGCATCGAGGTCACCTGGCGCAGCGGAAAAAGTACGAGGCTCGCCGGACTTCAAGCAAACGCCGTTTACGAGATTGACGAAGCTTCCGCCCGAGATGTTCCCGCGACGAAGCCGGCTGAGATCGCGCCAGTCTTTCAGGACGTAAGCGAACTCCTCAAGCACAGCCACCATGAGGAACCATTCGATGACGCCGTGCGCCAACCATTGTTGCCCCGGCTGCTCAGCCAACCCGGGCCGGGCGTGGCGTGGTTTGATTGGGACGGCGACGGTTTTGACGATCTGGTCGTCGGTG
Source organism: uncultured Bifidobacteriaceae bacterium (assembly GCA_964502895.1). Classification (GTDB taxonomy): domain Bacteria; phylum Verrucomicrobiota; class Verrucomicrobiia; order Limisphaerales; family JADLHS01; genus WYBW01. The sequence goes on from CAZCZP010000013.1 coordinate 30,501, forward strand.
CCGGCCGCGGTGGAACTCTGGCGGTTTACCGCAACGACGGCAAAGGCGCTTTCAGCCGATTGTCTGATTCGGCGTTTAACACTCCGGCACCGGATGACCTCGGTGGAGTTGTTGGCCTCACCACCGGCTCACGACAACGATCCATCCTCGCTGCGCTTGGTAACTACGAAGCCAGTTCCACCAATCTTCCCTCGGTCCTGCGCTACGATGCGTCTGCGAATGCAGTCGCACTCGGAACAAATCTTCCAGCTTTCGAGTCCAGCAGCGGGCCGCTGGCGTTGGGCGACATTGATCGCGACGGGCAGTTGGATTTGTTTGTCGGCGGGCGAGTGTTGCCGGGGCGTTATCCTGAAGCGGCGTCTTCCCGCATTTATCGGAACAGCGCGGGCCAGTTTCAGTTGAACGAAAACTACAGCCAGTTGCTCAAGAACGTTGGCTTGGTCAACGGCGCTGTGTTCGGTGACTTGAACGGAGACGGCCACGTTGATTTGGTCCTGGCGTGCGACTGGGGGCCGATCCGGATCTTCATCAATGAAAGTGGCCGGCTCACGGAAGCAACAGACAAGCTGGGCCTCGCAAAATATGTGGGCTGGTGGAATGGAGTGACGACCGGTGACTTCGATGGCGATGGCCGGATGGACATGGTCGCCAGCAATTGGGGCCGCAACACGCGATATCAACAACATCGCACGCGCCCCTTGCGCCTGTATTATGGCGACCTCGACGGCAACGGCACGCTTGATCTGATCGAAGCGTTCTTCGACCCAGCGGCGGCCAAAGTTGTCCCCGAGCAACCGCTCGACATCATGAGCCGCGGTCTCCCGACGCTGCGCGAGCGC
>CAZCZP010000014.1:0-30875 GCA_964502895.1 uncultured Bifidobacteriaceae bacterium
GGCGAAAACAATCTCGCCGTCGCATCTCGCAGTTTTACCAGCACCGGTCTGGCGTCCACTTCGGCCAGTGTGACTTCGCGGGCGCCACGGAGTTTTTGTTGGACCACCGCTTCCATCGCGTGTGCAAACTCGCGGCCATAACATTCCACGTTCAACTCGAAGTTAAGCCGCAGACTTCGCGTGTCCCAGTTGGCTGACCCGAACAAAACCCAATGGCCATCCACGATCATCAGTTTCGAGTGATCAAACGGCGGCGGCGTGAGCCATAGACGGCAGCCGCGTTCAAGTACCTGCCACCACATCGCGTGCGACGCCCAGTCCACGAATGGCAGATTGCTTTTGGCCGGCAGAATGATGTCCACGCGCACGCCGCGCATGGCCGCCAGATTCAGCGCCGTCGTGAGCGCCGGGTCAGGGAGAAAATACGGCGTGACGATTTGGATGGAAGATTGTGCCTCCGCAAGGGCGGCGAGCAATATCCAGCGCAGTTTTTCGAAGTCCTCGTCCGGCCCGTCCGTGATGGCTCGCGCGATGACGATGCCCGAGTTTTCCAGTTCGGGAAACCACGCCATGCCTTCCAGCGGTTCGTTCGTGGTGAACGCCCAATCGTTGACGAACGCCTCTTGCAATTGTGTGACCACCGGCCCCTCGACTCGAAAGTGCAAATCCTGCACCGGCCGTCGCGGATTCTCCTTGAGCATGTTTCCGTGCCGGATGTTGATGCCGCCCGTGAACGCGGTCTTTCCGTCCACGATGAGCACCTTGCGATGGTTGCGCAGGTTCATGGTCATGAAATGCCACAGCGGAAACGTCGGCAAAAATCTCGCGACCCGCACACGAGCACGTTTGAGTTCGCGAAAAATTGTGGGCCACGAATAACGAGCACCGGCATCATCAATCAGCACGCGCACGTGGACGCCCCGTTTCACAGCGCGTCCCAGGGCGGCGGCGAATTGTTTGCCAGTGCGGTCGCGATCGAAGATGTAACTGGCTAGCGAGATGGAGGTCGTTGCCGATTCAATTGCGGCCAGCATGGCCGGAAAAGATTCATCGCCGTTGAGGAGCGGTTGGATTCGATTGCCTCCAATCAGAGGACGCGAGGCGACGTGGTCCACCACGCGCGCCAACAGGCGAAGATGCCCGGATTCGGGCTTGCCCGGCTCGCCCATGTCCTCGGGAATCTGTGGGCGCGTGTCGGTGGAACTTTCCGCTCGCAGCGAAAGCGCTTTCCGGCGGATTCGGTTGACTCCGAGAGTGAGATAGAGAATGGGCCCGACCAGCGGCATCAGCCAGATGAAGCCGAGCCAGAGCACGGCGGCGCGGGAGTCGCGCTTGTTCAGGAGTGCGTGAATGGAGGCGAGCAACGCGCCAAAGAAAGCCAGGCCAGCGACGAGATGCGGCCAGATGCGTAGGAGCGGGTCAAGCCAGTGCATCGTTGCGTAAGCTTTATGCTTCAACTTGAGGTGATGCAAGCACTGTCCACCGATACTGGGAGCGCCGGCATCCTGCCGGCGTGTCGTCGCCCTGGTGATAATCCGCCGGCAAGGATGCCGGCGCTCCCAAGGCAATGCGGGCAGAATCCGCGGCCAGAATCCGCCTGACAAGTCTTCTCGCTTTTGTTCCAATCCCGCGCCGGTGGACCAGAGATTTTTGCCAATGTGTTTTGATTTCGTGCCGTTATGAGTGCGATGCTCCTCGCCCAAGGGTTGCACAAGCAATTCGCCTCAGTCACGGCGGTGGACGGCGTGAGCCTGGAGGTCAACGCTGGCGAGGTCGTCGGTCTGCTTGGTCCCAACGGCGCGGGCAAAACCACCACGCTGAGAATGTTGACTGGCATCCTGTCACCCACGGCCGGCCAGGTTTTCATCCTGGGCGAGGACGTGCGCGAAAAGCCCCTTGAAACCAAGCGCAGCATCGGCTTTCTCTCCGGCGACACGCAACTTTACCAACGGCTCACACCGCGCGAAGTGTTGCGGTACTTTGGCCGGCTCTACGGCATGGCGTGGGAACATCTGGCCCAGCGCACCGCGGCGCTCGTTGCCGAACTGGAAATGAATTCGTTCGCCGACCGGCCCTGCCGGACGCTTTCCTCCGGACAAAAGCAGCGGGCGAACATTGCGCGCGCGCTGTTGCATCAACCGGACGTGCTGATGCTCGACGAACCGACCGCGGCCCTGGATGTTGTCAGCGGACAGTTCATTCATGAGGCGATTCGCCGCGAGCGGGCCGCGGGCAAGGCTGTTTTGTTCTCCACTCACATCATGAGCGAAGCCGAGCGCCTGTGCGACCGCATCTACCTGTTGCACGAAGGGCGAATCGCCGATCACGGAACGCTCCAGGAAATTCTCACCCGCGCCGGTTGCGACAATTTGACCGATGCATTCCTCCGATACGCCCGCGAGTCACGGGCGGCGGCGTCTCAATCCGCCTGAACGACCATGCGCCTGCAAATTGTCTGGACCATTTTCCGCAAGGAAATCACGGAGGCATTGCGCGACCGGCTCACCTTGCTGGTCATGGTCGGGCTGCCGATTCTGATCTACCCATTGGTTGTCACGTTGCTGGGGCGCATCCAAAAGACGCATGAAGCGACCGAGGACAAACGCATCTCACAGGTTACCGTCTGGGGCGAGGCGAATGCGGTGACTGAATTTCTCCGCCAGACCAACATGATCAACATGGAAATGTGGAAGGACATTCCTGAGGAACTGAGACGCGCGTTTGAAACGGGTGAATTGAAGGAAGTCGTTTCCACGAACAGCTCGACCGCATCGAGGGCAACAGATTCTGAAGACGAGGCAAGTTCGGATGAGAAATCGAGGGATGAAGTCCTTGCCGCGGCCCGAACAATTCTCGACCAAAAAGAATCTGACGCGGTCCTCGTGCTTTGGCCTGGCACAGCCGAGGCGCTTGACCGGCTCGACCTCGGCAAAGTCACGGTCTATTACGATCCAGTCAGACCGGCATCGGAAAAAGCGTGGAGCCGGTTGAGCGAACAATTATCCGCATTTCGCCGGCAACTCGTCGAGAACCGGCAGGCGAAGCTCAATCTGCCGGCGGGATTCGCCCGTGCGCTGGAGGTTCGGCCCAAGAGTGTCGCGACGCCTGGCAAGATGTTTGGCCACAGCCTTGGGCGGCTGCTGCCGTTGCTGCTGATCATGCTCTCGGCGACGGGCGCGCTGTACGCCGCGGTGGACCTGGTTGCCGGCGAAAAAGACCGCGCAACGATGCAAACATTGCTCTGCGCGCCGGTGTTGCCGCTGGAAATCGTGGCGGGAAAATTTCTGACGGTCTGGGCGATCAGCCTGGTGTCGGCGCTGGTAAACGTCGTCAGCCTCGGATTCACGTTCACGCGAGTGGCGGCCTCGATCAATTTGCCGGGCATACATGCGGGCGCTTTGTTCGGGGTGTTGATTTCGCTGATGCTGCTGACCTGCACGGTGGCCGCGGCCTTCATCGGGGTAGCCGCCCTCGCGCGCGATGCCAAGGACGCCGGAAATTTTTTATCAGCCTCGCTGACGTTGCTCATCGTGCCGGTGACCGCCTCGATCATGCCCGGCGTGGACTTGAACGCGTGGACGGCGTTCGTTCCGCTGGTCAATCTCTCGCTGCTCATCAAATCATTCTTCCTCGAAGACCTGAACCTCAACATTTTTTTCCTGACCCTGGTGGCGGCATTTGCCTACGCGATGCTGGCGCTGTTGTTCGCCTCGCGCGTGTTCGGCAAGGAGGAAATCCTGCTCGGCGGATCGGGCAACGTCCGCCACCTGTTGCCCGGTCAAAGGCGCACGAGTGGACAACCCACGCCCGGATTGGTGCTCGGCATGTTCGCAATCGTCCTGGTCGCCACCTTCTACGGCAGCTTGTTGCTGGAGGGGCGAAGCATGCTGACTTCGATTCTCGCGGTGCAGTACGGTTTCTTCCTGCTACCCGTCGTGGTCGTGACCGTGCTGAAGCGTTTTCCCGTCAAAACCACTTTCATGCTGCGCGTGCCCGATTGGCGGAGCATCGTTGGTTCGGTGCTCGTGGGTATTTCTGGAGGCACCGCTGTCGCCGGGCTGACGCTGCGGTTGTTGCCGCCGCCCGATTCGCTGATGGAGGGATTGCGCGAAGCTTTGTTGCTCGGAAAAGATCCCGCGCCGCTCTGGGTGGTGCTGCTCGCGCTCTCGATCACACCGGCACTGTGTGAAGAAGTTTTCTTCCGCGGATTGATCCTCTCGGGTTTGCGGCGGTTGAAACCGTGGATGGCGATCGGCCTCTCGGCATTTCTGTTTGGCCTGGCGCACGCGTCCATCTACCGCCTGCTGCCGACACTGCTTCTGGGTGCGGCTTTAGGCTACGTGGCGTGGCGCAGCGGTTCGATTTATTGCAGCATGATCGTACACGCGGTGAACAACGGATTGATCGCGGTGCTGGTTCACACGAACGCCACGATTTGGGGCGTGTCCATCGCGGAAGTGCAATTCGTTCCCTGGACTTTAACCGCCGGTGCCCTGGTGGTGATGATCGGGGGATTGCTGTTGATCTGTTCGCCCAGACGACTCTCTGAATCGAAACCGGCGGCGACGCGCGTTGACGATTGAATGGAAAAGAAGAGGCCGCCCCGAAGGCAGGAGCGGCCCCGTCATTGGTTGCGTGCTGGTTGATTCTTCAGGCGACCGTGATCGCTTTGTCCAAATACACGTCCTGGATGGCGTTGAGCAATTCAACGCCTTCCGCGAGCGGACGCTGGAACGCCTTGCGGCCGGAGATCAATCCCATGCCGCCAGCGCGCTTGTTGATGACGGCCGTTTTTACCGCGGCTTCGAGATCGCCTTTGCCCTTGGATTCGCCGCCCGAATTGATCAAACCCGCGCGACCCGCGTAACAATTCAAGACCTGGTAACGGCAGAGATCAATCGGATGATCCGTCGTGAGTTCCGTGTAAACCCTTTCGTGCGTCTTGCCGTATTTCTCGATGGCTTTGTAGCCGCCGTTGTTCTCGGGGAGTTTTTGTTTGATGATGTCCGCCTCGATGGTCACGCCAAGGTGATTTGCCTGCGCGGTGAGGTCGGCGCTGACATGGAAATCCTTGTCCTTCGTCTTGAATGCGTTGTTACGGAGGTAGCACCAGAGCACCGTGGCCAAACCGAGTTCATGCGCGCGTTTGAAGGCGACGCTCGTCTCAACGATCTGCCGCGTGGACTCCGGTGAGCCGAAATAAATTGTCGCTCCGACGGCTGCCGCGCCCATGTTCCAGGCCTGTTCGACTTGCGCGAAATAAACCTGATCAAATTTGTTCGGGCAGGTCATCAGCTCGTTGTGATTCAATTTCACCATGAACGGAATCCTGTGAGCGTACTTGCGCGCCACGATTCCGAGCACGCCCAGCGTGGAAGCCACAGCGTTGCAGCCGCCTTCGATGGCGAGCTTCACGATATTCTCGGGGTCGAAATAATCGGGGTTCGGCGCGAAGCTGGCGCCCGCCGAGTGTTCGATGCCCTGGTCCACCGGAAGAATGGACAAATAGCCAGTGCCGCCCAGCCGACCATGATCGAACATGCCCTGAAGGCTGCGCAACACCTGTGGGCTGCGGTCCGTTGGAATGAATATGCGGTCCACAAAATCCGGTCCGGGCAGATGCAGTTTATCCTTGGAAATGGTTTTGCATGTATGTTCGAGGAGACTTTTTGCCGAGTCGCCCAGAAGTTTTTCAATCTTAGTGCTCATAGTTCGAATCAATCGCGGTGAAGTTAGGTGCGGAGGGCCGCCGCGGCTTCTTAGTTTTTGCCCTTCTGTTGCCAGATTTTGTCGGTTGGGTTTCAACGGCGGCTGGGTGCACCAACCGCGCTTCGGAATAACCCACGGCAGTCGTTCGGGAAAGCTTTTTCCTCAGAGGAAAGCAGAGAGCTGCGATTGATTGCGCGTGTCGGTGCCATTCAATGTGCAGCGTGTGGCTGGTCGCCGGCAAGTTGGCGATCAGTGTCCATGCTGGCGCGGCAAGATCATCCTTAAGCTCGACTCGATACAGCCGGCTCTAGTGGCAGAGGCGCTTAACGGAGTGTTTCCGTCGGGCAACAGGTTACGCCTCCTGTTGCTGGACCTTCCTCACCCGCTCCGTGATGTCGTCCACCTCGGCAATGCTTTCACAACCGACGTTCAGGACATCCACGCAGCCGAGACCAAGAACGTAGCGGAGGGATTCATCGCGTTTTTCCGGATCGTTGCGCAGCCGGCCTTCACCCACGAGTTTCATTCCGACAACGCCTTTGCCGGAGTCGTGAATCTTTTTCAGCACGGGCGCGACCTTGTCCGCCGGGCCGTCCATGCTCATGCCGTAGGGATTGATGCGGGCGTGAACGGAATCCACCCACGGCTCGGTGATGCAGGCTTCCAGCGCTTCAAGGGAATGAACGGAAGCGCCGTGCGCGCGGATTTTGCCCTGGTCCTTGAGCTTCGCCATGAGGTCCATCTGCTTGCGCAATTCCTCGGGCCATTTGGGCGAGACGACGCAGTGCAGCAGGACGAGGTCAATGTAATCGGTGCCGATTTCGCGCAGGAAACGCTCGACGCACACGTTCGCATCGGGGCGGTCCTTCTCCGGAATGCCGCCGTCGCGAAACCAGATTTTGGTGACGATCTGGTATTTGTCCCGCTTGATGCCCTTGAGCGCGGGGATGACGTAGGGGTGCGTGCCGTAAAGGTCCGCGAGATCGAACATCTGGGTGCCGCGATCGTTTGATTCGCGGATGAGGGCTTCAAATTTTTCCCTGCCCATCCGGGTGTGGTTGGACTCGCGATTGCCGCCGCGCATTCCGGTGCCCAGGCAGAAGCGGGAAGTTTTCACCTTCGTCTTGCCGAGCGTGACCGGCTCGAAAGGATCGAAGCGTTTGACGGGTTTGTCCGCGGCGCGCAGCGGCGTGCTCAACAGGGCTGCGCCGACGCCGAGGGCCGATTGTTTGAGGAATTCGCGGCGTTTGATTTTCATGGCTTGGATGGTTTGATCCCAGAATTCACCCGCCGCCGGCAGCGGTCAAGCTGGTTTCGCCAGGGCGCCGTTCAGGAAACTGATGGTGGTATTATAGATTTGTTCCGGGCTGCCTTCGGCTTCGATCGTGATCAACAATCCGCGCTGTTCGTAATAGTCAATCAATGGCGTGGTGCTTTTCTCATAAACTTCCATTCGGGTGCGAATGGCCTCGGGCCGGTCGTCTTCGCGCTGGTAAAGCGAGCCGCCGCAGTGATCGCATACGCCGGACACTTTGGGCGGACGCGCACTGACGTGGAACACCGCCTTGCACCCCGGACAGGTGCGCCGCCCGCTCAGGCGCGCGACGACCTTATCGAGCGGCAAGTCATAATTGAGCACGGCGGTCAGATTAATTTTTTCCCGGGCGAGCAAATCACCCAGCGCCTCGGCTTGCGCAACGGTCCGGGGAAAACCGTCCAACAGGAAACCGCCGCCGCAACGCAAGCAGCCCGTGCGTTCGCGGACCAGGTTGAGCACGGTCGTATCCGGCACGAGGTCGCCGCGTTGCATGAAATGCAGCGCGTCATCCAGGGCGGGACTGCGTTCTTCCGGGGTCAGGCAGCGCGCGGCGCGGAAGACGTCGCCCGTGGAGAGATGGCACGTGCCCAGCCGCTCGCACAGCAATTCGGCTTGCGTGCCTTTGCCGACGCCGGGCGCGCCGAGCAGCACGAAGCGCAGCGGTTTGTCCTTTCGTTCGGCCGGATGGTTGCATTGCGCGCCGCTCGCCTTGATCCAGGCGGCCCGATCCCGTTTCTCGCTCATAACATTGATCCAGTAAAAGTTTGAACTCAGCCTGACTTGCGCACCGTGAGACAAAATGCGGGCAGCTTCAAGCTCTACCCGCCAGAATGCCAAGAAACGCCTTCACTTTGCCAAAATTGGCGAAGGTGCTGCGAAGGAAGTTGGGCTTTGATGATTCCGGCGTGGCAAACCGCAGGTGTCATTGTGAAAATCATCATCCTTCTGGCGTTCATTTCAACCGTTTCAAACCTTAAGTCATGCGGATGAGATTATTTTTTACGACCGTCGCACTCGCACTGTCCGTGGTGGGCGGGTATTGCGCGAACCCGCCCCAGGCCATTACGGACGTTTCGAGCTTGCGAAGCTCGGCACACTGGAACTTCCATCTGGCAACTCGATCCGGCTAAGCCCGCACGCCGTCAAAGACGACTGGCGACCGGTCAACGTCAGATCCGTCAAACTCCGGCCCGTCGAATAACGCCGGGGCTATGGCCCCACCGACGGTGCCGCGCGCACGCGATACAGGCGCAGTCCGTTTGTCGCTTTCGTATCACTGATGATTTGCAGCGCGTCGGCGCCGGGAATTGAACCGAGATCGAACCAATCGTTGCCACTCAGGTTGGTCGAGCATTGCAGCATGAAATCCCAGTTGGCCATGCCGCCGAACGTCACGTTCGCAACGTTGCCGGTGCGCGCGACTGAAGCCAGGTTCACTCCGGCCTGAAAATAGATTTTCAAGACCTCAGACGGTGTGTGAATCGGTCCGCCGCCCGCGCCGTTGGTGGAAAGGTCCAGCGCACCCAAACCCACTGTGTAAATCCCGGGTTTGGTGGCGGTGAATCGGCGTCCGTGAAAATGGCCGTAAGGATCGGTGCCCGGCGAGCCATCGTTCTCGCTCGCGCGCCAGACGTTCGTGCCGGTTGAGCCGCACGTCAGGCTGATCGTCGGCGTGGTCGCTCCATTTTCCCAGAAGGCGAATTCGCCTCCGGGCGGGCCGTCCACCGAAACCAATTGCGCGAACAATTGCGAGCCGAGCGCGGCGGCGTTGGGCACCGGGCCGAGGTGCGCCGGTGTTCCAGCCAGCCCAGTCAACGTGATGTTGCCCTGATAGTAGCCCGCGTATCGAAACGCGTTCGTGTAGGTAAGCGTTTTTATGTAACCGTAGCTGGTTTCAAAAATCCCGCCGTTGTCAAAGATAAGCTGGTCGTTCTGATTCGTGCCAACGGCGCCGATGTTTAGATGACCGTGGTCTTGCGCAATGGCGGACTCGGCAAGCGCGGTCAACGCGAACGCAGCCAGTGAGGAGATAAGAGAATTTTTCATTCGGATAAGCTAAAGAGAAGTGTTCAAGGTTTTCCCGCCGGATCCACGAAACGGGAACCGGCTTGGGTTAAATCGGATCGAACAAGGTTCCAATTGAGGAGTTGAGCGTGGCCGTCCACGAAAAGGTAATTCGCCCCGGACAAATGCCGGCGGATGGCGACTTGCGAGGCGAAACTCGCCGGGGCAAAATCGCCGTCGTTCGCGGGGCTGAAATGGAAATGGTCATGGCCGGCGTAGGTGTCCGCGCATTCAGCCAGCCAGATGGTGTCGGCGGGTCGGGGCACTTGGGTGATTTTGGAAGAATCCGCGGCGCCGTTACCGGAGTCAGGCGGCAGCAGAAAGTCGTTGATCGCGAAGCTGAACGGGCGGGTCTTGTTGGTGTCGCGAGGACAACGCCAAAGATTGGTGCCCTTGCAGTAAGGCTGGAGCGTGTTCACCCACGACTGGCCGGTATGCGCCGACTGCGGCAAAGCGTCCCCGTGGTCATCTGCGTACATCCGGGTGGCAACTCCGATTTGCTTGACGTGGTTCAGGCAGGACGTGGCCCAAGCGCGTTGCTTGGCGCGACCAAGCGCCGGCAACATCATCGCGGCCAGAATCGCAATGATGGCAATCACCAACAGCAACTCGATCAGCGTGAAGCCGCGCTGCCTGAATATTTTTTGCAGAACCATGCGAACTACGCGCGCCCAACCGGACGCACGGGAGAAATATAAATATATTTCGCGATTGTCGGACCCGGTCCGACGCACCCAGCCAAATCAAGGAAGGTCAGGCGGAAAAACTGCGGGGAGGAGGGACGGGCGGCTCGTGCGGCAGCACGTGTGCGATGTCGTCGAGTTCAGGCACGAGTCGGAAATCTTCCGGGGCACTAAAGACGAAGACCCGGCGTTCGGACAAATATTCGAGTTTCTTGACGCACGGCGGGAATTCACTTTTCTTCTCCGCTTTCCTGCCTTCCGCGACGTGCTTGCAGATGCTGCACGGGTGCTTGCCGTCAAAGGTGCGTTTCAGGGCCTCGGTGAAGGGTTCGGAGCGCAGGTTGTCGGCAAACATGGACGTCCACGCTACAGATTGGAGCAGCGCCCAATGCGTGCCCGTCGCACCCAGGAGCGCGAGGATTAACAGGGCATGACCAATCCGCTTGAACATGACTCGACCATATACGCCGGCCGCGAGTTGTAAAACCGTAAAGCGCGGTTGGGACAGCTGTGGCATTCTTCAGCGGCTAAGACGGCGGGCCAGGCCGAATGTTCCCGTACCCACACGGCGCGGCGCCACGAATTCATTTCTTGCTTCTGCATCAGGATTTACCGCCGACAGAGTCGCGCTTCGACTCCTTGTCCATTTCGTCGAGGACCTGCGGAGACATGCCGTGAGTGATGCGGTAATCGAAACGGCGCTGGAGGTACTGCTCAAAAGTAAGCCATTCGCCTTCGTACTCGATGGTGCGCGACCAGGCGCAAATCCTCGCCCAAGCCCGTGCTTGGGACATTCGGCGAAGCAGGTAGAGGATTACGGCGGCGAAGAGAACGCTCAACGCGACGAGAGTTGTCGCCACGAGAGTGTGACGCGAGAATTGTCCGGCCAACGTGTTTTGCTGAACGTCCAGTAACGCCATTTCTTCGCGTTCCATCCGGGCCAGGTCCAGTCGCAGGTGTTCCATCGCTTCGCGTCCCCGGCCCGTGAGCACGGAGGCCACGGCCTCCCGATATCGCCCGCTCTCGGCGAACGCAACGTTCTCGCGCATGAATTCCAGTTTGTTCCCGACATGGACTTCGAGCCGCGCCAGATTAGTGCGCTGCGCGGAATTACTGGCGACCAACCGGCGCAGTTCCTCCATGTGCTTCGGCACGTTCACCAGCGCCGCGCGATAGGGCTCGAGGTAGAGTTCGTTACTGGTCAGCAGAAAACCGCGCTGGGCGGCTTCCGCGTTGGCCATCTCCGCGCCGAGGCGCTGGAGCCGCTGTTGAACGTCCCGCGCGTGAGCAACCCATTGCGCGGATTCCACCAACTGTTCCTGTGACCGGTAGAGAATCGCCGCCAGGGTCGCGACCAACAGAATTGGCGTCAACAGGCCGGCCAGAATCAGCACGCGCGAACGGCGTGGAAGTTGTTTCTCGATCATGCGCTGGTTCGGAAAACGTTGCCGCGTGAAATCTTGACGGACTGCGCCGTTACTTCAACCGTTTGACCAGCACCTTCGAGTTGCGTCCGCTATGGTCGTATTTTTCGCGCCGGGCCGGCGGCAGGTCATCGGGCCGGCCTTCGACGAAACCGCCCTTCGATTGAAAATAAGTGAAGGCTTGGGTCGAGAGCGCCAGCAGTTCGTTCAAACCCAGTTCGCGCGCCTTGGTCTCGACGAACTGAATCAGCTTGCGGCCGATGCCCTGGTTTTCGTGCGAGGCGTTCACATAAAGGGAAGCCAACTCGCCCTTGCCGAATTCCGGGTAGATGTGCAGCGCCACGCAAGCCACGGGATTCTTATCAATTTCAAAGATGTAATAGTCGCCCAGGCTTTTCTCGATGCTGGCGCGCGTGCGCTTCACCAGTTCGTCGGCTTTCACGCCCTTGGCGGTAAGCAATTGAATCGCGCGCGCGTCCTTTTTCTTGGCCGGGCGGATTTGCTGATACTCGTTGGCGTAAACCAGCGTGCCGATGCCTTCGTTGGAAAAAACCTCCGCGAGCAGCCCTTCGTCCACCTGCCCATTGATGACGTGGACGCGCTGGACGCCGGCGCGACAGGCGGCGGCAGCGTGCTGCGCCTTGGAAAAAGTCTCGGCCGAGAAATCGCATTTGTTCTTCTCCAGCAAGGCTTCGAGTTCGCCAACAATCATCTGCCGGATGAGTTTGCCCTGGCAAACCAGGCCGTCGGTCGTTGTGATGAAGATCAGTTTGCTGGCCTTGAGCGCGTCCGCGACCGCGACCGCCACCCCGTCGGAGTTGACGCGATACGTTTTGCCGTCGCCGTCGAAGCCCAACGGCGGAATTACCGGAACGACACCTTGCGAAAGCAGCGATTGAAGCAGCTCCACGTCCACGCGCTCGACTTTGCCGGTGAACAAGTGATCCACGCCCTGGATGATGCCCATGGGGTGCGCGATGATGGCGTTGGTGCAGGCCGCGCGCAGGTCATTGGCCGAAAGACCCTCGAGAATTTCGTGGGTGAGCCGGTTGGCGGCGGTCAACGCCAGTTTGAGCGTGGCGGCGTCCGTGATGCCGCTGCCGTCCAGGTCGGAGGGTTTGACGTGCTGTTCACCGCCCAGAGATTTGATCTGCGCCGACGCCCCATGGACGAGCACCACGCGAATGTTCAGCGAGCGCAGGACGGCGACATCCAGCAGGATGTTGGCAAAATTCTCGTCCGTGACGATGGCGCCATCAACGCTGATGATAAAGGTCCGCTCCCGGAATTGCGGAATGTATTGGAGGATGCCCCGCAGGTCAGTTGGTTTCACTTTGGCTTAGCAGTCGTTCGTTCGACGCCCAGATAAGAATTCAGTTCCGCGCTGGTATCAAACAATTATTTTGTCCGATTCGGCCTCGGCGCGGGTTGCCGGCAACACTTGAATTTGAGCTTTGCGGTTTCGTGGATTGAACACCTCGACAAATTCCGTGGCGATGGCTTGCCATTTGCAACTCCCGGAAATTCCCAAACCACGAACCTCCAACCGGGTAGGTCGGGTGACGATGCGGAAGAATTTTCCAGAGGCGGAATTATGCCGCGCCGGAACTCGAACTGGTTTCTATTCGATGCGCTTTACGGCGACAAACCAAGCTGTCTTGTCCGGGGCGTTTCCGCTCAAGAGCAGGATCTCGCCTTTGGGCAGCGGCTGTTTTCGTTCAAAAACAGCTTTGCCAGCCTTGTCGAAGAGGGTCACTTCCACTTTTCGGCCCTGGAGGTCCTTGATTTCGACCGCGCATTTCTCGCTCAACGGCTGTTTGGTCTTGCCGTCCTTGACCACGCTGAACTGTTTGCGGTTGACCTCGAAGTAGTTTTCCCATTTGAGCGGCAGTTCGTCCAGTTTCTTGCGGATTTCCGGCTCGACAGGTTTGTGCTTGGGATTCGGTGACGTCTTGTCGTTCGTCGCCCAGATGAGTTGAACTTCAAACTTCGTTTCCGAGCCATCCGCGATCTCCGTGGCCTGCGTGCCTTCGACTGTTTGAGCGACTTCTGCGCGCAGACCCCACACCATCATCAACAAGGGCAGCGCCATGAGCCAGCCTGGCCGGAACATGCAGGAAAACTTGTATCTCATCGTCAGTCCAGTGTATCGCCGGGCCCAAAATCCGCAAACGTGTTTTCGGCCGGATACGACAGCCAGACGAGGGTCATGCCAGCCGGATAATCCCGATAGGTGAAAGTCCCGGCGCCGGCGAAGGCAGTTTCGGACTCTGACGCGCCAGGCAACCCGGACGACTGTTGCGTGATGAGCAGCGCGGCGATGATCAACGCCGCCGCCGCGCCGGCGGGCGCCAGAAAGCGTCGCAACAACGCCGCCAGTCCCGCCCGCGGCGCGGCAACGGCTTGCGGTTTATCCGCGCGGCCAATCTCGCGCTCGATCTTGGACCAAAAAAACTCGCGGCTCTCCGGCAGTTTGATCTCTGATTCGAATGCCTTCAATGCTCCACGCGTGTTTTTCAGTTCCGCGACCAGCGCGCGCGCGTCGTTATCCCGGGCGATCAAGCCCGCCACGTCACGCGCTTCGCCGTCCGGCAATTCGCCGTCCAGGTAAGCTTGCAGCTTTAATTGCAGTTCCTCTTTCATGTCGCCATCTCATTCCGGCTTTTTCAAGTCCGCCAACAACGCCGCCATTTTCCGCCTCGCGTAAAACAGCCGCGACATCACCGTGCCAATCGAACAGCCCATCGTCTTGGCAATTTCTTTGTATTCCATTTCTTCAAACTCGTGCAGCACGATCACCGTGCGATGCGCATACGAAAGCTGGCCCAATGCCACATCAATCCGTTGCCGCAATTCTCCGCGCTCAAGGCCCTCGGTCGGATTCACGGTCACGACCGGCATGTGCCGTTCGACGCCGCCGGATTCCTCGTCCATCGCTTCGATGGAGTCCGCGCGCTGGCGCTTGTGCCGTCGCAATTGGTCGAGGCACAGGTTGATCGCGATGCGCGTCATCCAGGTGGCGAAACTCGACTCGCCCTGGAACTGCTTCAACCGTTGCCAGGCCTTGACCCAGGCTTCCTGTGAAAGATCAATCGCCTCTTCCTCGTTCCGCATCATGCTGTAGGCTCGCGCATAAATCTTGTCCCGATGACGGGCGACCAATTCCTCGAAGGCCCCCATGTCACCGTTTTGCGCTGCCCGCACCAACGTACTGTCGTCGGCTGAGGAATGAGCTATGTCAGACATGGTTTGGACGGGGTGGAATTGCCTGCTATTCAACGCCGTCTAAAGTTTTCCCTTCGTTGAAGGAATGCTTCCAGCAATGCGCGGATCCCGCTGGCAAGCAACGTCCACCGCCTTGGCAAACGCCTTGAACAGCGCTTCCACAATGTGATGCGGTTCATCGCCGTAGAGCAATTCCATGTGGAGATTGCAGCGCGCTTCGTTGGCAAACCCTTGGAAAAACTCCCGGGCCAGCCCGAATCGGAATGCCGTGGACGCATCCTGTTTCCGTTCGGACCGGCTCAAGCGCCGATACGAAAAGTCGTTCAGGCCCCGCCACACAAGGTACGGTCGCCCGCTAAAATCAATCACGCAGCGCGCGAGACATTCGTCCATCGGCACGTAGGTTTCACCTGTGAATGGATTGCGCGGGTGAAACCCCGTCCCATAACGGCGAATGCCGCGCTTGTCTCCCAGCGCCAGACTGAACGCTTGACCCAGAGCAATCCCGCAGTCCTCGACTGTGTGGTGTGCATCCACTTCCAGATCGCCCGAGCAGCGCAGCGACAAGTTCACCACGGCATGTTTCGCGAACAACGTCAGCATGTGGTCGAAAAAGAGGATGCCGGTTTTGATCGAAGACCTGCCTTGGCCGTCGAGATCGAGTTTGATGGCGATGCGGGTCTCCTTCGTTTCCCTGTTAACTTTTGCCTGCCGGTCCACCCTCCGCAGTAACCCCGGGGGCCGCGTGGGCCTGGACTCTCGGGTGTGGCCCTGCGACGCGGGCGGCTCCCCGCTACGTGCTACTGAGGACGGGCGTTTCATTCGCGCCAATTAAACAAACCTGCGAGGCCAAGACCAAGCGCAAACGTGATTCAGAAGATTTGTTAAGATTACGGCGGTGGGTAAATGAGTAGCTTCTCAGCGAAAGTTCTCCGGCTGACCTCACGGCTGCGGGGCAAGCTTGGATTGCATCTCATCAATCCGCTTTTGCAGCACCTCGGGGTGCGGTGAAGCTTTTATCCCGAGTTCCAGGCATTCGATCGCGCGCTTGAGATTTCCTTGTTCCTCCTCCAACTTCGCCAGGTTCAGCGTGATGTCGCGCAGCGAGGAGTAGTTCGGTTGTTCCTTCCCCGCCTCCTGCTCCGCCCAGCGACGCAACCCCGTTTCCCACAAATTCCGCGCGCGCGTGGCGTCCTTGCGGTCCTCGTAAAGAAGCTGGCCCAGCGAGAACAGGATTTCGTGACTGCGCGGATTGGCGCGCAGCCCGTCCCGCAGGAACTGCTCGGCTTCATCAATTTTGTTCAGACGTGTTCGCAACCAGAACGCGGCCAGGGTGTACGTCTGCACATTTTGCGGGTCCAAATCCGCCGAGAGCTTCAGCCAAGGCAAAATTTCCCGCGTCCGTTCGCCGCTCAACTCCGTGTGCTCCGTGTGCGCAAAGTTCCGGCCGAACCGCTCGATCCAGTCCCGCGCCGGCGCTGCCGTTCTTTCCTTAACGTGCGCTTCGTGTTCGTGGTTGCAATTCTCCGTATGCACGTGCCCCTGATCTTCGCCTTGTCCTTCGTGATCGTGATCGTCGTGACCCTCGGCGGTGGCAGCTTTTTCACGCCGATCGAAGATTGAGGGATAATACCCGCTGTGGAAAGTGACATCCGCCTGCCGGTAGAAATAACCGGCGAACGAGCGCCGCGTATCACCCAACAGCACTTTCAATACAGTATCCGCTTGGGCGCGTTTGCTCCAATTTAACGCGCGTGGTTGCGTGGTCGTAGCCAGCGTGAAGCAAACCGTGATCAACAAGGCTAAAACCAGATAGGGCGAAGCTTTCATCAAACCGACAGGGTTTTGCGCCGGAACGCCAGCCATGCGGCGAACAAAAGAAACAAAACGTAAACCGCGCCGTAAAGTGTCGCCAACCCGCAATCCAGCCACGGCACCAAACCGAGATCGTAAATCACCAGGTCATGCACGTCATACCATTCCAGGTGCGGAATGAGGAAATAGACCACATAGATGATCGTTTGCAGGGGTTCGGACTGTTGAAGCGCAACTTTATTCAAGTGACGCCCGATCATCAAAATGCCCGCGACCACAATAAAACAAATCGTGGCGTTGGCCGACGGCGCGCTGAAAACGATCGAGCCGAACAACACCAGCGCAATGACCACACCGAGCATCACCCATTGCAGCCACATGGCCTGAAAGTAATTCAGCAATGGCCAGTGATGTTCGCGCGTACCAGTCACGACCACGAAGAACGCATAGAACACCAACAGCGCCAGACCGCACGCAAACCAGCAGCCGAAAAATTTTCCAAGAACGACCTGCCACCGCGTCACCGGCTTTGCCAGTAATGGGAAAATTGTTCGCTGCTCGCGTTCTGCCGGGATCTGCCGGGCGGCCGTTCCGATGGCAATGACCAGCGCTGAAATCCAGATCAACTGAAGACAAATACCTCTGAGGTAGGTGACAATCTTCGCGTCGTTGAAAAAATTGACCGACCCCGCGGCAATGGTAATCAGCGCGGTCAACACCAGCAGGACGTAAAAATCCTTCCGCCGGTAAAGTTCCTTGATGACGACGCCGGACAATGCCCAGATAATTTGACCCTCTCCCCCCACAGATCTTCCCCCCTCACGTTTTGACCGTCCGGGTGAGGGGGGTGGGGGGGGAGAGGGTGACAAGAGCTTATTCATGATACGAGCTGTGGCTGATAGCCGATGATGTCGAGAAACACCTTTTCCAAATTCGCCTGATACTTCGCCACCAGATCCGAAACCCTGCCCTGCACTTTTAGTTCGCCTTGATTGACGATGGCTACACGATCACAAACAGTTTCCACTTCCCCCAGTTCGTGGGACGAAAAGAAAACCGTTTTGCCTTCGTTCTTCAGCCGCTGAATGATCTCGCGCACCTTCATGCGTCCGATGGGATCGAGCCCGCTGGTTGGCTCATCGAAAATGAGCAAGTCGGGGTTGTTGATGAGCGCCTGCGCCAGACCGACGCGCTGTTGCATGCCTTTGGAATAGCTTTTTATCGGGCGCTTCGCGGCGTGTCCCAATTCAACGAGCTTGATCAATTCCTCAATCCGTTTGTCAGCCTCCATTCGAGTCAACCCGAAGATGCGGGCATAAAAGCGCAACAATTCTTCAGCCGTCAGAAATTTGTAGTAGTAGGTGTTTTCCGGCAGATAGCCGATGCGCTGGCGCGCGATGGGTTGGCGAACATCAATCCCGAACAAACTCGCCGTGCCGCTCGTGGGTGGCAAGAAACCAAGCAGCACGTTCATGGTTGTGGTCTTACCTGCGCCATTCGGTCCGAGAAAACCGAACACTTCGCCCGCGCTGACCTCCAGATCAAGTCCGCTCAAGGCCACCTTTTTCCCTTGCCGGGATTCGCGGTTCGGATACTCCACGCGCAACTTGTCCGTTTTCAGGATCACGCTCATTTTTCGCCAAGTCGTTTGTTCCACATACACTTGCGCATATAGCAAATCGCCCGCCAAGGTCAACAGCCCTTATGCGCTCAGAGCTTCAGGATTGGCGCCAGGCCCAGACCATTTGACCCTCCGGGTGAGGGGGAGAGGGTGACAAGGGCACCTCACATGGGTGATTGGACGACTGGCGGTGGCGGAGAATTTTTACGCGATGAAACATGCTCCGAGGTGCGAAGAAGCAACCTGCGCCAGTCGCCGCACGAACGCCGCACGAACGCCGCCCTTGACAGGAAAGCTCACATCTCGCTTCATGCCCGAAACGCACACCATGAAAACTCTCAACCTTCGCCCGCTCGCAACCCTGCTCCTGCCGCTGCTGACCCTTTCGCCCGGCGCGATTGCTGCCGAGAAGGGCATCGGTGTCGGCGCCAAGCCGGAGACTGGCGCAGACGTCATTATTGACGGCTCGAAAACGATGCTCGACGAGAAATGGACTTATTGGGAAGGGCCGGGGTTCAAATCCTCGCTGCCGATCAAATGGAAAATTGTGGAGGATCCAGTCGATAAAGGAACAGCCATTATGACCGACGACCGCGCTGCCGATGGCGGCAAATACGGCGCGGCGGACATTGTGACCAAGAAGGCGTATCGCGATTTCCGGTTGCACATTGAATTCCTGATTCCGAAACCCGGCGGCAACAGCGGCGTTTATTTGCAGAACCGTTATGAGATTCAAGTGCTCGACGGCGACAAAACCAAGCACGGCATGGGTGCGGTGATCAATGAAACCGAGTCGCCGTATCACGCTTACAACGGCATCGGCAAATGGAACGCCTACGACATCGTGTTTCGCGCAGCGCGGTTCAAGGACGGCAAACTCGCAGAGAAGGCGTTGGTCTCAATGTATTTCAACGGCATCAAAGTCCACACGAACGTGCCGATCAATCAGGTTTGGGGCGGACCGCGCTCCGGCATTGATGGTGGCAACGACGGCGGGAAAGGCATCACCGATACACCCGGCGGCCTGAAGCTCCAGGCCGAAGGTCACGACGTGCGTTATCGCAACGCATGGATCAAGGAACTGGATTTGAAGGAGCCGAACACGGATTTCTGACTCTCGAACGCTCGCCACTCACCCGGTATCGAGTGTTGACTGCAACGGCGACCTCTATTCTCCCCGGGTAGTTCCAAGGATTTTTCCGGGGTATGAAAACTATAAACAGCTCGTTTTTTCGAGCATTCTGTGGTAATTGATTGGTCAGCAAGAAAGCTGGAACGGCAGGTTGAGCGGCGGCATTTCAGATTGAAATAGCATCAATGCGTAACATCTACAGGGGGAAAAAGGTTCATTCGTTACTACAACGATTTCTCAACGCAAGCTTGAAGCCCGTTCGCCGAATCACCCCGGCGTTCGCATGGGCGACGATCCTGGCGTCGTTGTTCATCTTAAGCCCGCGCGTACACGGCGGCTCGATTCTCCGCCAGGTCTATCAAGGCATTACGGGAACGTCGGTTTCCGAACTGACCGGAGCGGCCATTTACCCGGACAACCCAACTTCAACCAATTTTGTTTCCAACTTTTTTGAAGCGCCGGTGGATACGGCGGATAACTACGGCCAGCGCATGCACGGTTACGTCGTGCCTCCGGTGACGGGCAATTACACCTTCTGGATTGCATCGGACGATAACGGCGAGTTGTGGCTCAGCACGGATGAAACTCCGGCCAATCAGCAGTTGATCGCTCGCGTTACGAGTTGGACCAGTTCGCGCGAGTGGACCAAGGAAGCAAACCAGCAATCCGCGCCGATCTTCCTGGAAGCCGGGCGCGCCTATTACATCGCTGCGCTTCAGAAGGAGGGTGGCGGCGGCGACAACCTGGCGGTGCGCTGGCTGCGTCCTGACGCCGTGGACGAGGGCCCGATACCCGGAACGCACCTGCTTCCGTTTGGGACCTCATTCACGCCTCCAATTATTTCGCAGCAACCAACCAACACGACTGCCATCGAAGGCCAGATCGCACAGTTCATCATCAAAGTGCAGAACCTTGATCTCGTCTCGTATCAGTGGTTTCGCAACGACATTCCCATCCCCGGAGTAACCGGCTCGATTCTCAACTACGGCCCGGTGACTCTGGCCGACCACAATTCCCGATTCCGGGTGGTCCTGACCAACAGCCTGGGCTCCACCAATTCCACCGAAGCGATTCTTTCCATCGTCGCGGACACGACCAAGCCCACGCTGGTGTCCGCCTTGAACTTTGGCCCAACGACCATCCGGTTGATCTTCAGCGAACCGGTGGCGCCACCCAGCGCCACCACGTCGTTCAACTACACCATTAATCGCGGCGTCACAGTCTCAGGTGCGGCGTTTGGTGGCGACACCCGAACGATCACCCTCACAACCAGCCCTCTGATCTACGAAACTAATTACACCATTACCGTCAACAACGTCGCCGATCGCGCAGCGACCCCGAATGTGATCCTGGCCAATTCCACCATCTCCTTCACCGCAGTCGGATACGTGCCCCAGGACATCGGATCGCCCGCAGCGGCGGGCGGTTCGGTCACCGTCCCCGGAGGATTCGACGTGACCGGCGCGGGCACCGGCGCGGGCGGCGCCACGGATCAATTCCATTTTTCATTTCAGCAACGCACCGGAGATTTCGACCTGCAAGTGCGCGTCGCCGGTGTCACGGTCACCGACCCTTTCCTGCAGGCCGGCTTGATGGCGCGCGAGAGCCTGGACGCGAACGCGCGGTTCGCGGCGGTGTTCGCGTCATCGGTCCAATTGGGTTGCCACTTTGCAAGCCGCGATCCGGCGGGCGCGAATTCCACCACCGCATCACCGGTCGGCGGATTCCCGGTGAACTACCCGCAGACCTGGCTGCGATTGCGCCGCACCGGGACGACCCTCACCGGCTTTGCCAGCCTCGACGCGATCACCTGGTATCAACTCGGCACCCGCACCCTGGCCAACCTGCCCGCGACAATTTTCTTCGGGTTCGCCGTCGCCAGCGAGAAAACCGGCACGCCCGCGACCGCGCAATTTCGCGATCTGGCGACCACCACCAGCCTCGCCGCCGGCACCTGGCAACGACGCGGAGAACCCCTCGCGCCATCCAGCCGGCGCACTGGAATTGTCATCAGCGAAATCATGTATCATCCGCCCCCGCGCAGCGACGGGCGAAATCTCGAATACGTTGAACTCTACAACGCCCAATCCATCTTCGAGGACCTCTCGGGCTGGCGTCTAAGCGCCGATACCGACTTCGTCTTTCCAAACGGATACATCCTGCAAGCCGGAGAATTTGCTGTCGTCGCCACGAATCCCGACGACGTAAAAGCCGTTTACGGCATTACCAACGTCCTCGGACCGTTCGCACTTGCCCCCGGCGATACCAACGCGCTTCCCAACGACGCCGGTACTGTCCGTCTGCGAAACAAAAGCGACGCGGCGCGATTGGAAGTGAACTACTCGGACAATCCGCGCTGGCCAGCCGCAGCCGACGGCGCCGGACATTCGCTGGTGCTGGCGGCGCCGAGTTACGGCGAAGACGATTCGCGCGCCTGGGCTGCGAGCCAAATTATCGGTGGATCACCCGGCGGTCCGGACGCCGTTTACGCCAATCCCCAAGCCGGCATTGTCATCAACGAATTCCTGGCTCACACCGATGATCCAGCCGTGGATTTCGTGGAACTCTACAATTACAGCACCCAGCCGGTAAATCTGTCGGGCTGTATTCTCACCGACGACCCGGCCACCAACCGCTACCGCATACCCAACGGCACAACCCTCGCCGCCCGCGCATACCTCGCCTACGACCAAAACCAACTCGGCTTCCGCTTGAGCGCCGCCGGCGAAACCATTTACCTCATCAGCTCCAATGGAACGCGCGTGCTGGACGCCCTCCGGTTCGGCCCGCAACAAAACGGCGTCGCGTCCGGACGCACGCCCGACGGCGCACCCGTGATTCGGCGACTTGCCTATGCCACGCGCGGTGCAAGCAACGCTCCCTGGCGCGTCGAAGACATCGTCATCAACGAAATCATGTTTCACCCGATCAGCGAGAACACGGACGATGAATACGTCGAACTCCACAATCGAAGCGCGGTGCCCGTCAACCTGGCGGGCTGGAGATTCGTGGATGGAGTTGATTTCGAATTCCCCGCCAACACCACGATCCCGGCCAGTGGTTATGTTGTGGTCGCGAAGAACGCCGCGCGCCTGATCGCCAATCACGCACAACTCTCCACCGCCAACACCGTCGGCGATTACGGCGGAACATTGAGCGACGCCGGCGAACGCCTCGCCCTGGCCATGCCGGACACCATTGTGGAAACGAACGAATTCGGCGTTGTCATCACGAACCTCGTCCACATCGTCACTACAGAAACAACCTACGGCGAAGGCGGACGCTGGAGTCAGTGGGCGGACGGCAGAGGCTCAAGCCTCGAATTGATTGATCCGCGCGCCGATCCGCTCCGCGCCGCAAGTTGGGCTGACAGCGATGAATCCCAGAAAGCACCCTGGACGCAGGTCACCTTCACCGGCCGCCTGGACAACGGCAACACCGGCTATCCGCCCGACCGCCTCCACATCCTGATGCAAGGGCCGGGCGAATGCCTGGTGGACGATGTCGAGATCATTCCCTCGGGCGGCGCGAACTTGGTGAGCAACGGCGGCTTTGAAAGCGGCACCAACGGCTGGAGCATCAACGGCAACCACAGCACATCGAGCATCCAGGTGGGCGGTGCGGCAACCGGGACGCAGTGCCTTCGGGTCAGCGCCGGAGGCGATGGCGACACCGGAGTGAACAGCCTGCGCACGCCGTTGGCGGCGGGACTGGCTGCCAACGTAACGGCCACCATCAACGCCAAAGTGCGCTGGCTGAAAGGCTGGCCCGAAGTTCTGATCCGCACCCGCGGCAATTGGATCGAAATGCCCGCGCGCATGACTCTGCCGGCCAATCTTGGCACACCGGGATTGTCCAACAGCCGCCGGGTCAGCAACGCTCCCCCCGCCATCTTTGACGTGAACCACTCGCCCGCCGTGCCGTCGGCCAACCAAGCCGTGGTCGTCACCTCCCGGGTTTCGGACCCGGACGGCGTGGCGAGTGTGAACCTCCGATATCGCGTGGATCCGTCCGCGACGCTCACAACCCTGGCGATGCGGGACGATGGCGCCGGCGGCGACGCCATCGCGGGTGACGGAATTTACAGCGCGACCATCAGTGGCCGCGCGGCGGCGACGCTGGTCGCGTTCCGCGTCGAGGCCGTTGATGCGGCCGCAGTGACCTCGGTGTTTCCGGCGTTGGCGCCGGCCCAGGAATGTTTGATCCGTTGGGGCGACACAAATCCTTCGGGCAATTTCGCGCATTACCATCTTTGGAGCACTGCGGCGACGGAGAGCGCCCGGACTGCATCGCCAACCGCTCTAAACAACACGTGGCGCGACGCGACCCTCGTCTATAACAACGACCGCGTCATCTACAACGTTGGCTTTCGCGACAAGGGAAGTCCATGGCACGGTGGCGGCGGTGATTTCGCGGTCGCGGTGCCGACAGATGATCGGTTGCTGGGAGCGACCGAGCGCGTGTTCGCATCCACCGGCAACGGCGGCAGTGAAGCCACTGGACTTCGTGGCCGGCTCGCTTCGTGGCTCCACCAACAGCTCGGTGTTCCGTATCTGCATGCCCACTACATTCGCCTCTATCGCAACGGTGGTTTGCATCGCAACGTGTCGGAAGATCTGGAGCAGCCGGACAGCGACTACGCGGAATCCTGGTTTCCGAGCGGGCTGGAAGGCGACCTCTACAAAGTGGCGTTGTGGTTTGAGTTTCAGGACAACAACACCACGTTCAACGACGTCAACGCCACGGCTGAACGATTTCTGACGGTTGGCAACCTTTACAAGCCGGCGCGCTATCGCTGGAACTTCCAGCGCCGGCCCAACGACGGTACGGCGAACAACTTCACGAATTTGTTTGACCTCGTCACCGCTGCCAACTCGACCAGTCCCAGTTACGTCCCCAACCTCCTCCAGCTCGTGGACGTTGAGCAATGGATGCGGGTCTTTGGCTGTGGCTGGATCATGGGCGACTGGGACATGTGGAGCTACAACAAGGGCCAGAACATGTACGTCTATAAGCAGCCCGGCGCGCGTTGGGGACTGATGCGTTGGGACACGGACTTCACCTTCGGGCTGGGTGACGGCGCCACCACTCGGCTTTGGGATGGTCACGACCCCGCGATTGACCGCATGTACGGGAACCCGACTTTTCTGCGGATGCTCTGGCGCGGCTACATTGATGCGGTGAACGGCGCCATGCTGCCGCAGAATTTTCAACCCCAGATTGACGCCCGCCGCGCGGCGCTCCTGGCGAACAACATCACCGGCCTGTCGGACCCGTCCGCCATCACCACCTTCATCAATCAACGGCGAAGCTACATCCTCGGGCAGATCAACGCCAACAACGCCGCCATGTTCGCCATCACCAGCAACAGCGGCAACGATTTCACCAACGCAACTCCCGCCGTGATTCTTGGGGGCATCGCGCCGTTTCAAGTGGCAACGATTCTGGTCAACGGCGTGCCGTATCCTGTTACCTGGATCAGCCAGACGGGATTTCAGATTACGATTCCGTTGTTGCAGGGAAACAATCTGCTCACGCTCGTTGGACTCGACCGTCAGGGCAAAGCCATCGCCGGCGCGACCGACACCATCACCGTTCACTTCACCGGCACGCCGCAGCAACCACAGGATTACGTCGTCATCAACGAGATTCAGTTTGACCCGGCCATCGCCAATGCATCATTCATCGAACTCTACAACCGCTCGACCACCACGCCGTTCGATCTCTCGACGTTCCGCCTGGATGGCGCGGCATACACTTTTCCACAAGGCGCGATCATTCAACCCAGTTCCCACCTCCTGGTGGTCAAGGATCGCGCCGCGTTCGCGAACGCGTACGGGCAGACGATTTCCGTGTTCGATGAATTTCCCGGCTCGTTGAACAACGACGGGGAATATCTTGCGTTGATCAAACCCGGCGCGACTCCGGCGCAGGACCTGATTATTAGCGACGTTGCCTACGACAGCCAGTTGCCCTGGCCGACCAACGCCGCCGGCTTCGGCCCGTCGCTCCAGCTCGTTGACGCGGCGCAGGACGAATATCGCGTAGGGAACTGGGCGACCGCCGCTGTTGGCAATCCAAACGCCGCGACACCCGGTCGCACCAACACAACGAGGCAGACGCTGCCGGCGTTTCCGCTCGTTTGGCTGAACGAAGTTTTGCCCAATCCCGCCCTGGGCGGGATCAGCGGTCTCACCGACAATGCCGGCGATCGCGATCCCTGGATCGAAATCTACAATTCAGGTAACTCCGCGGTGGACCTTTCGGCCTGTTACCTCACCGATAACTACACAAACCTGACGCGCTGGCAGTTCCCGGCCGGCACCTCCATCGGAGCGAAACAGTTTCTGATCGTTTGGGCCGACGGTGAACCCGGCGAATCGGTGGCGGGCGTTCCGCACACGTCGTTCCGCCTGAACCCGACCAATGGGGCGCTGGCTCTGGTTCGGCTGCAAGGCTCGCCCAGCGACGCGGCCGTGATGGATTACCTCGAGTATGTTCAGCCGCCGGCGAATCGGAGCGTGGGAAGTTTCCCCGATGGCGAGCCGCGCAATCGGCGCCCGTTCTATTACGTCACTCCCGCCGCCACCAACGACGCCACCCTGCCGCCGCTCTTCGTGAGGATCAACGAAGTTATGGCCGGCAACACGACGACGCTGGCCGATGGCGACGGCGATTTCGACGACTGGTTCGAGCTTTACAACGCCGGATCGGAGGTCGCGGACCTGACTGGTTACACGCTCACAGACGTGCTGACCAACTCGACCAAATTCACCATCCCGGCCGGCGCAACCATTCCTCCCGGCGGTTTCCTCCTGGTCTGGGCGGATGAAGAACCCGGACAGTATGTTCCCGGCTCCGATCTTCACGCGGATTTTCGGCTCGCGCTCGCCGGCGAAGAGATCGGTCTTTTCGCGCCGGACGGTACGTTGGTTGACAGTGTGGTTTTCGGCCAGCAGACCAATGATGTTAGCTACGGACGCTTCCCCGATGGCGGAGCGGCGGCCTTGGTTTTTCTCGACGCGCCGACTCCGCGCGCCCCGAATTTCGTCGCTAGTTCGAATCGCCTGCCGGTTTTTGTTCCCATACCTCCGCAGGGCGGGAATGAGGGCAGCCCCATCAGTTTTACCGTCTCAGCCACTGACCCGGACGCGGGTCAAACGATCAGCTACAGTCTCGGTTTGAATGCGCCGCCCGGAGCGGACATCCATCCCGTTTCCGGCGTGTTCACTTGGTCGCCGGGTGAAGCCGCCGGGCCGGGCAACTACACGTTCTCGATCCGCGCCACGGACAACGGTTCTCCGCCGCGCACGGCCAGCGTGAACGTGTCGGTCAGCGTAGCCGAGGTCAATCTTGCTCCGACGCTGGGCAATCTGGCCGCGCAAACGATTAATGAAGGTTTGCTGTTCACGTTTCAGGCGACGGCTTCCGATCCCGACCAGCCGGCCAACGCGCTCAGTTTTTCTCTTGAACCGGGAGCGCCCCTTGGCGCGGCGATTGATCCCGTCTCTGGCACGTTCACTTGGTCGCCTGCCGAGTCCCAGGCGCCGGGCCAGGTCAACATCGGCATCCGCGTCTCCGACAACGGAACTCCTGCGCTCTCCGATTCCAAATCTTTTTCCGTGACGATCAATGAAGTGAATGACCCGCCGCTGATCGCGCAGCTTCAGGCGCAGTCCGTGCAGGAGTTAAGTCTCTTCTCCATTACGGCCACGGCCACCGACCCCGATTCGCCGCCCAGTCCCATCAGCTTCAGTTTCGATGTCGCGCCCGCGGGTGCCGCGATCAATCCCGCAAGCGGCGTGATTACTTGGACGCCGACGGAACTGCAAGGTCCGTCCGACGCCATTTTCGTGGTCAAGGCTACCGAAACCAGCCCACCCAATTTGAGCCAGACGATGACTTTCAGCGTCGCGGTTACGGAGAAGAACGAGAGCCCGACGTTGGCGGTGATTCCCAATCAGATCGTCACCGAAGGCGAGGCGCTCGCCTTGACCGCCGTGGCGTCGGACACGGATGTGCCGGCGCAGAGTCTCACTTTCAGTCTCGATGCGGGCGCACCCGCCGGAGCGGTAGTTCATCCGGTCACCGGCGCGTTCGCCTGGCAGGTTGATCCGGATTTCGGTGCCGGCACGGTGCCGATTACGGTGCGCGTAACCGACAACGGGCCCGGCGCCCTCAGCGCGGCACGCACTTTCAACGTTCAAGTGCAACCCACCTTCCACGGAGTGATCAACGAAATCATGTATCAGCCGTCGGCGCCAGGCGCGCAATTCATCGAACTGCACAACAACTCCAGCCGCACGGCTGTTGACTTGACGGGATTGCGCCTGACGGGAACTGCGTTGACGTTTGATTTCTCGAACGGAACGGTGATTCAGCCGCGCGGTTTTCTTCTTTTGGTGAGCGACCTCGCCGGTTTCAACAATGCGTACCCGGGCGCGGGCGGGACCATCGCGGGCACCTGGAGTGGAACACTGAACACGAGCGGCGACACCATCAGATTGATTCAGCCGGGGGCCACGCCAGCCCAGGACCTCGTGCTCGACAGCGTGACTTTCCGAGCGGACTCGCCCTGGCCCACGGCGGCCAACGGCGGTGGACCGTCGCTCCAGCTTACTGACCCGAAGCGCGACAACGATCGCGTCGGCAATTGGGCAGCCACGCCGTTCTACAGCGGTTTTCTTGAACTCGTGTCCTGGACTCACCCTTGGCGTTATTACCAGGACGGCCCGTTGACGGGTAGCGCCTGGACCCAGCCGGGTTTTGTGGATGTCGCCTGGCTGGAGGGTAACGCCGGGTTGTATGTTGAAACTGCGGCGATGCCGGTGCCGATGATTACGCCGCTGGCGCTCGGCCAATGGAGCTATTACTTCCGCGCTCGTTTCAATCTTCCAGTTGTGCCAACTGGCGCGCAACTTGCCCTGAGTCACGTCATTGACGATGGAGCGGTCTTCTATCTCAACGGCGCGGAACTCACCCGCTTCAACATGCCTGCCGGCTCAATCGTACCCACGACTCCGTCCACGAACACGGTCTCGGACGCAACGATCGGCGGCCCGTTCAATCTGTCCGCCGGTGGGCTTGTGTCCGGTGAAAACGTTCTGTCGGTCGAGGTTCACCAGGCCACGGCCGGCAGCAGCGACATCGTCATGGCCAGCTTGTTGGAACTTCAAGGAGGCACGGTGGCCAACTACACGCCTGGAACGACAAACAACGTCAGCACCGCCTTGCCCGAATTTGCCACGCTGCGAATCAACGAGGTCTTGCCGTCCAACGTCACGGGAATCGCCGACGGGTTTGGAGACCGCGAATCCTGGATTGAAATCGTCAACACCGGAGATTTCCCCGTTAGTCTCGACGGCCATTTTCTGAGCGACGATCCCTTTGACCTGACGCGCTGGGCATTTCCCCCCGGCTACACTGTTCCGGCCCACGGTTTTCTGATCATCTTCGCCGATGGTGAAACTTTTGAAACCGGGCCGGCGGAAATTCATACGAGCTTTCGTCTCCAGAGCGCCATTGGCTGGCCCTGGTTCACCGCCTTGTCGCGCATCCAAAACGGCCAGCCGGCCGTCGTGGATTTTCTTCAGGGAATCGTGGAGGGCGATGACGCTGCTGGCGGCCGGGTACCAGATGGCGATCCTTCGTCCAGCATCAGCCTTTCAGAACCGACACCCGGCGCCCCGAACTCGGGACCGGTGAATCTCATCCTTGCCTCAATCGTCCTGAATGGTTTGGGGCAACCTGTCATCACTTGGCAAGCCACGCCGGGAACTGACTATCGGATTGAATACAAGTCGGACCTCGACGACGCCTGGGCAACACTGGCCACCGTGCCCGCGACCGGAACGACGGCAGCGTTCACGGATCAGACGGCTGCCACAAGCACGCAACGGTTTTATCGCATCGTGAAGCTTTGATCGGCGGTTCCACGTCGTCCGCTCTCGTTGCCACTTTCATTGCATCGGCAATTCAAGTTCGACGCGCTCGCTGCCGCGAAGCACGGTGGCTTTGACTTCTTCTCCCACTTGATGGTTTTGCAGCAGGTGGCCAATCAATTCGCTTTCTGTCATGCGCTTTGATTGGCCGGCGATTTGCACAATCAGGTCGTCCTTCTGGAAGCCGGCATTCTTTGCGGCGGCGTGTTTGCCGTACTGGCCGACGTGCTTGATCGAAAACGCCAGCTCTTGAGTTCCGAGATTCCGGCGACTCCGTTCCTCGTTGCTCAGGTCTTCCAACACCAGGCCGCCCGTGACCATGCCGCGAAATGGCCACGTTCCCACCCGTCGCGCGATGTCGGATTTTTTCCTCCAGCCTTCCGGCAGGGTAAGCTTCAATGCCCGCTCTGTTTCGCCGCGCTTTACTGCTGCGGCCAGCGACCCACTTGGCGGTGCGCGATGCAGCGCCCAACTCACATCCGCAATGGAGATAAGCGGTTGGCCGCCGAGGGAAATGATATCATCTCCGGCGCGCAATCCTGCCTGCTCCGCGACCGAGCCGCCCGCCACGGATTCCACGCGCGCGACGTGGTCGCCGGACAATGTGAACCCAAGGGTTTCCGGCGCGGGCCAGAAATAAATCCATTCGTCGGGGATCACCTGACCTTTGTCGCGATACGTGAGACGCAACGCATCGCCGATTTGATGGCAATGCACGCAGCTCGGCACGACCTTGCCGCTCCAATTCAGGTCGAGCGTGTATTTCTCGGAAAGCGTCGGTATCTCCACGGGCGTCTTGTACGGCAGCGGCACGCCTTGCTTGCCGGCCAACAGATTTTTGTTGCCGGGATAACCGCGATGAATTGCGAGCGCAGCTTCGAGTGCGCGTTTGAATCCCGCAGTCGTTTTGTCCTGCGCATCCTTCTGGTGCCGCCACGAACCGTAACGGCCATAAACCGTGCCGTCGCCGTTGAAGAACATCGTCGTAAACGAAAGATCGTAATCGAACTGAAAGAGAGACAGGTCGAGCGCATTGGCGTTGATCACGCGCACGCATACGAACTGGTCCAGCAAAGGAGTGAGATCGCTTTCCGCGAGCAACACCTGCGCGTCAATACCGGCGCACGCCAGGCACGGGATGCAGCGCAACGCCACCAACAACGGCTTGCCCGTTCGTTTCGCCTCGGCAAAACCCTTTTGCCAGTCGTTGTAAATCCAGCGAGCGTCGTCCTCCAACGTCGCCTTGTCATTCCGCACCGCGCCTTCGCGGTCCTTGACGGTTTCGGCGACGGCTGGGGAAAGAAATGCTGCCAACAGAAAAGCCAGCAACGACTGGGAAGTGTTCATGATTGGATCATTGCGGTTCGCGCCGGAATTTGCAATTGTCCCGTGATGAATTTTCGGTCTGGCGTCCGCGGGTTTCCGTGATCCGCCGCGCAAACCGGATGACTACCTCAAGATTTCGGAAGTCTTCCACAAAACCTTCCTCGAACTTGATGAGAAGGGAACTGAGGCCGCCGCCGCTACAGCAGTCGTGATGATGAGGGTTACCTCTTTTGCCGGGGAGAAACCGAAGCCTATCGAAGTTCGTGTGGATCGCCCCTCCTTTTTGGCATTCAACATCGGCCCAGCGGCGCGTGCTTTTTCCTCGGTCGCGTCACAAATCCGCTCTGACACCGGGAGCGCCGGCATCCTTGCCGGCGAGTTTGCTTTATCGAACTTTGAACACGCCGGCAAGGTTGCCAGCGCTCCCGGTTTGTTAAAGCCGCGTGTCATCAAAATTTGTCCCTCCGCGAGCTTGTGTTGCACTTTGGTTTCGCCTAAACGGAAGCCATGAATCGCCGCCAATTCCTCAAGCTCGGTTCCACTGCCGCCCTCGCGTTGTCCGCAGCCCGTTATGTGCCCACCACCTTCGCCGCCGAAAAGCCCAAGCGCGTCGGCCT
>CAZCZP010000015.1:0-6878 GCA_964502895.1 uncultured Bifidobacteriaceae bacterium
CTCCATTTGTCCCTCGCCATCCAGCACGAGATAAATCTCGGTCATCTTCTTATGGTAGTGTGTGCGTGAATCTTCCTGAATGTCCACGACATGGAGCGTTGCGGTCTGATTGTCAGGGACGGCGAACGCGCGTTTTGCAAATCCGCACGGGCAACGGACTGGCGGAATCGCGTCGAGATCGGCAATCATGTAGTTGGGCATAAAGATCAATCTTGGTTTGGACGGGGTGAGGCGTCACACGGCTAATTCTTTTGCCCGTTCAGCAAGCGCCACGCGCGTGCGACACTTTCGTCAACATTTGTATAACCCGTCTGGCGCGGGAACTCGCCACGATATTCCCGGGCCCGTTGCAGAGTGTCGAGTGGGCTGGAGGCGCGTTCGATTGGCGGAGTTGCCGCCACAGCAGCGCTGAGGTTGATCAACGCGCCATCCAGTCGCGCTTCCAACAACTCGATCGCTTCCGCCGTGCGCTGTTGACGAAGGCGCTCCAGGATCAGCAGGGTCGTGCTCGCATCCGCGGTCTGCTGGCTCGTGATTTGCGCCGACAAATAACCGTGCAAATACTTCACGGCATTGGTCTGGTTGTTCGCGTTCAATTCCGAGAGCAGAAGGCGCAACTGGTCCGTGGCCATGTCTGCCTGCCTGGCAGGCGACGGGGCGTCCGCAGTGAAAGTTCTCGGCTTCGTTTCGGCGGTCGCTTTGGGCGATTCAAGCGCAGATTTCGACACTTGCGGTTTCGCTGCGGTTGGCGGTGCGCTTGCGATTGCTGCCGCGGGTTTGATCTCGGAAATCTTTTTGGCCAGTTGCACAGCGGACTCCGTTGGTTTCACTTTCCGGTCGAACAGAATATCGCGCATCGTCAATGCCTGGCCGTAGTAGGCGAAATTGGCGTCGGTATCGGGTGAAAGCACACCGCCTTTCAGAGCCACGCCGCCGAACAGCCCTTTGCGGTCCTCGAAAACCAACACGGCCACCTCGTGCGTGGTAATAGTCCCATCCACTCCAGCGCTGGAGTTACCAGCCGTTCCGCGCGCTTCGCCGCCAAACTCAAAGTTTGGCTCGGCCAACATGCGCGTCGCGTTCGGGGTCATGAGCAGGATCACGAGGAATGATTGTTGAACGCCAACCTGCGGTCCTAAGCTGGCCTCCGATGCCTCCAGAAATGCCGCAGGCCCCCACTCCCCCGACTCTGAATCTCTGGTCATGGCCACACCGCCGCCACCTTGGAAGGAAAAAAGAAAACCTGCTTTCGTTCGGTCCAGCAGGATCATGCCTCGCGCCTGATGAAGCGTATCAACCGGAATTCGCTTGTCCGGCTTGCGCTGCATCTCGGTGAACTTGAACGTCAGCCTGCGAATGCGGGCGTCCAAATCCGCTTTCTCAACTGCCGGCGCCGATGCGGCCAAGCACAACAACACCAGACCAACCAAAGTTGATTTCATAACGCAGAGCATGCCGCAATTCATTCGCTCACGTAAAGCTTCGTTCAGGGCAGTGGCAAACTGGGGTATCGTATCATTACGCTTACAGTCCGGGTTTTTTACGGACGTTGACATTTTGGATTGCCAGCGGATTGTCCATTTGTTCATTTACATCGCGCGTAGGCGCACGAAAAAACTGAAAAGGGCCAAGTCGTAACCATGCATTTGTCGCATCTCTCCTTCCGCATACCCACGAATCGTTATTCCGCCAAGAACATGGCCAAGCCGGTCAACTTCGTCTGCGTTGCTCCGCAGGCGAAGGAAGTGTTCATCACCGGCGATTTCAACGACTGGCATCCCACGTCGCACCCGATGAAACGCCAGCCCGACGGCGCGTGGCAGATTCATCTTCCCTTGAACCACGGCCATCACCATTACCGATATCTCGTGGACGGTAAACCGACGCTGGACCCGAAAGCTCAAGGAATTGCCCGCGACCATCAGGGCGAGAAAGTCTCGCTGGTCGCCGTCAGTTGAGCGTGTCTGGAGCGTTGCCGTTGGCGGGCGCGTTTTGATTCTTGGCCCGTTGCTCGGCAAAAAAACTCTGGAGCAACCTGCGGCATTCCGGCTCGCGAACGCCAGAGGTGATCGTGCAACGATGGTTGAGAGTAGGAAATTGTAGCAGATTCATCACACTTCCCGCCGCACCCGCCTTCACATCGCTCGCGCCGAATACCACGCGCGCCAAACGCACGTGCACAATCGCCCCGGCGCACATCGGGCAAGGCTCTTTCGTGACGTAAAGCGTGCAATCCGTCAGCCGCCAGTCACCCACGGCCTGTTCCGCTTGCGTGATGGCGAGCATCTCGGCGTGGGCCGTGGCGTCCTTGAGCAACTCCACCTGATTGCTGGCGCGCGCAATGATGCGGCCCTCGCGCACAATCACGGCGCCCACCGGCACTTCCTCCGCCTCATAAGCGCGTGCCGCCTGGCGCAACGCCTCGCCCATGAAGTAATCGTCGCTTTGGAGGTCAATGATGGGTTGGTCCATGTTCGGGTTGAAACAAGGCAAAACAGCTTCAAGATGCGCCTAGACTTTTGGCGGTTCTTCGCCGCGTTGGGCGAACCAGTGACGGAGAAACACCAGATCGCCCGCGTCCTTTTCGCGGTGCGTGACGGCCTTCATCCGCCAGAGCAAGTGCGGCGAGGCAAACGGAATCGGCACGCCGTCCACTTCGCGCACGACCACATGTTTCGCCGCCTCCGCGTAATCAATCCCGCCCGCCGAGCGCATCAAGTCCACGAGGATTTCGTCGCCGACGCGGATGACGTTGTATTGTTGAAGCTCGCCGGGCTGAAGTTCGCGTACAGCGTTGTCTGGCAGAGTGGAGAGGGCACCAAACACCTTCGCTTCGTTTTCCGGATCAGCACCCACGATCAAATCCACGTCCATCGTCCGGCGGTTGTAATTGGCTGCGCGCATGGCGAACCCGCCCACGACGACATACTTGGCGCCGCGCTGGTTCAGTTCGCGGCACAAATCCCGCAAGTCCTCAACCGTCGGCTCGCGCGGTTCTAACTCGTTGGCCGGGCGATCATCCGCCATAACCACAGATCGGCTTCCTCATGGGTCTTGAAACGATGCACGCCACGCGGCACCCGCACGCCGCCGAAAGCTTTGCGCCAGGCGATGGCATCTGCCTTCGTGCTGTACTTCGTGGAGAGCGCGTCCGCCAACTTCGTCCGCCGCCCGACGAAGCGGTCAATCTCTTCTTCGACGTTGATGAATGGTTGTTTCACGACAGTCGGAGCTTAGGCTGCGGCCGACGCCAAAGCAAGTCGGCTGGCGACCTGGCGCGCCGCCTCGCCCCTCAAGTCCTGGTCGCTGGGCGAAAGAACAGCGCTCCCATTGAACAAAAGAATGCAAGCCGAGAGCGTCCCTCGACACCTCATTCATCGCTGACCTTTCGACTGGCTTCCAACGTCCACTCATTCCGCCCATCCGGATGGCAGTGGCAATGCGCCGCAAAGAACCCTGCGCGATGCTGCCAGAACCAAGGCCAGATACTTTCGCAATCCGTTTGTGGGAGCTTCAGATTTTTCAATGCCTCGCGTGGGAAGAACTGAAAGTTTCCTTCGCGATGGTTAGCGGGCAAAGTTTTCAGCTTCGGCTTCACCTCGAACAGGAACATCAGCCAGTGCGCGTTGCCCTGATAACCGTGTTCGCTGACGATGCCAGTCAAATGCAGGTCGGTCGGCTGTAATGCCAGCCTCAGTTCTTCATGCGCTTCGCGGCAGGCGCACGCGTAAGGCGATTCGCCTTCGTCCGTGTGCAGTTTACCACCGGGAGGACTCCAGTAACCGCGGTTCGGCTCCTGTGCGCGTTCCAACAGCAACACGTCGTCGCGCTCGTTGAAGCAATAGAGCAACGTGGCAATTTTGTAGGGTAGCGGCACGCCATCTCGATTCATAATCGTAATCGCAATCTTTTTCTTGATCGCTTTTTCCCCTTCGATCAGTGGTCCAGGGGATTATGATTAAGAAGAAGATTATGATTGGGAGACCCTCACTTACCCACGCAGTACAACTTGCTCCCCGTGCGGATGAAGAGATTTCCATCGGACACGGGAATGGCCGCGCGCAACCGGTCGTCACCGTCGTCGCCCATCGGGATAGTGCGCAGGACTTTGAATTCCTTGTCCGCGGCGACGATGATCACTTCGCCTTTGAAATTTTGGAAATAGATTTTCCCATCTGCCCCCGTGGGCGAAGACTCGATCTTCGCCCGCGGCTCCAGTTCGCCGATCCAGTCGGGCTTGCCGGTCACCGGATCAACGCGCGCGATGGTCTTGGTCTGTCTCTCGCCGTTCAGGATGTAAAATCGCCCCTGGTAGTAGAGCGGGGTGGAGACGTCGCTTGACACTTCACGGTCTGCGCTCTTCCAGAGGAGTGCCGAGTCGTCAAGTTTGCCCGAGAGCCCGTGCTTCACGGCGAACACTGGCGAACCCTTGGGCGCGCAAACCAAAGCGGCATGTTCCGAGGCTACCGGCGAGGGCACCAGCCGCCAATGCCCGATCTTGCTGGGATTCCACGACCCCCAACGCCAGAGTTCGTTTCCCGTCTTGGGGTCGTGACCGCTCAGGCAATCGCCGCCAGAGATCAGGATCTCCGTCTTGCCGTCATGTGTGAATGGTATCGGCGTGCTGTACGCTTCCTGTGATTCGGCGGCGGCTTCGCTGGGACGGACGTGCCGCCACAATTCCGCGCCGGTTTTTGGATCCAACGCGAGCAAATAAGATTCACCCGGGCCTTCTTTGCGTCCGCGGCCATGCACCGGCGTGTCGCGGTTCAAAACCTGAACATACAATTTCCCGTCGAACAGCGTCGGGCTGGCGCCATAGGTCCATTGATAGGCAAACTGTCCGTAGTCTTTCTCCAACTTCCGCGCCCAGACTTGTTTTCCCTTGAAGTCAAATGCCGCAAGATCCCCCGTGCCGTAGAGGAAATAAACCAACGTGCCGTCGGTCGTTGGCGAGGGCGACGCGAAATTGCTGTTATTGTCCTGGGTGAAACCCGGTGCGACCTCGACATTCCAAAGCTGCTTTCCGGTCTTCCGATCAAACGCAATGGCGCGGAGCGTCTTCGACTTCTGGTCGGTGGAACTTACGAAGACTGTGTCGCCCCAAATGATCGGCGTGGCGGCGGACGGGCCGGGCAGTTCGGCGATCCACTTGATGTTCTCAGTCTTGGAAAAGTTGTCGGGCAGACTTTTTTCGCTGGACGAACCGTTGAAATTCGGCCCGCGCCAATGCGGCCAGTTTTCCGCAAAAGCGGTCGTTGCGAGCACGGCGGCCAGCGTGACAACAAAAAGTGTGTTGGTTCGTTTCATGTGATTTCAGGATTCTTCGACGCCCCAAGCCGTTTGGCAATTCGATTTGTTTTAGGAGCGCGGGCTTCAGCCTGCTTCGGCGTATGACATGAACTGCGGCTCGAATCGGTTTAGCGGCAAGGACATTGAAGCGGCTTAAAAGCCGCGCGCGCCACAGGCCAGAGGCTTGCGCCACTGACGTCGCCTGCTACCTTTCGCGGCCTCATGAGTTCAAAACGTTTCAAGATTGCCGCCTTGGCCGGGGACGGCATCGGCCCGGAAGTGATGGTCGAAGCCATCAAGGTCTTGCGCGCCGCAGAAAAGAAATTCGATTTCAAACTCGAAATCACCGAGGCGCCGGTGGGCTGGGCGGGGATTGACTTCGCCAAAAAAGCCCTGCCGGACATCGCGCTCGAGGTCTGCCAACGTTCCGATGCAATCCTGTTCGGCTCGGTGGGTTTGCCCGACCGCGATCCGACAATTCCAAAAGAACAGCGCCCCGAGCGCGCGGCCTTGCTGCGTTTGCGCAAGGAGTTTGGCCTGTTCGCCAATCTGCGCCCCGTGAAACTGTTGCCGGAACTCGCCGGTATCTGTCCGTTGCGCCCGGAGCGGATCCCGGAAGGCATTGACATGCTCATCGTGCGCGAGTTGACGGCGGGACTGTATTTCGGCCCGAAGCACACCGAGGAGGTGGTGGAGCTTCACGAATCCTCGCCCGAGCCGCGCAGCTATCGCAAGGCGGTGGACACGATGGTTATTACCAGCGGTGAGATCGAGCGCATTGCGCACGTGGCGTTTCAAGCCGCGCGGGAGCGGCGCAAGAAACTCACGAGCATAGACAAGGCAAACGTACTCGAAAACGGCGTGCTCTGGCGCGAAGTCGTCACCGGCCTCGGCAGGCAATATCCCGACGTGACGCTTGAACACATGTTTGTGGACAACGGCGCCATGCAACTCGTGCTCCGCCCCGGCCAGTTCGACGTGATGCTCTGCGAAAACACCTTCGGCGACATTCTCAGCGACGAAGCCGCCGCATTGGGCGGTTCGTTGGGAATGTTGCCCAGCGCGAGTCTCGGCAAAACGAGCGCGGAGAAAACGTTCGGCCTTTATGAACCGGCGGGCGGCACCGCACCGGACATCGCCGGCAAGAATCTCGCCAATCCCATCGCCCAGATTCTCTCCGCAGCGTTGATGTTGCGCCACAGT
This sequence comes from uncultured Bifidobacteriaceae bacterium, assembly GCA_964502895.1. Lineage (GTDB taxonomy): Bacteria > Verrucomicrobiota > Verrucomicrobiia > Limisphaerales > JADLHS01 > WYBW01. Next base: position 6,496 of record CAZCZP010000015.1, read on the forward strand.
TTCGGACTGACGACCGCCGCGGATGCGATTGAAGCCGCCGTGGCCAAAGCCATCGCCGCAGGATATCGCACGGGTGACATTTTCCAAGCGGGCGATCCAAAGACCCGGAAAGTGGGCACGCGCGAGATGGGCGATGCGATTGCAGCGGCGGTGTAGCGCGGACATTCCTGTCCACGCTACAATCGAATTGGCGAATTCATTTGCGACAAGCCATTTCCATTCTTAGCCTGCGCCGGGTTCGAGAATCGGAAAACCAACCATGAAGACATACGACATCGCGGTGATTGGCGGCGACGGTACAGGGCCTGAAGTGGCAGCCGAAGGCGTCAAGGTGGCAGAAGCCGCCGGCCGGAAATTCGGCTTCAAAATCAACTGGCACAAAT
>CAZCZP010000015.1:6978-26200 GCA_964502895.1 uncultured Bifidobacteriaceae bacterium
TGGTTCGACGTCATCGTCACCGACAACATGTTTGGCGACATCATCACCGATCTCGCGGCGATGATTCAGGGCGGACTTGGCGTCGCGGCCGGCGGCAACATCAATCCCGAAGGCACGAGCATGTTCGAGCCGATGGGCGGCAGTGCGCCGAAGTACACCGGCCAGAATGTCATCAACCCAATCGCCGCCATCAACGCCGCCGGGCTCATGCTCAGTTCGCTCGGCGAAACGAAAGCCGCGGCAGCCATCGAAAGCGCGGTGGTTAACATCATCAACACGAAGATCAAATCCCTCGCCGCGGGCAAGATGGGTTACGGCACGCGCGAAGTGGGTGATCTGGTCTCCGCCGCGGTGTGAGTTGTTCAGTTCTCCGAGCTGCCGAAAAGTTGTTTGAACCTCAATTGGGCCGCGCCAGCAACGCCACGTCCATCGGCTCATTCACGCGGATGGATTCCACCATTACCTGTGACGTGGTCAGCGGCTTGCCGTCAATCGCCGTCGCGACCTGAAACGGCAACAGCGCGCCGCCGACCTTTCGGAAGTCGCTGAAGGTTTTCTCGACCTGACTGATGCCGGCGGTGACGCGGCCGCGATACGCCATCTGGAGAATCCGCCCTGACGCCGGTTCCAGGCTCAGCGTGCTGGTCGCACCGTTGATGCCCACCGCCACGCGTTGGACCGGTGTCTCCCCGACCTTGCCCGCGCCCAACGCGACTGCCTTCGCCTCGCCGCGTTGCCAGGCTTTCAGGATGGCCAGCGGGTGCCGGTGAAATTCGCGGATCATGTACTGCCGGACGGAATTCTCGACCGGCTCGCCGCGTTCCCAGGTCAGGTAACCCGCTTCCGGACGAAGCACCCAGCCGTCCTTCGACGTGCCGTAGTCGTCGTGTTGCGCATAGGTGTCCGGAAATGAAATCGCCACCACGCGCGAATACTTGAACTCTCGGCCGTTGATCTGTGACGTGATCCGATACCGCGCCTCGTAACTGGAAAGATTCTTGAGCGCTTCGGCGCCACCGATGCCTTCAATCGCCTTGTCCATCAACCCTGCAGCGCGCCTTATCTCGGCTTCGCTGCCCGCCGGTGGCGAGTCTGCTTTGTCCACGAAGCGCTCCGGATCGGCCTTGAACCGGTCGCGGCAGCTTTCTGAAGCGAACAGATAGATTCGCTGATCGTGGACGTAATAACGGTCCGCGGCGCCGCCGCCGGACAGCGGGCCCATCTTCATGCACGATCCGCCGAATTGAACGGCATAGCGTTCGGGGTCTTTCTGGAAAGCCGCGCGGTTCGCGGTGTTCGCGAAAAGGTAGCGGTATTTTCCCTGCACGACGGAAATCGCCTCCAGACCCGGCGTCCCCTTGCCTGCGACAAGTTCGACCGGGTCCAAACCCGTCAGGGCCATTCGGGGTTCGACCGGCTTTTCGGCCGCCATGCTGAAGGAAATGCATGCAACGAACACAAGGAGGGAAACAACGGGGGCTCGCATAAAATCTGGTTTCATTACCAACGCTTCGGCGACGGTGAATCAAGTTTGCAGTTCAGCGCCAGCCTCCGAGAATCGCTCCCATCACGATGAACGAAACGATCTGGTAGCCGCCATTGATGGCGATGTAAGTCCAGGATTTTTGTTCGAACAAGGCGACGACGGCGATGGCGGCGGCGGCCCAGCCCACGCCCGCCAGCGCCCCGGCAGTCGCGCCCCACATGAGCGTCGTTTTCGCGTCCGCCAGGAAACAGGCGAGATTGGCGGACATCACCAGTGAAAGCGCGGCCGCGCCGCCAAACGCCCGCAACTTGCTGTTGCGCGCAACGTCGGCGTCCGTGAATTTATTTTCGTGCATCCAGGCGCGGCCAAACAGCAGCGGTGAATACCAAAGTCCGCCAATGACGAAAGTCGAGAAGGCGGCGACAACGACAGCAGCAATGTTGAAATATTCGAGGTTCATGGCTTTCAGTTCTGGCAAGATTGCCACCGAAGCCGGAGACTGGATTGTAAGAAATTAACCTGCTTATCTCACGGGCACGTAGCCGAGGTATTCACCCTGTTGCGTCAGGTAAACGGATGGATTCAATCCCGAGAACCCGTGAAACTCGCGGATGAAATGCGCCTGATCGAAATACCCGCAAGCACAGGAAAGATCGGCCCAATCCACCCCGCGTTTCTTTTCAATGGCCCGCAGCACCATCTGGAAACGTTGAATACGGCAGAATCGTTTCGGCGTCAGGCCGACTTCGTCGCGGAACCGTTGGATCAAATGTTTGTGGCTCCACCCAAGTTCATCTGCGATCATTCCTATCGAGGCAATACCCGGATCGGCGGCCAGTCGGCGCAATGAATGGCAGATGGCCGGACTGCGAGGCCGGGCGCGTTTGGCCACGTGCAGAAGGAACGACTCCAGCACCGCGAACTTCGCCGCTGGTGCAGGCGCTTCGAGCAACGCGTCGCGCAGATGCTGACCTGCGTGGCCCCAAATCGAATCCAGTTCCACCACGCGGTCGGCCATTTCTCCCGCCGGCATGTTCAGCACGCCCGCCGCGCCGCCGGGTTTGAAATGCACCCCCATCATCGAGGAATCCGGCGTCGCGTCTATGACGATATGCCGCGAGTGCGTGCCGGAAAGCCACGCCCGGCGATAAGCGGCCGCAGGCTGATGCTTTTCGAGATCATAAATGTGCCGGGCGTCGTTCCGAAGGTTGATGCACAATTCAAAAGTGCCGTCCGGCATCAGGCGCTCCAACCGATGCGCCGGGGTGTAGCCATCGTAGAACCAGAACCCATCCACAAACTCGCGCAAAGCCGGACACGGTTGGTGCGTGACAAAAATCATGGCTGGAGGGAATGAACTCAAATCTCGAGCCGGAAGCCAATACGAAACCGACCGCCGCGCCGCAAACGCCGCGTGTTCTTGATTGTCTTTGATTGTTGTTTGACCTGACTTGCAACGCTCCCTACACTCCGCGTTCCTTTTATGAAGATTTTGGTCTGTGACCCGATTTCGCCCAAGGGAATTTCACTCTTGCAGCAACGTTCGGAATTTCAAGTGAATGTCTTGGCCAAACGGCTGGCCGAGGCGGAACTGTTGCCGCTCGCCGCGGACGCGACGGCGATGGTCGTGCGTTCCGAAACCAAAGTGACTCGCAAGATCATTGAGGCCGCACCCAAACTCCGCGTGGTGGGCCGCGCCGGTGTGGGCGTGGACAACGTGGACGTCGAGGCCGCCACGCAACGCGGCGTGGTGGTGATGAACACGCCCGGCGGCAATACCTTGTCCACCGCCGAATTGTCGTTCGCGATGATCCTGGCGCTGGCGCGAAAAGTTCCGCAGGCGCACGCCTCGATGGCCGAGGGCAAGTGGGACCGGAAACAGTTTCAGGGTGCCGAACTGGCGGAGAAAACCCTGGGCGTGCTGGGCATGGGACGCATCGGCAGCGAAGTAGCCAAACGCGCGCTCGCCTTCGGCATGAGGGTCAAGGGCTACGATCCGTTCCTCACGGAAGAGCGGGCGCGGGCCATCGGAATCGAAATGGCCGCCGACCTGGATGATTTGTATCACGACGCGGATTTTATCACCGTCCACATGCCGGTGACGGAACTGACGCGCGGCATGTTGAACGCCACGGCCTTTTCCAAAATGAAACCGGGCGTGCGCATCGTGAATTGCGCGCGCGGCGAAATCGTTGTCGAGCAGGACCTGCTGGCTGCGCTGGATGCGGGCAAGGTCGCGGCGGCGGCGCTGGACGTTTTTTCTGTGGAGCCTCTGCCGGCTGACCATCCATTTCGGAAGCACCCGGGCATCACACTCACGCCGCATCTCGGCGCCAGTACGGCGGAGGCCCAGGAAAAATGCGGCATCGAAGTGGCCGAGGTCATCACGTCGTATTTGCTTACCGGCGAAGTGCGCAACGCGGTGAATCTGCCGTTCCTTGACGCGAAAACTTACGAGCAAGTCAAACCGTACATGACGCTTGGCACGGCGCTGGGCAAGTTGCTGGCGCAGCTCGCGCCGGCGCAGGTGGACCGGTTGCACGTCACCTACGGCGGCAAGGCGCAGGAATTACCGAACATAGACCCGGTGACCCGCGCGATTTTGCAGGGCTTCCTGTCGCGCGCGGCGGTGAAGGATTTGAACAACATCAACGTGCGCAGCATCGCTTCCACGCTCGGACTGACGGTGGAAGAGAAGCGCTCAAATGAACCGGTCACTTTCAATGAGTGGCTGCACGTGCAGGCGTTTAACGGATCGGAGAAGGTCATTTCCGCGGGCGGCACGTTTTTTGGCTCGCCGAACAACCCGCGCATCGTGCGGTTGTTCAGCACGCCGGTGGAAATTCCCATCAGCGGCACGTTGTTGCTGCTGACGAACAAGGACCGGCCCGGCATCGTCGGCCATATCGGCACCTTGTTGAGCAAACACAAGGTCAACATCGGGAACATGAGTCTCAACCGCGACGTGGCGGGCGGACACGCGCTCACGGTGCTGAGCCTGGACAGCGAACCGCCCGTTGCCGTGCTGGACGAATTGCAGAAGGACCCCGACATCAGCAACGTGAAAGTAGTCAACCTTTAGCCATTCAAAAGGCATCCAATACATGACCATACAAACGGCCAGATTTTTTTTCGGCGGATTGCTCGCCGCGGCGCTCGCGGCGACAGGTTGGGACGCCAGAGGCGCCGCCGCGCCGTCCACCAATTCAACCTCCAAGTCCACGGCCAAGATCACCGAATTATTCGGCGATCAAGTGGTGGCCAAGGGCAAGGGCGTCGAAATCAAGCGCAGCGAATTCGACACAGCCTGCATCGCGGTCAAGGCCGCGGCCACCGCCCGCGGGGCGAGAATTCCTCCGGAATTCATGAACACCCTCGAACGGCAGGTGCTGAACGATTTGATCGGGATGCGCCTGATTCTCAACAAGGCGACGGCCGAGGACAAGGCCAAGGGAAGGGAAGATTATGACAAGGCCTTCGCGAAGTACAAGGCCGATGAACAAATCACCGACGAGGAATTCTCGGAGCGGCTGGGACCGCAATTGCTGGCGCAAGGCATGACCCGCGAACAATGGCAGCAGCAACGCATTGATCAGAGCGTCGTCAAGCTGGTGCTGGAACGTGAATTGAAAACCAATGTCACCGACGACGAGGTCAAAAAATATTACGAAGAACACCCATCAGACTTCGAGCAGCCGGAAATGGTCCGCGTGAGCCACATTCTCATCGGCACGCGGGACACCGCCACGAACGCGGAGTTACCCGAAGCCAAGAAGCAGGAAAAGCGCAAACAAATTGATGAGATTTTGAAACGCGCGCGCGGCGGAGAAGACTTCGCGAAGCTGGCCAGGGAATTCTCGGAAGCCCCCGGTTCAAAAGATGACGGCGGCGAGTTGAGACCCTTTGCTCGCGGCATGTTGCGCGAGGCGCAGGCTCTTGAATCCACCGCCTTTTCGCTGAACACCAACCAGATCAGCGACGTCATCACGACGCAATTCGGTTACCACATTATCAAGTTGTCCGAGAAAATCCCGGCGCAAAAAATCGAGCTGGCCAAGGTGACCGACGAATTGAAGGAGCAGTTGAAGCAGCGCGCGGTTCAGGAACAATTGAAGGAATACATGCCTAGGATCATCCAGGAGGCGAACGTGGAAATTCTGGATGAAAAGTTGAAGCCCAGGGACGCCGCGCCAGCGCCGACTCCCGCCGAAAAAGAGCAGCCAAAGAAAAAGTAACGGCTTGCGGTCAACTCGAATACTTTTTCGAGAACCGTTTGCCCGAAGATTCTTCCGTCCCCGCGTCCGCGCTTTGCACCGGCGCGGTCTTGTTTTCGGAACTCGCCGGCGGAGATTGTGCCGCGCCTGGCGTTGTGGAGGCATCGCTCTTGGGGGCCGGCTTCGGTGATTCCACCGCTTCCACGAAGGCAAGCCGCAGGGCCATCAAAGTTTGTTTGAGCAACGCGTCCTCGGGTTTCGTCAGATTGCCCTTCGTCTTCGATTCCAGGACTTCCAGTTGATCAATGAAAAGCCGCGCGGCCTCGAAATCACGGATCGTCTGGCCGCTTTGCGGGTCAGGGACCTTGCCCAACAGCATCATGGCCATGTTCGATTGTTGAAGGATCATTTGCGCGAAGAGCGCGGATTGCATTTCTTCGCGGTTCAAACCGGTGTATTCACCGTGTTGCGTGGTTGGTTCACTCATGTCGGCCTTTGCGCTGGCTGCGGATATCGCGCAACAAAAACTGGATCAATTTCCGCAACCGGGTTTCAACATTCACGGCTTCCAATATCGCCTGCCGCTCCGCGGGGTTTTGCAGCACGGCGATGGAAACCTGATCGGCCGCCTGCTCGGGGTCGGCGATCGCATCAAGGTATTTCATGACTTCTTTCGACGAGAAAGGCGGCGTTTGCGGCTTTCCTTTCTTGGGCTGCGGCATGAACGGCGGTGGCAGGGATAGTCCGAGGTTGAGGCGCTCTTTCAAGAGTTCGCGAACCTTCGCCAACAACGCATCGGCGGCGACCGTGTCGCACGGCGGCGTTGTCAGCGGCCGGATTCGTTGGATGCGATACGGCCGCGTGCGAACGGATTCCTCCAGTTCCACTCGCGTGAGTCCCTGCAAAATGAGATGCGACGTGCCGTCGTCGTGTCCCACCGACACGCGAATCAAGCCCAGGCCGGCCACGGGGAGCGGTGTCTCGCGCGAGCGATCCGGGCGTTGCATGGCCACGGAAAACATGCGGTGCGAATGCAGGGCGTCTGCCAACATTTGGCGATAGCGCGGCTCAAAAATGTACAGCGGCAGCAACGCCTGCGGAAACAACGTGGCGTTGGGCAGAGTCATGACCGGCACTTCTCGCGGCAACTTCACACTCTCAATGTAGGAAAGCGGGGCGCCAGCGCAAGCGGTAGATGCGATTGACCACGATTGACCAGATGGATACTTGCCAAACGCAACTTCCGGCGGCATGATGCAGCTAATATGAAAAATTTGATTGGCGTCATTGTACTGGCCGGAGTTTGTGTTGGCCTGGCCGTGGTATTGTTGACCACCAAGAAACAGGCCGCCGAGGAAAAACGCAAAGACACCGAAACCATCGTCGTGCTTTCCAACCAGGTCGTGAAAGCGGCCGAAGACCTCAACGAGCAACGGCAGGTGAATATTCTGCTTACGAATGATCTCGCGTCGCGGGCCACGGAAATGAGCGCCCTCACCAACAAGATCGTGGAGGTCACCGAATCGCTCGCGAAGACGGAAGAAACCCTGAAAGCCGAGCAGCAGGAACTCGCCAAACGCGATGCCAAGATTGCTGAATTGGAAGCCACGAATCAGCAACTCGATCAGAAGGCGATGGGCTTGAGTCTCCAGATCACCAACCTCAACACGCAAATCACGGAAACCCAGCGCAAGCTGACGGCCTCGGAGGGTGACAAGGCGTTTCTTGAGAAAGAACTCAAGCGCATGATGGCCGAAAAAGCCGAACTCGAACGCCAGTTTAACGACCTGACCGTGCTGCGATCACAAGTTGCCAAGTTGAAGGAAGAGCTTTCGATTGCGCGGCGGCTGGATTGGATTCGGCGGGGATTGTTTGCCTCGTCCGACCAGAAAGGAGCGCAACATTTGATCCAAGGCGGCCCCGCCGCCGTTGGCACGGGTGCGCCCAAAACGAACCTTTATGATTTGAACGTGGAAGTCAGCGCCGACGGCTCCGTGCGGGTCATCCCGCCCATCACCGGGACCAACGCGCCGGCGCCGACCAACGCCCCGCCACAGCCATGACCCATGCCGACCCGCTCGTTGATTCGCATGGCCGGATTTTGCGCGACTTGCGGGTAAGCCTGACGGATCGGTGCAACTTTCGTTGCATGTATTGCCTTCCCGAAACGGAGGCCGCACAGAATTTTTACCGCGGCCACTGGGCTCACCTTCCCAACTCAGCTCCCATCGTCCAACAGTGGGTGCCCAAATCCAAAATTCTCTCGTTTGAGGAAATCGAACGCGCCATTCGAGTCGCCGTCAGTTTGGGCATCCAGAAAATCCGGCTGACGGGCGGTGAACCGCTGTTGCGCCACGACGTGGAACAACTCGTCGCCCGCATTGCGAAAATTCCCGGGATAGAAGACCTCGCGATGACAACCAACGGTTTTCTCTTTCCGCAGAAAGCCAGCGCCCTGCGGGAGGCCGGATTGCGCCGCGTGAGTTTCAGTCTGGATTCTCTAGACCGGGGCAATTTCAAAAAAATTACTGGCCGCGAAGGGTTGAATGAAGTTCTGGAAAGCATTCGGCTCGCCCGGGAACTCGGTTTTCATCCAGTCAAAGTCAACGCAGTCATCATTCGCGAAATCAATGAGCACGAGATTGAATCGCTCGCCGAGTTCGCCCGCGAGCATGATCTCAGTTTCCGTTTCATCGAGTTCATGCCGCTGGATTCAGCGCGAGCCTGGCAAAAGGAAATGGTCATTCCCGGACGCGAGATTTTGCAGCGGCTCCAGGCGCGATTCGATCTGCGCGCCATCACTCCCGACAATCCGTCCGCAACTGCGAAACGCTGGGCGTTCGCCGACGGGCGAGGCGAAATCGGCATCATCGCGCCGGTGAGCGAACCGTTTTGCGGCCATTGCAACCGCATCCGCCTGACGGCTGATGGGAAAATCCGGACCTGCCTGTTCAGCGTGACCGAGCATGACATGCGTTCACTGCTCCGCAACGGCAAGACGGACGCCGAGCTGGCCGGGTGGCTGCGCGGCGTGGTTTGGCAAAAGGAAGCGCGGCATCACATCGGCGAACCCGACTTCGTGCCGCCCTCGCGTTCGATGAGTTGCATCGGCGGCTGAGTCCGTGGCTCGACACCGCCGCGCGGGTTTGTTAATCTCCACCTCACATCAGTCACTATGCCGACATACGAATACATTTGCTCGAAATGCGGGCATGAGTTTGAAAAGTTTCAACCCATCGCGGACAAGGCGCTGACCATCTGCCCGGAAGACCTTTGCGCCAAAAAGAAATGGGCGCGCGGCGCGGTGAAACGCAAGATCGGCGGCGGGGCCGGCTTGATTTTCAAGGGCAGCGGCTTTTACATCACTGATTATCGGAGTGAGGGCTACAAGCAAGCCGCGAAAAAAGACTCTGATGCCACCAAGCCTGCGGGAGACGCCAAGGCAACGAAGGCCGCGGAAACAACCGCAAAACCGGCCAAGCCTGAAACCAAAACCGCCAAGTCGCCCGCCACGAAAACCTGAACCGGCCCGATCCGGCCAAAACCATGAAGGCCAACCTTGCCATCGCTTCCTGCACCATCTGGAGCGTCGTGGCCAGCGCCCAGTTCGCGGTCCCCGAAGCTGACTCGGCCCGCAGCCTCTCAGGCCAGTTTGTGGTTTATGGCGGACGGCTTCCCTCGACCGCCACGGCGCCGGCCGCGTTGGTGACCAACGCCAATTACATCGAACTCGAACCCTCGCTGGTGGCCGTTTCTTGCGAGCGCATCAAGCAGGCCCTTTGGGCGGAACTGGACGTAACCGGCCAATGGAGCGGAAACATTCATCTCACGTTGCGGGCGGCGCGCGACGGCGAGGACCCGATCACAATTATTTCGGACCGTTTCCCGAAAGGCTGGAGCTACCGCCTCGAACTGCCCCAGTTTGTGCAACGCGAGCGCTTCGTGCGGGCGCTGGTGCAAACGCTATTGTTGGAACGGGCCAACCGTTTCGGCGGGAACCGGTCGGCCGAAGTTCCGCTGTGGCTGACCGAAGGGTTGACACGCCACTTGCTGAACACGCGCGGCGGGGAGTTGATCCTGCCGACGCCGCGCTGGGGCGTGCGCGGCCTGGACATCAGTCCCGTGCTGCTCGAAGAGCGTCGCCGGGATCCGCTCGACACCGCCCGTGAATTCCTCCGCGAGCATCCGCCGCTCGCGGTTCAGGACCTGAGCTGGCCCGGGGAGAATATGTCGGGCGACGCCGGCGAAGCATTCGCTTGCAGCGCGCAACTGTTCGTCACGGAATTGTTGCGCCTGCGCGCCGGGCGCGATTGTGTGCGCACGATGATTGACGGACTGGCGGGGTGTTACAACTGGCAAACCGCCTTCTTCCGCGCGTTTCAAAAACATTTCACCCGGCAGCTCGATCTGGAAAAATGGTGGGAACTTCAATTGGTGCATTTCACCGGACGCGATCCCCGCCAGCTTTGGACGGTTGAAGACACCTGGCGCAAGCTCGATGAAATCCTGCGTACGCCCGTGGAAGTCCGCCGCACGACCAACGATCTGCCGGCTCACACCGATGTGCCGCTGCAGGCGGTCATCCGGGAGTGGGATTCCGTGCGGCAAGCGCCCGTGATCAACAGAAAATTGCGCGACCTGGAACTCGCGCGCCTTCGCGTCGCGCCGGAATTCGTCAGCCTGCTGGAAAGTTACCATCAGGTGCTGGCGGATTTCGTCCGCCACCGTGAGCAAGCCGGCCTGGTCTTGCCGGTGGCCAAGTTTAATCAGCCCCGGCTTAAACCGTTCACGCGCGAGATTCTCAAACAATTGGACGAGTTGGATGCCAGACGGCGCGCGTTGCGGCCGCAGGTGGGTTCGCCCGTGAAAGAACCCGCTGCGAGCAACCCCGCGCCAGCATTGCAGACCACCAACTCCCGGCCGATCCCAAAAAGCCCCTGATTTGGGCGGTTTTTGGCGCGCTCAGCCGCCAACTTGACAGCCTGCCGTTCAAATCTATAGTGCGCTACCAAACATGCGCAGTGACCTTACATCTTCGGACGGCGAGGAGCCGCCAGCGGGCCAGCGACTTCAACTGCTCAAGCAATTTCACTCCGCCGGGCGCGGCTTCTGGCACGACGTTTCCGATGCCGATTGGAACAACTGGCGGTGGCAACTCAAGCACCGCATCACGTCGCTCGATCAACTCCAGCGCTTGCTGCCCACGCTCACGCCGGAAGAACATGCCGGCACGCAACTCGCCAATCACAAACTGGCGCTCGCCATCACGCCATATTTTTTTAACCTGATTGACCCTGCGGATGAACATTGTCCCATCCGCCGTCAGGTCATTCCACGCGTCGAGGAAACGCACGCAGCTTCCTGGGAATTGAGCGACCCTTGCGGCGAAGATTCGCATTCGCCCGTGCCGGGACTGGTCCATCGTTATCCGGATCGCGTGTTGTTCCTGGTGACGGACCGTTGCGCGGCGTATTGCCGTTACTGCACGCGCTCGCGACTCGTCAGCAACGCCAGCGGCTACGATTTTCACCCGCAATTTGATCGGCAGATCGAATATATTCGCGAACATCCCGAGGTGCGCGACGTTTTGTTGAGCGGCGGAGACCCGCTGTTGTTCAGCGACGAGAAGCTCGAACATCTGCTGGCACAACTCCGCGCGATACCGCACGTCGAGTTTCTCCGCATCGGCACGCGCATTCCGATCTTCTTGCCCCAACGCGTCACCCCCGAAATGTGCGGGATGCTCAAAAAATATCACCCGCTCTTCATGAGCGTTCACACGAATCATCCACGCGAGTTGACCACGGAAGTGCGCGAGGCTCTCGGACGCCTGGCCGATGCCGGGATTCCGCTCGGCAATCAGTCCGTTTTGCTCAAGCACGTCAACGACGACGTGACGGTAATGCGCGCGCTCGTGCAAAAACTGCTGATGTGCCGCGTTAGGCCGTATTACGTTTATCAATGCGACCCCATTTCCGGTTCGGCGCATCTGCGCACCGGCGTGGCAAAAGGGCTGGAAATCATGGAAAGCTTGCGCGGGCACACCACCGGCTACGCCGTGCCGACCTACGTGATTGACGCGCCGGGCGGCGGCGGCAAGGTGCCGGTCAGTCCGGAATACGTGCTCAGCCGCAACGCTGACCGCGTGGTTATCCGAAATTACGAGGGCAAGGTGTTCGAATACATTGAAGGCGCGAAGACGGCGCGCACGTTCAAGCGGTCCGAGAACTTTGACGCCCCGTATCCGTTGGTCACGGCACCGACGGGACTCGGCAAGCGCGATTACTGAACGCACGCGGCGACCCGCACAACTCATGCGCCTCCGGCGGGCGTCCGGTCGCGCCTTTGCCCTGCTCGCAGCGCCTTACTTCGAGTTGATTCCAAAACTCCCAGCCGATAATGTCCTGCCCCGTAAGTTAACCAATCAGACTGCGGGATAATAAAATGAACTCTCACGCATGGAAATTCTTCAGGGCCGGCGGCTTCGACCAGGTCAAACTCGACACCGGCGCGGACCTTATGAACCTCGGGCAGCTCGACCAGAAACTCTGGGTCGCGCTGGCCTGCCCAACTACGGGGCTGGAATTCGATCCAAAAACAGCCGCGTTGATTGACACCGACAAAGACGGTCGCATCCGCGCGCCCGAACTCATCGCTGCCGTCAAGTGGGCCGGCTCGATGCTCAAAAACCCGGACGATCTCGTCAAAGGCTGCGACGCCCTGTCGCTTTCCTCAATCAGTGAAGCGACTGCGGAAAGCAAACAATTGCTCGCGTCGGCGAAACAAATTCTCGTCAATCTTGGCAAACCGGACGCTACCGGCATCTCAGTGACCGACGCTTCGGACGCCAACAAGATTTTCGTCAACACCACGTTCAACGGCGACGGCGTGATCATCGCCGAATCTGCCGGGGACGACGCGACGAAAGCTGTCATCAACGAAATCATCGCCTGCTCCGGCACAGTCAACGATCGCTCGGGCAAACCTGGGATTGACCAGGCGAAGACGGACGCGTTCTTTGCCGAGGCCGCCGCGTTCGACGGCTGGATGAAGAGAGCCGAAGCAGATGCCGCCAACATTTTGCCGCTGGGCGATGCGACCGCCGCCGCCGCCGCCGCCGTAAGAGCCATCAAGTCTAAGGTGGATGATTATTTCGGGCGTTGCCGCCTCGCGGCCTACGATCCGCGCGCCATTGCCATTCTCAATCGCAAGGAGGAGGAATATCTGGCCATCGCTGCGAAGGACATGAGCATCACCGCCGCGGAGATTTCCGGATTCCCGCTGGCAACCGTCGCTGCCGGAAAACCGCTGCCACTCAAAGGTTCAGTCAATCCGGCCCACGCCGCCGCCGTCGCCGCGTTGCACGCCGCCGCCGTCAAGCCGTTGCTCGGCGACAGGGCGGAACTCACGGAGGCCGACTGGACTGCGTTGCTCGCGAAGCTTGGTGCCTTCGAGTGTTGGAGCGCCGGCAAAGCGGGCGCAGGCGTCGAGAAACTTGGCATCAAGCGAGTGCGCGAAATCCTTGGCGGCAAAGCCAAGGAGAACATCACCGCGCTAATCGCCAAAGACAAAGCCCTGGAACCCGAGGCCACTTCGATCGCCAACGTTGAAAAAATCACCCGCTACGTTCGTGACTTGCACACGCTTTGCACCAACTTCGTTAACTTCAAGGACCTCTACGATGGTGGCGAGCCGGCGATCTTTCAGGCTGGCACGCTCTATCTGGATCAACGCTCGTGCAATCTTTGTCTGCCAGTCGAGGACGCCGGCAGGCACGCCAGCATGGCCGGTCTCGCGGGCGCATACCTTGCCTACTGCGATTGCGTGCGCAAGGGCACCGGCGAGAAACGGAGCATCGTCGCAGTTTTCTCTCAAGGCGATGACGACAATCTCATGGTCGGGCGCAACGGCCTGTTCTACGACCGCAAGGGGCGCGACTGGGATGCGACGATTACCAAGATTCTCTCCAGCCCCATCAGTCTTCGGCAGGCCTTCTGGGCGCCGTACAAGAAACTCGTGCGGATGATCGAGGAGATGATCGCCAAGCGCGCTGCGGCCGCGGACGCGGCCTCCACTTCCAAACTTGAATCCACCGCCGCAGTCGTGACCACTGCCGACAAGGCGAAACCGCCCGAACCCAAGAAAGTGGACGTCGGCGCGGTTGCGGCGATGGGTGTCGCCTTTGGTGCCATCAGCACCGCCATTGCGTACTTCCTGGGTTTGTTCAAAGGCATCGCCCCGTGGCAATTGCCGTTGATCCTCGTCGGCATCGTGTTGTTGATCTCCGTGCCGTCGCTGGTGCTGGCCTTCATGAAACTCCGCAAGCGGAATCTCGGCCCCATCCTCGACGCGAACGGCTGGGCAGTAAACGCCAAGGCCAAAATCAACGTGCCATTTGGCACCAGCCTCACCGGCATTGCCAAGCTGCCGCCCGGTTCGTCAGTGGACATCACCGATCGTTTCGCGGAAAAATCAGCGGCCTGGCCCAAGGTGCTCGTGGTGCTTTTCATTGTCTGGTGGATTTACGCCTTCCTCAACGATGCCGAAGGCCGGTTGTGGCGTTGGACGGATGGGAAATACGGCAAGATTCCCGCTGCCGTTCAAAAAGCGCGGGATGAAGAACGAGCCGTCAACAAGGCCGTCACGGAGATCAAGCCCGCGGCGGAAAAAGTTGCTGCCGAAGCTGCCTCAACTAACGCGCCCGCGCCGCCAAAATGAATTCACGAGCCTAAACTGCAAAGCCCGGGCGCAAGTCCGGGCTTTTCTTTTCGGTTCAACTCGCGAAAGCTTTTCAAGCCATGCCACGCGAAACCGCCGCAGCCAAAACCGCGCGCGCCAAAAAAATCATCGCCGGGTTGCAGAAGACTTATCCCGACGCGCACTGCGAATTGAATTTCACGAATCCGCTTGAGCTGCTGATCGCCACGATTCTTTCCGCCCAATGCACCGACAAACGCGTAAACCTCGTTACGGCCGAGTTGTTCAAGAAGTTTCGCAGCGCGGCGGATTATGCGAAGGCTGACCTCGCAGAACTTGAGCAGGACATCAAGACCACCGGTTTCTTTCGCAACAAGGCGAAGAACATCAAAGCCTGCTCTGCCGCGCTTGTTGAGAAACACGGCGGCGAAGTTCCGCGTACGATGGAGGAACTTACGCAACTCGGCGGCGTGGGACGCAAAACGGCGAACGTCGTTTTGGGAAATGCGTTTGGAATCAATGTCGGCGTGGTTGTGGACACACACGTCACGCGGCTGGCGAACCGGCTCGGTCTCACGAAGGAAACGAACGCCGGGAAAATTGAGCAGGAGCTGATGGAACTTGTACCGCGAAAAGATTGGACGCTTTTCAGCCATTGGTTGATCTGGCACGGCCGGCGACGCTGCGACGCGCGCAAGCCGGATTGCGCCACGTGTGAGATTGCGAAGCTATGTCCGAGAATCGGCGTGCAGGTGTGAGTTGAGAAAACATCCAACAACCAACATCCAGCCTCCACCAACGAAGTCGCCTGACGAAATTGGCGAGTCATTGGATGTTGAACGTTCGACGTTCGATGTTCGATGTTCGCCAACCCCGCAATCCTGGCTGCTTCTGCAATCCGGCCCTTGCAAGCCCGCCTACAACATGGCGCTGGATGAGGCGTTGCTGGAAGCCATGCCGCGGCTTGGCAAACCGGTCCTGCGTTTCTACGGCTGGACTGAACCGGCCGCCTCGTTCGGTTACTTCCAGAAATTCTCTGAAGTTGAGAGCGCGACGTTGTTGCGTCCGCTCGTGCGCCGGCCCACTGGTGGTGGCATCGTTCCTCACGACGCGGATTGGACTTACAGTCTCGCATTCCCGGCGGGCAACGAATGGTATTCCTTTCGCGCCGAGGAAAGTTACCGGCGCGCACACGAATGGATTCAAGCGGCGTTCGCCCGCTTGAATATCCCGACTGAACTCGCGGCGTGTTGTCGCAAAGCTGCGCCCGGCCAATGTTTCGCCGGTCACGAAAAGTCCGACGTGGTCTGGCATGGGAAGAAAATCGCCGGCGCCGCCCAGCGCCGCACAAAAGCAGGATTGTTGATTCAAGGCTCGGTCCAACCGCCGCCGGTGTCGCTGGCAAAGGTTGACTGGCAGCAGGCGGTCTGCGACGTCGCCGTCCGCAATTTCAACGCGCGGTGGGTGGAGTTCGAGCTGGATACACAGTTGCGCGAACGTGCGGGAGGGCTGGCCTCGGAAAAATACGCGCAGGCGGCTTACAATCAGAAGCGATGAAGCCTGGGGCCCGGCGAATTTGCTTTCTCACTCAGTTGTGCCACGGTTTTGACGGAATCGCGCCTTCGTGTTTTACCGTCGCAAATAAGGAAGTATGGATGTGAAGAGAATTTGCACCTTGGCAATCGCCCTGGCCGGCTCGACGTTGCTGGTTCGGGGCGAAGTGCTTTTGAGCGATTTATTTGATTACAGCGACGGCCCGCTCGTCACTGTGAGCGGCGGGAAGTGGGCGCATCACAGTCCGTCCGGCTCAAGTACTGGCCAGGTCGAAGTGATCAGTGGGCGGGTTTTCCTCAACCATTCCGAAGCCGAGGACGTACATGCGCTGTTGGCGGGTGGACCATACCCTTCCAGTTCGAGCCTCAGCCTGTATGCGAGCTTCACGTTGAATTTTGCGAGCCTGCCCGACGGGGCGGCCAGTTCCTACTTCGCGCATTTCAAAGATACCACGGTGTCTGGATTTCGAGCGCGCATTTTCACCACGACCAACGGCGCGGCGCCCGGCACGTTGCGCATCGGCGTCGGCAACGCGGGCTCCAGTCCGACTGCTGTTTTGACCAACAACCTGAACCTCGGCACGGACTACTCGGTGGTAATCCGCTATGTCATCAACAGCGCCTCCACGACCATCTGGCTGAATCCCGACTCGGAACTCAGTCCCGGCGCCACGGCAACGGATTCAGTCTCGGCGTTGAGCATCGCCGGCTTCGCGTTGCGACAGCCCAGTTCCGTCAACAACGGTATGGGCTACGGAAATCTTTACTTCGACGACCTGGTGGTCGCGACGACGTTCGCTGAGGTTGTTCCAGCCCCGACCAATAGCCCGCCTGTCATCACAGCCCAGCCGCAGAGCCAGGACGTTACCGAAGGGACAAGCGTAGTGCTATCGGTCACCGCCGCCGGCACTTCGCCGTTGCATTATCAATGGCAGTTTAACTCGACAAATCTTCCCGACGCCACAAACGCGACGCTGCAGTTGATCAATGTGAACTTCGCGGCAGCGGGCATATATGCCGTGACGGTGACAAATTTTTTCGGCTCGACAAATAGCCAGCCCGCAACACTCACGGTGAATCCGCCGCTCACGCCGGGTTTCTCGCTGCTGACCTACAATGTCAAAGGCAACGGCGCAACCGACTGGAGCACCAATGCGCCGCAGGTGCAGGCGGTCGCGCGCATTCTGCAATTTCTGAATCCGGACATCGTCACGTTCCAGGAAATTCCCTTCGACCTCTCCTACGAAATGACGAACTTCGTATCGGCGTTCCTGCCGGGCTATGCGGTGGCGCGAAACTCCGGAACGGATGGCTCGATTCGCGGTGTCATTGCCAGCCGCTTCCCAATCACGCGCTCGACTTCGTGGCTGGACAGCATTGATCTGCGCGGCTTCGGCTACAGCAACGTCAACAACAGCCTCGATAATTTCACCCGCGACTTGTTCGAAGCCCAAATCAACGTGCCCGGATTTGCCCAACCTTTGCACGTATTCACCACGCACCTCAAATCCACCGCCGGGACAACTTACGCCGACGCTGCGGCCAAACGCGCGGCGGAGGCGGCCGCCATCACCAATTTTTTTGCCACCAACCTCTTTGCGCTGTATCCGCACCATCCTTACTTGCTTACCGGTGACATGAACGATTCGGACACCAACGCGTTGGCCATCCAATACCTGATCAGCGCGCCGACCGGGCTGTTGTTGACCAACCCAACGAACCCGTTTACGGAAAGCATCAACACATTTTCGATTCAAGCGAGTCTGAGTTCGCGATTGGATTTTATCTTTCCGGGCGGAATCCTCGCCTCGAACATTGCCGGCAGTCAGGTGTTCCGCAGTGATCTTCTGCCCAACCCGCCACCGCCCCTGCTCCCAACCGACAGCGCGACGGCTTCGGACCACCTGCCGGCGCTGATGCTGTTCGACAATCCTTACGACAAGCCGTTCCGGTTGATATCAATCACGCGCAGCAACGCGACTGTGAAGCTGAGTTGGGAGTCCGTTCCCGGGCAGGCTTATCGCGTGGATGCCACAACAAATTTGTTGGCCTGGAGCGCGCTCGCAACCAATTTGCCGGCGACAGCCGGCATCTACACATTCACAAGCAACGCCAGCGAAGGCCAACAGTTCTTCCGCGTTTATCGAGTCCCGTAAGGAGGGCAAACTCAAAAACAGATGCCGCACCAGACAATGGCTGGGTTGTTAGTGCGAACGCTGCCCGTGGCCGTGTCGCGGTATTCTCCATATTTGAATTGCCGCGCGTGCCCATCAAGGAAGTTAAATTGCGCGCCTCCGCTGTGTAAGTTCGTGTGAACAAAACTGGCAGGTCCGACCCCCGGAATGTTCTTCGAATCGAACAGCCAGACAACGGACGTTGGGTTTCTAATCTGGCCCAGCTTGATTTTCTTGAGGTCATCGGCTCCGGTGCCGTCGTGTTCCTCGTTCAAACAGTAGTGGAAAAGGTTCACGCCGCTACTCCGGCGGCGATTGCTTGGGCAAATCCAGACCGAACGGCCAGGCTCTATCGCGGCGTTGGTACGCCAGGGTTGGTAGAAATAGACAGGCATGCTCAGCACTTGCGGTAGCAGGTAATACCATCCTGCGACAAATTGGTTGGAAGAAGAAGGATTGGCGAACCCTTCCGATGGAAGGTAGTCGTCATTATCTGTCGCGTAAAGCTGCGTGGCCAGGCCCCATTGTTTGAGATTATTGATGCAGTCGGTGGACTGAGCCTTCGACTTGGTTTTGCTCAACGCGGGCAACAACATCGCGGCGAGAATGGCGATGATGGCGATCACCACCAGCAATTCGATCAAGGTAAATGCGCGCGTTCTAATTACAAACGATTGCACGGTCATGGTTCGATCAATGAATAACACGCAAGCCATCCGATTACACCAGGAATTTTCCGAACCTCCCGACCTGAAGCTCAAAGGGACTTTCCAAATGCATGTCGCTTCGGAACAATCCCCGCGTGATCGAACTCGAAGACGCCGTTCAACGAATCCTCGCGGTGCTACCCGTCGCGGGAAGCGAAAGCGTTCTTCTCCGCGACGCGCACGGCCGTGTCTTGAGCGAGAGTTTGCCCGCAGCCATGGACCTGCCAGCCTTCGACAATTCCGCCATGGATGGTTACGCCGTCCGCGCTGAGGACGTATCCGCCGCGAAACCCGATTCGCCGGTCAGCCTGCGCGTGTGCGGCAAGGTCGCGGCCGGCGCTGCGTTTGCCGGTGAAGTTGGAAGAGGAGAATGTGTCCGCCTGTTTACCGG
>CAZCZP010000015.1:26300-29480 GCA_964502895.1 uncultured Bifidobacteriaceae bacterium
AGCAATCGCCTGATGCTCGCCGAACTGATCCGGCGTGCGGGCGGCATTCCAGAAATTCATCCGCTCGTTCCCGACTCTCTGGAAGCCACTGCGCGCGCCTTGGAGATTGCGTTCGCCGAATGCGACATCGTGGTTACCTCCGGCGGTGTGTCCGTGGGCGAATTGGATTTTGTGAAGGCGGCGTTCGAAAATCTCGGCGGCAAACAACAATTCTGGAAAGTTGCGATCCGTCCGGGAAAACCATTTATCTTCGGTCAGCGGCGCGAGAAGTTTTTGTTCGGCCTGCCGGGCAACCCGGTTTCAGCATTCGTCACGTTCCTGCTGTTGGTGCGTCCAGCCCTGCGGCGCTGGCAGGGAGATCGGGCTGTCGTCTTGCCGACTCACTTCAGTGCACTGGCCGAACCATTGACGAATCCCGGTGAGCGCCGGCACTTCATGCGCGTGCGCGTGGATGCGGCGGGAAGTGTTTTTTCAGCGGGGGCGCAAGCTTCACATGCGCTGTTTTCGCTGGCTGCGGCCAATGGTCTGGTGGACATACCGCCGCGGACGACGCTCGCTGCGGGAACGACCGTGAAGGTGATGCATTGGGATTAAGCCCGGCAACTGGACTCAGAACCGGCGCTTGGGGATGTTGAAATCCGGCGCGGGAACAACCGCTCTCGTCGGTTCGGGCAGCGGCGTTGAAGGCACCAGCCCCGGAACTCCCGGCGCAAGCTGCGGCAACTCGACCGGCCGTGCCGCCACGCCCATGACTCCCGCCACCGGCGAAAACGGACTCGAAACATCACGAATCGGCGTGATTGGAGTCACGGGCGGAGGTTCGGCATTTCTGGGGAAAGCGAATGCAGGCGAGGTCGAGGAAGCCGAGCCGGGAAGTTTGAACGGATCAAACGGCGCGATGCCTGAAACCGGCGAGGTCGAAGGCATCGTGTTCATCTCCAGAATGCGCTTGTATTCTTCGAGACGCGCTGCCTGTGCGCGCAAGGTTTCGGGCGAGTCGGGTTTCCATTCCGAATTTTGCCGGCCAAAAAGATCGGAGAGTCCCGCCGGCTTCGTTCGATCGGTCCGCCAAGGATTGCCCGAGTTGCCCCGAATCAAGCGCAGCAAAGGATTGTTCAAATCGCCACCCTCATTTGATTCGTCGGGGCCAGTTTTCGCGCCGGAGAAATCAATCTCTCCGGAGCGGTTGTCCCGCTTGCCCCCGATTCCGAAAGCCGAACCAAACGATTCATCGTTCCGGGCGCGATTGGTCGCAGTGTTGCCGCGCTCCAGTCGCTCGAAGTAACGTTCCATCGGGCTTTTCTTTTCCTTCACGTCACCATTGGCGCCATATTCCGGAATGCCAAAAATTTCCTCGGCCGTCGTTTCTTTGCGATAGTCCTCAGGGTTGAGAAAAATCCAATCGTGCCGTTGCTCCAGCAATTCCTTGAGCCGTTTGCTGTTTCCGGGCGCAGCCGGCGGTCGCTGCATCGGCGGCGCTTCGATGCCTTGAAGTGAACTCCCGGGACTGGAAAAATCGTACCGTTTCTGCAATTCATCCGGAGTCTGGAATGTCGCGCCCTCCTTCATCACCGAATTCAGATTCGAGGCAACGATGCTCCGACCCGGATCCGAGAATTCAATTTTTCGCCCTCCACTCGACGGCGGCTGTTGGCCGTGGGACGACGTGGAAACGGTCGTCACCATCGTTCCGGCCAGCGCGCACGCAAGACTCAAGCGGCAAAAACTCATCTTCGGTTGTCTATCGTAAGGCATCACCGCAAACCCGTCAAAGCACAAGTTTGTCCAGTTTGTCCAGTTTTTGAAATTCGAACTTATCATCCGACCATCAATCAACCTCGCCGTCGCTTTCTTCTCCCGTCCGGCTCGTATCGGCGCAGACGCCTCGTTTTGCCTGAGCCACGAACTCAATCAACGTTTGTGCGGCCAGGCCCGGGAATTTTTCCCGCGCGCCCGTCACGGCACTTTGCAAATTCTGGCCGCTGCGGAACAAGGCGTGGTAAGCCTGCTTGAGTTCCAGCCGTTGCTCCGCCGTGAAATTCGCCCGCCGCAGCCCCACGATGTTGAGCCCACAGATTTCGTTTTGCCGCCGCGCCACGGTGAACGGCGGCAGGTCTTTGCTGATGGCCGATCCGCCCTGCATGATCGACAGTGTGCCCACACGGGTGAACTGGTGTACCAGACAGTTTCCCGAAATAAACGCTCGATCTTCCACCGCCACATGTCCGCCGAGCAGCGCCCCGTTGGCCATGATCACGTGACCGCCCAGGCGGCAATTGTGCGCCACGTGACAGTTGGCCATGAGAAAATTGTGCGAGCCGATTATCGTCTCTTCGCCGGCCTTGCTTGAACGATGCACCGTGACATGCTCGCGAAACAGGTTGTCGTCGCCAATGCGCAATCGTGTGGGCGCGCCGGCGTATTTCACGTCCTGCGGCGCGTCCCCGATCACGCAACCCGCGTGAAACCGATTGCGCGACCCCATGGTCGTCAGGCCGGTGAGATAGACATGCGGGCCGACAACACAGTCCGGCCCAATTTCGACTCCTTCATCAATCACCGCGTACGGCCCGACGCGGACCGTCGCGTCCAGCTTCGCTTTCGGGTGAACGATGGCGGTTGGATGAATCATGCGGCGCGCAGCCTAGCGCAATGGCCGGCTGGATTCACGCGCAAACTCAGGCGCCGCCGGTCAATGGCAATTGTCGGGAAACCACTGCCGATGCGCGAAGATGTCCTCGCCGAATCCGGCAGCCATGAGGGTATCGCGCCAGTCGAGCTTCGCCTGGTCAATTTCGCGCTGCAACTGCTTCAGGTTTCCGTTGGAAAGTTTCAACACCGCAAAGCGCACCCGCTCCAAAGCAAACATGTCCGCGCCTTCATGGAACGGCAGATTTCCCGCGCATTGGGTTTCCAAAATCCGTTGCGCTTCATTCCTTTGTTTCGGGCCGAACAAGGCCTCCAACCGCTGCGCCGTGCCTGGGCTCAAAGCCACCATGCTGGTCACGAGTAAAAATAACCCAACTCCCGCAACGACGAATAATCCTTCGCCCGCCCTTCGGTTGCGCGACCGATAATGACATGATCCAGCACGTCAATCTTCAGCAACTGCCCCGCGCGAATCAGATCGCGCGTCACCTTGATGTCCGCCTCGCTCGGCGTCGGGTCGCCGCTGGGATG
>CAZCZP010000016.1:0-26170 GCA_964502895.1 uncultured Bifidobacteriaceae bacterium
TTACCTAGATGAAAGAGTTGTTACCCATTTGATTTACGTCGCCAGCGAGCTTGATGGCCACGCCCCAGACATTCGACTTCCTTGCCCCGGAGGGTGTAAAGTTTCTGCTTACCCTTGGCCTCGGCGATGTCCGTGAGCAACCAGGTGGTGCTGGTGGGCAGGGTCAGGTCGCGGAGACGATGGTTGCGGAATGAGTTCATCGGGCAAAGCGTGGGCAGGGTATTTCAATGGATATGTGGGGCAATGAAAAATGGCCTCTGAACGGAAGTGCTTTCAACCGGTTTGCAGCCGGGAATTGGACGCGGGCCGGGCGGATGAAACGTTGAAAAGTGGAGCCAATGGTCGGGATTGAACCGACGACCTACGGTTTACGAAACCGTTGCTCTACCACTGAGCTACATTGGCGTCCAACTGCCACAGAAAGAAACCGGGTTCACCACGGTTCGTCAAGACGAACATTCCCAGCGGAAAGGCTGGCCTATCGCCAAAACGTAAATCTTCAACTCGAAGATGAACTTCACGCCCGCGGATGCGCGGCATCGTAAGCCTGCTTCAGCCGTTCCGTCGTGACGTGCGTGTAAACCTGCGTCGTGGCGAGATGTGCGTGGCCCAGCAATTCCTGCACGCTGCGCAAATCCGCGCCGGCATCCAGCAAGTGCGTCGCGTAACTGTGTCGCAGTTTGTGCGGCGTGAGATTGGGATCGAGCCCGGCGAGGGCCAGGTATTTTTTGAGCCGCCGCGCCAGATTGACGGGGCCGACCGGGCCGGGCTTCTTCTTTTTCTCGCCCCCGAACACCGGCGCGGTCTCGGAAGGCGGCTGCCGCAGCAAGCTCCAGTATTTTCGAATCGCTTCCAGGGCGGGCGCGCCGATGGGAACGAGGCGTTCCTTCTTTCCTTTGCCACGCACGCGCACGAGTTGCTCGTTCCAATCAACGTCCCCCGCCTGCAAGCCGCAGAGTTCACTGATACGCAACCCGCAGGAGTAAATCGTTTCCAAGATAGCCACGTCCCGATAACACGCCGCGACCGAGATGGGACGGCCCGGAGTTTTCTTCCCGGGCGCGACCAGGCATTTCAACGGGGCGATCAACAAGTCTTCCATTTGTCTTGCTGTGAGGTAACGCGGCAATCGCTTCTCCGGTTTTGGCAACGACAATCCCTTGATCGGCGTCGTGGCAACGGCCCCGTGGCGGATGAGGAACTTGTAGAACGTCCGCAGGGCCGAGAATCGCAGTTGAATTGCCGCCCGGCTCAGATTCTGCCGGCCCAGATATCTCACGAAACTGCGGAAG
Organism: uncultured Bifidobacteriaceae bacterium; assembly: GCA_964502895.1. Classification (GTDB taxonomy): domain Bacteria; phylum Verrucomicrobiota; class Verrucomicrobiia; order Limisphaerales; family JADLHS01; genus WYBW01. Next base: position 1,293 of record CAZCZP010000016.1, read on the forward strand.
TCATCGCGCTGAAGTTTTTCCCACGCCGGCGGCGATTGGCGTTCCTCCCTGTGCCAGCGCCAGAATTCCTCCAATGCCTGCCGGTAATTCCGTTGCGTGTAAACCGACGCGCCCCGGTCGGTGGCGAGATGGGCCAGGAATCTTGTGATCCACTGGTTATCTACCGGTTTGATTTGGGCTTCCGAGTTCAAGGATCGGTGATTCTTTTTGTTCGTGGCATCCGGCTCACCCTGGCTCTCTTCCCGGGAGAGAAAACCGCATCGCGCGTTTTACGGTTTGAGGGAGCCGCCGGCGAATCCACAGCGCTACTCCCCTTCCCTGGGCGGAAACTCGAACGTCACCTTGCCATTATCGTCCATGACGAGGAATGCCGGAAACGGTTTGCCCGCCTTGGAGATGAACTTGTCGAGCAGGCCGCTCTTGCGCGTGGTGAGAAGCTTCTGCGCCTGGGGCCGGTCAATCGGTTGTTGCAGAATCTCGCGGCTGATTTTGAACTTGCACGCCTTCTTCTCCAACTGCGACCGCTCGCAGAGATACGCCGCGTCCGTCTCAAAAATCTTGCCGCCACACTTGGGACATTTGCCGATGACTTCCTTGCCAGTGAAATCAATTTTCGGCGGCGGCTCTTTGGGTTTGCCGTCCTTGGTTTTCCCTTTTCGTTCGCGCGGAACAAATTCAAACTTCACTTCGCCATCCTTCAGCGCGAGAAACGCCTCGAACTTTCGCTTGGTCTTGTTCGAGACGAAGCCTTTCAATAATTCCGTTTTGCCTTCGGCCAGCAGTTTCGTGATCTGCGCCGGTTCGATGCTCTGCTGCAAGATGATTTTGCCCGTGCGGAACGTGCAGGACTTTGCCGCGCCCGCCTGGTTCTCGCAGACGTAATTCATCCCGCCGTCAAACACGCGCCCGCCGCACTTGGGACATTTTCCAAGCGGCGCCTTGCCGGTGAAATCCACCGGCGCAGCGGCCTCGCCGTCCTTGTTTTCGTTGTTGCCGAAGTCGAACTCGATCTTGTGCTCGGCGTTCATCTTGAGCACGGCCGCAAAGGGCCGGCCCATCTTGCTCATGAATCCTTGCAAGGGGCCGACCTGTTTTTCCAAAATCAGTTTCTCGACTTCTTCCGGCTCGAACATCCGGCTGCAAAGCGTTTTCCAGATAGCGAAATCGCATTTCTCGCATTGATACTGTTTGTATTTCTCATGGACCTCGCCGCCGCATTTCGGACAGGGAACGTTCAGCACACCGAAGTCGCCAGGGATGGTGTCCTGCTCGTATTGCTTGGCGCGATCCACGATGCGCCGCGTCATGTCCTGAATGCCGGTCATGAATTCCACGCGACTCTTCTGCTTGCGCTGGATTTGTTTTAACTGAAATTCCCAATCGCCCGTCAGCTCGGGCTTGGTCAACTCCTGAATACCCAGGCCGTTGAGCAGTTCCATCAATGAAAAAGCCTTGGCCGTCGCTTGCAATTCGCGGCCATTGCGATGGAGGTACTGTTCGTAAATCAAACCCTCGATGATCGCCGCGCGCGTCGCCGGCGTGCCCAGACCCTTTTCGCTCATTGCCTCGCGGAGTTCGTCGTCGTCCACGAGTTTGCCCGCGCCTTCCATCGCGCTGAGAAGCGTGGCTTCCGTGTAGCGCGGCGGCGGCTTGGTGACGTTCTGCTTCACCTCGACGGCGCTGGTGTTGACGGTTTCGCCGGGCTTGACCGGCGCGAGATTCGGATTGTCGTCGTCGCCCTGGGCTTCCTTGCCATAGACGGCGAGCCAGCCGGGAGTCACCAGAACTTTTCCCGTGCTCTTGAACGGCTCGCCCTCAACCCGCGTAATGCGCGTGGTCTCCAGAAATTCCGCCGCAGGATAAAAGATGGCGAGAAACCGCTTCGTCACGAGGTCGTAAAGTTTTTGCTCTGGTTCGCTCAACCCTTTCGGCGGTTGCGTGGTCGGGATGATGGCAAAGTGGTCGGAAACCTTGGCATTGTTGAAAATGCGCTTGTTTGGCCGCACCCAGTTGCTCTGAAGAATCGTGTCGGCGAAGGGTTTGTAATTCGTGCCGCCCAGCATCGCGAGCGTGCTTTTTACCGTGCCCAAATAATCTTCCGGCAACGCGCGCGAGTCGGTTCTGGGATACGTGAGGACCTTGTGCCTTTCGTAAAGCGCCTGGGCAATGGCCAGCGTGTTCTTCGCGCTGAAACCGAAACGCCCGTTGGCGTCGCGCTGCAAACTCGTCAGATCGTAGAGCAGTGGCGAAAGCGAGGTGCTGGGTTTGCTTTCCTCGGTGACGATGCCGGGTTTGCCGACGCATTTGTCGCGAATCGCCTCGGCCTTTTCCTTCTCCCAGAGCCGCTCGGGCTTGAGTTGTTCGTCGCCGTCCTTGTCCGGTTTGGTAAATTTCTCGTCGAACCAGCGCCCGGCGTATTGCCCCGCGGTCGCGGCAAACGTGCCAATGACTTCCCAGTAATCACGCGGAACGAATTTTTTGATCTTCGCCTCGCGCTCGACCAGAATTGCGAGCGTGGGAGTCTGCACCCGGCCCACGGTGGTTTTGAAGAAACCGCCGAGCTTCGAGTTGAAGGCGGTCATCGCCCGCGTGCCGTTGATGCCGACCAGCCAATCGGCTTCGCTACGGCTCGTGGCGGCATCCGACAACGGTTGCATCGAAGCATCGTCGCGCAACGCCGCAAAACCGTCGCGAATGGCCGCCGGCGTCATGGATTGCAGCCAAAGCCGTTTGATGGGTTGCCTGGCTTTTGTATAGCGAACGATGTTGCGGAAAATCAGTTCACCCTCGCGTCCGGCGTCGCACGCATTGATCAACTCGGTGACATCGTCGCGCTTGATCAGTTTCTTGAGGACCTTGAGCCGGTTCTCACTTTTCTCAATCGGTTCGAGATCGAAGTGCGAGGGGATGACCGGGAGACATTTGAACGTCCATTTTCCGCGCACCGCCTCGACGCCCGGCGGCGGCACGATGGTGAGCAAATGGCCAACGGCCGACGAGACGATGTATTGGTCGCTCTCGAAGTAATCATCCACGCGTTTGAAACCGCCAAGTGCCTTGGCGATGTCGCCGGCAACGGACGGCTTTTCGGCAATGATCAATGCTTTTCCCATCTGGGTTCCCTGAGTCTTAGAACGCGCCTTTGAACGAAGGCAACTCAATTCTGCTGCAAAAGCGGCGGGAACTTGGCGCAAACACTGGCCCAAGTCAAAGGATTCATTTTCCGGATATGTTTCCCGCGATCAACACGAAGCGTCGGGAATTGGGGGGAATTGGGCGAGTTGAAGTAATCGCGCGCACACGGGCGCGCCAAGCTGGGGCAACTGGTTCTATCGGGCATCGCGCCGCGGCGGCGGGGAACTGAAAAAATCCAAACGGGAAAGAGGCAGCCCGCCGAATAGGCGAACATGACCAGAAGAAAACCAACGCGTGTTTCAGATGCAAGTGTTCGCCAACGTGGCGTTCGCTTGCAGTCACATCTTCCGTTTGAACAACCCGCTCGTATCGGCAATGTTCAAAACGGACAGGTCGAGTCCACCACCGGGGTCGCGCTCCTGCGCAATCTTGAGTTGCGCGGCAATCCGTTCGCGCGCTCCGGTGGCGTAGTACTTGACCACGCCTACGCCGACTTGTGCTTTGAAAATCACGACCAGCAGACAGTGCTCGTCTATGTTCGTGGCGAACATGCTGACCGTTTCGCCTTGTTGGTAAACGCTGTCGAAGTTTTCCTCCCGGACGAGATTGGCGATCGTCTGATTGGCGAGGTACGCACCGGACGCCAGCGCAGCAATCGTGGTCAGATCGAACTGACGTGAATCGCCGTGATGAGCAATCAGGAATCCGCCCTTGTCAATGATCAGGGCTGAGATCGCGTCGCTACGTCCCAGAAACTCGCGCAGTACGTCGTCGAGTTGCTGGATGTCTTCCTCGAAGAGTTGTGGCAGGGTCGCCATGTCATGCGTATTGCGGCACGTTTTGATTGATATACTTGTTGAGCAATAGGCGCGTGATCATGTTGAGGGATTCAAAGACCCCTTCACATTTGTGCGCGACGGAAGCAAACGAGGGCACCTGGACGTCCCGGTTGTTGAGCAGGAACTCCATGTATTCCACCGGTGCGGCGTTGGGAAGATCACGCTTGTTGTATTGAAGCACGTAGGGGATTTCCTCGAGGTTCAGCCGCAGGCTCTTCAGGTTGTCCAACAGGTTTTGAAAGCTCTCGACGTTCTCCTGCATTTTCTCGTACTGCGAATCGGCCACGAAGACAATCCCGTCCACGCCGCGCAACACCAGTTGCCGGGTGGTATTGTAGATCACCTGGCCGGGCACGGTGTATAGCTGGAACTTCGTCTTGAAGCCCTTGATGGACATGGCTTCGATGGGGAGAAAGTCGAAGAAGAGCGTGCGATCCGAACTCGTGGCCAGCGAGACGAGCTTGCCTTTGTTGCCGGCGGCGGTTTGCACGTGATCATGAACCTGCACGAGGTTGGTCGTCTTGCCGCCCATCGCGGGGCCGTAATAGACGATTTTGACCTGCAGTTCCTTGGTGGCTTGATTGATGATGGCCATAGATTTTACTTTTGTTTGCGATCCAGTTCCGCCGCCAATGCCGCCAGTTCCGCCGTGGGCAAGGGTTCAGCGACGCGTCCAAACGCCGCGAAGAAGATGGCGTTGACTCGAAAGATTTTCCACGGGACGTTGCCCACCGTGAAATTGAGATTGTTAAGCTCTCCCATGCGCAGTTCGCGGGTGCATTGATTGACCTTCGCGAAGATTTGCGGAAGAAAAGCTGCCAGCGTGTCGCCGTTCAGTTCGGATGGTATCCGGCTGGCAACCATCAATCCGTCGGGCAACGCAATCAGTGCGCCGGCCACCCCGTCCAGGACTGCGGCGCGGGAGACGATTTCGTTGGGCGTTGCGTAACGGGCCACGAAATCCGTTCCGCCCGGGGTCTTGCGTTTGTATTCGACCTCTTCGGCCGCGACCGTGTCCGACGAGTCATCCCAAACGTAGTAATTGGTGTCCACGGGCTTTGTCACGGCCGACGCTTTGGACGGAGGCGCAGGCGAGGCGCTGAATGGAGCCGCAGCCGCTTCAGCACCGGGAAAACCGAAGAATAGATTCGGGATGCCTTCGTCAATGGTCACTCGCTGATTGGATTTAGGCGCACCATCTTTCCGGGCAAAAAACAACGGCGCCAGAACTTTTAGCGCCAATTCCAATTCCATGGCATCATTGGCCGACTCGGCTTCGAGCGGCGCGGGCTGAACCCACGATCGAATGGTCTTCCACGGAAACGCTGCGCGCCCGGCCTTGAGCCCTGTTTCGACTGCGCTGCAAGGCAGCATCACGCGTGCGTCCAGAAGCTTGGACTGGACAATTTCCTGCCGCACCGATTCCGGCCACCCATCCGCGAGCGCCTTTAACGGAACCATGAGTGTTTCGGCATTCGCCGCCGGTTTGTCCGGCTGCGCCGCCACCACCGGTTTGAGCGGGGCTGCTTGCGGCGCCGCGACGGGCGAAGACGATGTTTGGGGACCTGATGCCGTCGGCGGAACGACCGGAGCGACCGGGGACAGGGAACTGCGCGGTGGAATGGCCGGCTTGGCAGGTGTCGCGGGCGTGAGCGGCGCCTTCGGCGTAAAGGGAGCGAATGGTATCGTCGGCGCCACCGGGACTCGGGGAGTGGCGGGAGCCACTGGCGTTGCGGCTTTCGGCATCGCAATCGGCGCCGCCGCAGGAGGTGGCGTCGGAGACGGAACGGAAGAAATTGCGCCACGCGCCGGGGTCGCCGGCGCGGGCACAGCTTGGCGCGGTGCAGCGGGAGTCACCGGCTTTGCGTTCCCCACCGAAAAAACAAGTCCCTGACCCTTCGCGTCGAACGGGCTGCTGATTTCTGACGGCACCTCGACTTGTTTTTGCGCGGGACGGCGTACCAGTAAGGCGGGGTTAAGCTGTGTAAGGATTTCATTGAGCGGCAGGAGCACGGCGATCCGATCACTTTCGGTATCGGCGGAGAACACATGGGACGCCGCCTGGCGAATATCACCAAAGGGAATCTTAACGGCCCCATGTGAAAGCTGGGAAAGAATTTTCTCCAACGGGACAGAGATTGTCAGGTCGCCGACATCGGGCTGTCGGACCTTGTGCTGCAAGTCCGTGGGCAGAGAACTGAGAATGGCTCCCAACGAAAGCGACACGCTCGCAGGGCCACGACCCGGTGCATTCGCGGTCCCGTTGCCGTTACCGTTCCGTACGGGATTGGGCGCCTTCGAGGCCGGCGTCGCCGCTGGCTGCGCCGGAGGCGGCAGCTCGCTGACCGGCGGCTCTTGAACGGACACGGTGTCAGAGTCCGTCTTGGTGAATAGCCCTTTTAGGAAACCAAAGAGCTTGAATTTTGCGCCGGTGGTGGTTGCACTCATGAGTCTGTCCATCAGTAGAAGCCCGGCCCCGAAACAGAATGCGTGACCGTGCATCCGACCTCGCGCGGTTGCTTGCATTGCGACGTGTTCAATACGTGAATCATGCGATCTGTTTTGCCTGAACTTCGCCCGAACTTGTGCAGGAACCATGCCAGTAGAGCTATCGTCCTTGTTGCGCAAAGCCCGCAAGCCGTGGGCAGTAAAACGAATTCCACGAGCGCACGGACTCGCTTCCTGGCGTTGTCCTAACGCTGGACTGGTTGTCCACATTGCTGCTCGACTTTCACGCCCATTCCAGCGATAAACCATTTCGCAGCCGCCGCGTACGACCGGAAGCAGGCGGCATCACGCCGCTCAAAAAGGGTGTCTCGCCACGGCAGCATTCGTACCCCCGGAATACCAATTGCTCTGCAAAGCCGAGCGGTTGTTAGCTTTCGGACTTGAGTTTGCTCGTCGCGAACGTTAGCCCTTGTCAGTCAGAGATGGAAACACGCCACAAGATACTGCTGCTGGACGATGATCCGGACTTGCTGGACATCTACCGGGAAATTCTTGGCCAGCTACCAAGCCGGCCGGAAATCCGCACTGCCACGACCGGAGGCCGGGCCATGGCCATGCTCGAGGCCGAGCCGTTCACGCTGCTCATTTGCGATTTGAAGATGCCGAAGATGGACGGGTTGCAGGTGCTTTCGATCGTGCGCCGCAAGTATCCCGAACTGCGAACCGTGGTGCTGACTTCAATGGCGGATGAACAATTTCGCTCGCGCGTTTACGCCTTGGGCGTTGATTTGTACTGGCAGAAACCCGGTTCAGATTCCGAGATCAAAATGTTTCTGGAATGCCTGGAGTCGCTGCTGGGACGCGAATCCGGCCCCGGATTTCGCGGCGTGCAAAGCAAGAGTCTGGTGGACATCGTCCAACTCGAATGTATTTCACAGAGTTCCTCCGTGTTGCGGATCACCAACGGCCCGCTCACCGGTCGCATCTGGATCAACACCGGCGAATTGATTGATGCGGAGACCGACGGTTTGCGCGGCGAGGAGGCCTTCCAACGAATCCTGGCCTGGAAGGCCGGGAGTTTTGAATCTCTCCCGGAAGAACCCAGCCGGCCCCGGACGATTTTCAAATCTTACAACGCATTGCTCCTTGAGAGCGCCCAGGCACTCGACGAATTGCGCGGCGCCCAGCCCACTGCGCCCGAAGCCCAGGGCTCGCCCATGGCGACTGCCCCAACCGGCCTGAACGAACTCGTGCAGATTGACGGTGTCGAGTTCGTGCTGACCACCCGAACCTCCCCCGGGGGCGCCGTGGAATCGCGAGGACTCGAGAACCCGGACCGGCTCGCGACCTGGACTCGCCAATGCACGGAGCGTTTTCGGACGCTGGCCGACCGGTTGCAGGCGGGGCCGCTTGAGCAGATCAGTGGGCTCGGACCGCAGCGGCACGTCACGGTTTCGCAACGGCACGATTCAGATATATGTGTTGGCTGGCAGCACTCGCTTTCCGTGGATGAGGTTCGTGAGCGAATGAGAAAGGTTCTCGCGTTATGGGCCTCTTGAAACTTTTTTCCAAGCCGGCCGTGCCACAGGCTCTGTTGCGGTTGCCCACCGGAAGTTTCACGCTGGACCGCAGCGGTCGTGTGGTGGTGACGACCTTGCCCTCGAGTTTTCCCCCGGATTTGGTCACGGTGATCGGCGCGCACGTTCTTGCCACGTTCCGTGACGCGCAGACCGCCCAACTGCCGCTGGACGAACTGGTGGTTTACTACCCTGCCCTCAAGATCACCGCCCGCGAGTTGCGCGGCGGCGCGCTGGTTTATCTCACGCCCCAGACTCTCACCAACCCGGTCAAGCAACCCTGACCCCACGCATTATGAGCAACAAAAAATTGGACTCTCTCATCCAGCAAACCGAGAACTACCTCGAGTGCTGGAAACAGTTCAATAACTTCATCAACCTCGCGCGCACGAAGAAATTCGGCCCCGAGGATGAAAACCAGTTCCTCGAAATCAAAAGCGTTCTCGTTCAGGAGTTGGAATTGATCCTCGCCGCCATCGAAGTCGGCTCGCCCACCAAGGAAGAAATCCATGGCCTCATCGGCAACGCGCCCTCCCTGCGATACCTGGCGGAAATGAGTGAAGGCGCCTTGCGCAACGTCGAAAACCAGTGGCACAAAATCTACATCGGCTGGCATTCCATTCTCGGCCAGTTGAAAGTCCGCCAGCATTCCGAAGTGCCGAAATCAACGTTTGCTTCAGTCTTCGGCAAAAAGGAAAAGTGACCGGCTTTGGCGAAGGCTTGCTTCGGCCTGGCCCAACGAAGCTTGCCGCCCCGGTTCAAAGCAACGCCCCAAACAATTCTGCTTCGTCCGTTTTCTGACTTGTAATCCCGCGCATTTTCCCGTCTATCCCGGCCATGCCAGATTGGATTGCGGTGGTGCTGTTGGGAATCATTGAAGGAATCACAGAGTTTCTTCCGGTGTCCTCCACGGGACACTTGCTGCTTGCGGAGCGCGTGCTTGGGCTCAAGCAAAGCGATTTATTTATCGTCGTGATCCAGTGCGGCGCCGTTCTGGCCGTGCTGCCGCTGTTCCCGGAACGCCTCCGGCAATTCTTTTTCCGCTGGCGCGAAGCGGCCACGCGGGATTATTTGCTCAAGATTCTCGTCGCGTTTGCCATTACGGGTGCGGGCGGCGTGATTCTCGACAAACTGGGCTACAAACTGAAGGATAATCCCCTGCCCGTTGCGCTCGCCCTGCTGGTGGGCGGAATCCTGTTTGTCGCGATCGAATTCTGGCTGCGTGGTAAAACTCTTCGTGACGACATCAGTTGGATAATTGTCCTCGCTGTTGGATTCGGGCAATTGCTCGCCGCGGTTTTCCCCGGCACATCACGCTCGGGTTCGACAATTCTGATGGCGTTGATGTTGGGACTGAGTCGGCCCGCCGCGACCGAGTTTTCGTTCCTGGTGGGCATTCCCACCATGCTCGCCGCGGGTGGGTTGAAAGTCTTCAAGACTTTTCGACAGAGTTCCGATGCGCCGGCGGAGGACTGGGGTATGCTGCTCTTGGGCGCGATTGTCGCCGCCCTCGTTTCCTTCATCGCGGTCAAATGGCTGTTGCGCTATGTGCAAACGCACACATTCATCGCGTTCGGCTGGTATCGAATCGGACTGGGAGTCCTGATCCTGTTGCTGCTAACAGTGTAAGCCTCTCGCTTTACTTTGGCGGTGCCGGAATAAAAATCTTTTGCCCTACTTTCATTTTCTCTGGCACCAACCCCGGATTCGCTTTCACGATCTGATCCGTCGTCACTTTGATCCCCTTTTCCCGATACGCCTGAACGATAACAGAAAGCGTGTCACCTGACTGAATCTCATATTCGTAGCCTTTGTCGGCTGCGGCCCCGCCTGTTCCTGGGTTATCCGAAGACGCCTTCTGTTTTACCGTGCTACCCGGTCGGTTCGCCGTTTTGCCCCACTCTTCGATCAACTTCACGATCTTGTCGTCGTCCTCTTTGCGTTTGCGGTCGATCTCCTGCACCGTTTTGGCAAGCTCACGCAAGTCATCGTGGCTCGCATAATTTCCTGTGGGCTTGGCCAATTGCTCGCGCAGGCCTTCCACCTCGCGAGCCAAGTCCGCGATTTGTTTTTGCTGCCGGGCCTTGTCGGCCAGCAGTTCCTCCACGTAGCCACTCAGCTTTCTAAGCCGTTCTTCCGTAGCCGCATCCTGCGCCCGCAATCCGGAAGCGTTACAAAGTGTCAAAACCGCGATCAAAAAAGAAATTCGTTTCATACCGCGACAATAGGAAGCGGTTAACTCAAGCGCAAGCCATCGAATTCACTTTCCGCTACCGGGTCAGCGTTCTCGATTTGCCGTCCCGCAACCTTTCGCGGCTCGCCACGACAAATCGTGGTTTGTTCCGCTGTGTGCCGCGTGTGCAAGTCCGGGTCAGAATCGCCTGTCAACGCAAACTTATTGTAAACGTGCAAGTTGCGATGGCAGTTCGCGCCACTTCCATTTCGTGGCACAGCCTCTGTTTAAGGTGGGTTCGTATGGTTACTCAAACTCAATTGTCCGAAACGCCAACCGCAGCCGCCATTGCACTGGACCCCGCCGAGTGGGTGGATCGGCATGGGGATTATCTGTTCCGTTACGCGCTCGGCCAGGTGCGAAATCCGACTGACGCCGAGGACCTCGTTCAAGAAACGCTGCTCGCTGCGTTCAATGCCCGCGAGCGGTTCAGCGGTGCGTCTTCCGAACGCACGTGGCTCACCGGAATCCTGCGCCACAAAATCTACGATCACCTGCGCCGTATCACTCGCGAACGCCCGGTCACTCGCGCCGATCACGATGCTTCCGAACACGCTACAAACGAATCGTGGGACGAGGCGCTGCTCTGGCTGCACGACGTGGCGGATGAATGTTTGCATCCGAATCGGCGACTCGAATTGGCGGAGTTTCGTTCGGCGCTTGAAGCGGCGCTTGGCACATTGCCGCCGCGCATCGCCCAGGTCTTTCAACTCTACGAAGTCGAGCAACGCTCCGGCCGCGAAGTGTGCGAGGCCGTCAACATTTCCGAGAGCAACCTGTGGGTCATGCTCCATCGGGCGCGCAAACAACTGGGCACCAAACTGGGCGGCTGGTGGAAAGACGGCGAGGACACGCGGAAAGCCGCACGGAACTGACCTGCAAATATGTTGAAGATTTCTGTCGCCGAGTCTGACTCGCATTCCCGTACGTTGCATCTCGAAGGTCAACTTAGCGGACCGTGGGTGGAAGAATTGGAGCGTGTCTGCGGGAAATTCGTCACCGAGGGCTGCCAACTGAAGCTGGAACTCGCGGACGTGACTTTCGTTGACCGCGCAGGGGCGCTGTTGCTCGCCTCGCTCGCGGCCCGAGACGTCGCTTTGGCCGGATGTTCTCCTTACGTGGGCGAGCAGTTGCGATTGATCCAGAAAGAATTCCTGCACAAGTATCCCCGGACGAGCCCGCTCGAAGCCTGATCGAACTCGCCGCCGTTGCGTCACTTCCGGTTGACCGGCCGGTGAATACCGAGCTTCTGCATACGGCTGCGGAGCGTGCTGGGGTTCAAGGCGAGCACCCGCGCCGCGCCGCGCTCGCCTTCGATCATCCAGTTCGTTTGCTTGAGCACGGACTCGATGTGACGCCGCTCAACTTCTTCCAACGACGCTTCACCGGCGTCGGCCACCGGCTCGATCGACGATGGCGCTGTCCGATGAGTCGCCCCCGATTCCGGATCTTTGGCCTCGCCTCGCGCCGGGACTTTGGCGGCCTCAACCGGCAGGGCACTTGCGTCAAAATCCAGCACCGGGCCCGTTGCCAGCACCACGGCCCGTTCAATCACGTTCTGCAATTCCCGGATGTTGCCGGGCCACGAATAGGCCTGCAACCGTCGCAACGCGGTTTCTGATATACGCTTGATCGGCCTGGCAAATTCGCGGGCGAATTTTTGCGTAAAGAACATTGCCAGCAACGGTACGTCCTCCGATCGCTCGCGCAGCGCCGGCACGGTGATGGGAAATACGTTCAGGCGGTAAAACAAGTCGGAGCGAAATTTCCCGTCCCGGACTGCCTGAGACAGGTCGCGATTCGTCGCCGCGATGACGCGCACGTTGACGCGCACGGACCGGCTGCTGCCGATGGGTTCAAACTCCTGTTCCTGCAATACGCGCAATAGTTTGACCTGTGTGTCCATCGGCAACTCGCCCACTTCATCCAGAAAAATGGTCCCGCCGTCGGCAAGCTTGAAGCGCCCGTCGCGGTTCGCTATCGCGCCGGTGAACGCGCCCTTGACGTGGCCGAAAAGCTCGCTCTCGACCAACCCCGCGCTGATGGCGCCGCAGTTTACTTTCACCAACGGCCGGTTCTTGCGCGGGCTGCGGTCATGAATCGCGCGCGCGATAAGTTCCTTGCCCGTGCCGGTTTCACCGAGGACCAGCACGGTGGAATCCGTCGCTGCAACCTGCTCGACCATTCGCAAAGTCTCCCGCAGTCTGGCATCGTTCCCAACGATCTCGCCGAAGTTGTGTTCGCTCCGGATTTCCTCCTGGAGATAAGTGTTCTGTGCCTCGAGCCGCGCTTTCTCCTGTTCCATCAACACGCGCTCGGTGATGTCTATGAACATCGTGCGCGTGTAGGTGCCGCTCGGGTCGGGCCGAGACCACCACTGGATCCACAGCGGTTTCCCGTTGTCTTTGCGGCGGAGTTCCAGCACCACGCCGCTGATGTCTATGCCCTTGCCAATGGATTCAAACGCGGCCTTCAGCCGCGCCTGCGCTTCCGGCGTGTCGGGAATGAAATCTTTCCCGTAAGTCCCGTCAACTTCCTCCGGCTTGATGCCCAGAATTTTCATCGCGGTCTTGTTGGCGCGGATGAACTTTGAATCCAGTCCCTCGTTGACGTAAGCAATCGGCGCTTCGTCAAACAAATCGCGGAATCGCTCCTCGCTCTCCTGATGCTGGCGTTTGAGATGATCGTAAGCGCGCGTCCGCTCCAGCTCGACACCGGCCCGGTTGGCGAATATCTCCAGCACCGACACGGCGAGCGGATCCGCGGGCATCGGTTTGTCGTCGAACGTCACGAGATGGCCGATGACGTGCCCGCTGGCGCCCCGCAGCGGCACGCCGAGATAACTCACCGTACCCATGTCAGTCATGCCCTTGTCTTCAGGAAAGATTTCCGCCAACCGGTCGGGCACATGGCACGTCCGGCCTTCGGTGACTTTCAAGCAAGGCGTGCCGATGAGGCTGTATTCGAAGTCATCCGCGAACGCGTTTGTGTTCCAATACGCCAGCGTGCGGGCGCGCAAGTTCGGCAAACATTCGGCCACGAAAACCCACCGCACCCCCAGGCCCTGGGCAAGATGCTGCACGAGCGACCGGAAAAACTCCTTGCCTGAAACCGCCGCCGTGCCTTCGATGATCGCGTGCAGCATCCGGTCCGAGCGTTTCCATTCGGTGATGTCGCGCGAGGAGGCCAACAGTCTTTCCGGCTGGCCATTCGCATCGAGGATGGGACTCACGACCACGTCCCACCACTTGGGCGTCTTGGTTTGCGTAGTGGCGAAGAATCCGACGAACTGACCGACGCCGCCGTTGCGCGCGGTGGCGACCGCCTCGATGGCTTTTTTGCGGTCCTCACCCTGCCAGAAGTCCGTCCACTGCGCGTGGATTACCGGGCCAAGGTCGCAAATCTCCAACGCCTTCATGCCACCGGTGTTCATCGAAAGCAGGCGGCCCTGAAGGTCCAGAATTTTAATGCAGTCGGGACTGCTCTCGATCAGGCGGGCGGTGAATTGCTGGGAAGCCTGAAACTTTTTTTCGGATTGTTGTGGCGGTTGCGCCTGCATCGTTCCGGACGCCGGGTCTGGTTCGCCGGATGATAGCCGGAGGGCAACCGTGTTCAAATGAAAAGCACTCCCTCAACCGCGGGCAGCGGGCGTCCGGTGAAGCCGTAAAGTGGTGGGATTACTTTGACCCGGACTCTTTCTGCCTGGCGTCCGCTTTTCGCTCGTCCTTTTCAGGCTCGAACTTGATGGAGGCGGAGTTGATGCAATAGCGCAAGCCTGTCGGCTGCGGTCCATCGTCGAAAACGTGGCCCAAATGGCCGCCGCACTTGGAACACATCACTTCGGTGCGAACCATGAAGTGACTCCGGTCCTCGGCCTCGGCAATGGCATTCGTGGAAGCCGGCGCATAGAAGCTTGGCCAGCCGCAGCCCGAATCGTACTTCGTGTCCGACACAAACAACATCTCGCCGCAGCCGGCACAGCGGTACGTCCCCTGATCCTTCGTGTTCCAGTACGCGCCGGTAAACGCGCGCTCCGTTCCCTTCTGCCGCAGCACGCGGTACTGATCAGGAGTCAATTGTTTCTTCCACTCGTCCTCGGTCTTGACGACTTTGTCTTTCATGGTCCGATTCGTGTTCGATGCACTGGAATCCGTTTCGGCGGCAGCGACGGCGAGGTTTGTCAATTCAGAGGAGCCGCAGCCAGCCCCCACCAACGAAATCGTTCCCGCGAGGGTCAAGCCCATTAAAGCTTTCATAACATTTTTATGCGTCATGTGATGGTTCACTCTGCACCCAAATCCATCGGGCGGCAAGCCTGGGGAATTCCGGCCATCCTAGTAAGTGGTCGTCGGAACATACCCGGGGATGTGGTGGCGATACGTCAACATGACCGCGACCCCGCAACCGAACGTCACCAGCGCCATGCCGAACAGCAAGCCATAGTCGCCTTGCACTGAATAGCCCAGCCACGTCATGTGACTCAGGATGGCGGCGGACATGGCGCCCGTGGTCAGCACGCCGCCCGCCCATCGCAGGCGCGGCCAGAGCAATCCGATGGACGCGAGCAACTCCCAGATGCCCTGCGCCCAGCGCATCCACGGCTCCGTGCCCATCTTCTTGAAGATGTAAACGGACTCGGGCGCGGCCGTGAACTTGAAGAACAGGGTTTCGAGCATGATGGCCGCGGCAACCAGGGAACAGGTCCAAGTGATGATCTTCTGCCGGCGCGTGAAAGTGTCCGCCGGTTCGTATTCGCGCTGGGCGGCGGCAACCAACTCGGCGGCGGAGGGATTCCAGGCTTTGAAGTGTTCCAGTTTTTCCAGATGGCGAGAGGCTTTCATGGTGTTGAATTAAGTCCGGGCAACTGTGAATTGTTAGCCGCGCAGCGCCGATTCCGGAACGCCGCGCGATTGCAGTCGCTGCACAGGCAAGGCGGCTTGAGCTTCGATGAATTGCTGCGCGGCGGGCAGCTTGTTCTTGACGCCAGGCACAAGGACCACAACTTCACCTGCGGGAGTGTGACTATTTAACGATTGCACACAGATTCGTCGCGGCTGCGTGCGCCCCCTTACAGCGCAACGCCGAGCAAAATCACCAAGATTTCCCTGTAAGGTTTGGAACTGTTCACGCGACAACCACGAGACGATGCGAACAGGATTCTGCTCAAATGGAAAATGCCTGCGGATTCCGGTCCGGTGGGAAGCGGGCACGGACTTCGACGTGACAATCACGCGGGCGCCGGCTTGCCGGCGCGAAAGCCGGCCCATTCCGACGTGCTGGAAGGACCGGCTCAGGATGGGACTGTTGGCGGTGGCTGGGGTTGTCCTGGTCGCGTGCGTGTCCGGTTGCAGTGCGCCAGCGGTCCGTCAACAGCGCTTGATTGCCAAACGCAACATGACTTTCTCGGACTCCGCCGCGTTCAGCTACAACTCACCGCGCCTGCTCGGACAACTCGCCACCGGTTTCGCCGCCACCGGCGGCCCGCAAAATTCCGGCTGCACGTCCTGTCGTTGAACTTCCATGAGAACCGCATTCGCCCCTGCTCTGCTTGCCCTTGCGCTCACGCTTCCGGCCGATGCCCCGGCGCAGACCCTTCCCGCGCCCGCCTTCGACCTGCCGAAGTGGCAGTCCACGGAACGGATTCAACTTGCAGATTTCGCGGGTCAAATTGTGGTGCTGGATTTCTTCGCCTATTGGTGCGTGCCCTGTCGGCGTGCCACCGCCGAAATCGAAACCAGCATCCAGAAATATTACGAATCGAAACGAGGCAACCCGCACCAGGTGCCCGTGCGCGTGGTGGCGGTCAACATCGAGCCGGCCCATCCCGAAAAAACCGCGGAGTTCGTCAAGCAAACCGGCGCGAAACTCGTGGCGACCGACCCGGACGCCGCGTTGCTGGCGAAGCTCGATGGCGCGGGCACGCCGTTCATCGTCATCATTGACGGCACGCGCGGGACGAGGGAGTCGCCGGAGTTTCAGATCATTTACAAGCGCGCGGGCTTTGAAGGCACGAAAAAATTGCGCGAGGTCATTGATGCCGTGGAACCGGCGCATACGGCTGAGAAGAAGTCGGCCCGCCGCGGCAGCGATCCCGAGCAAGCCACCGGCCCGCCGCGGCTTCACAAAGGCGGCATCGCGTTCGAGGCGTTACTCGCCTCCGACGTTCAGCTCACCACAACGAGTTTCAACTACGGTCAACAACAAGGCGGAACGGAATGGAATCTCAGCTACACCCACAACACCTATGGCGTGGATTACGAGCCTTACCAGCTTTTCGACTTCTTGGGTTTCGCGGAGCGGCTCGATGAAAACCAGCACGCTGGCCAGGCGGCGGTGCGACAGAAGCTGGGCAATTCGTTTACGGTTTTGGCGAGCGGCGGAGGTTATGACGGATTTACTGATTATCGCTCGTTGTGGCTCGCGAATTACTACCGGCAACAATTCAACTTCGTTCCCGGGTATCAGGAACCGAACCCACGGGGCTTGAGCGGCTCGGCCGGATTCCGGTGGGAATACCAACCGACCACCGGATTCGCGGAGGCCGGTTTTCTCTACTCGTACGACGAGATTGCGCCCGGCTACGAACTCGAACCCGTGGTCGGTGTGGCGCTCCACGGGCGCGACACCCTCCACACCTACGCCCCTTCGCTGATGTTTGAAAACGTCCTCACTTCACGCATCCGGACGTTGAACGAATTTCAACTCAGGTCCACGTCGGGACGCGAAGCGCGTTACACTTATCGCGGCTCGGTCAATGTCGCGCTGGGCGAGCGCTGGGTCTGGCGCACGTCCGGCGGCTATGCGCACGAAGACCCGACACTGCGCGCCTGGCACGTCGGGTCAACCGTGGAATTTGAAATCACCCCGCGCTGGCTGATCAACGCCTCGGGTCTTTATTACCACGACACCGGCGAGATCGAGAATTCGCTCTTCATCTCGACCGCTGCGCCCGGACTGGAAACGTGGCAGGGCGGCCTGGGCATTCGTTACGCCGGCGAACACTCGTCCTTTCACCTCGCTGTCGCGCCCGTGTGGTCGGACTACGACCCGGTCGAAGTCGGCACACGCCCATTTGCGAATCTCTACCGCGACCGCACCTGGCTCTCCGTGCAGGCTGCCTGGTCGTTCGAACTTTGACGAATCGAAATCCACTGACAACAACCATGAACGAAATGGCCCGCAAATTATTCCTAAAAACAACGCGTCCCATTCTGGTGACATTCGCCCTGATATTCCTTGGACAATTGCCCGCGCACGCCGTCTATCAAGTCGGCCAGAGTGTCACAAATTTTTCTTTCATCGCCCGCCGCCAGTTCACGCGACCAAACGGAACGATCGCGCCCGCCGGCAGCCGCGTTTATCTCCACGATTTTGCCGGACGCGTGGTCTTCTTCGAGTGGTTTGCCGTCTGGTGCCCGTTCTGCGTCGCCGCCGCGCCGCAAGTCGAAAGCGGTATCGTGGATTGGTACATCGCCCGCGGCGGCAATCCGCACGGCGTCCCGGTGTTGCACGTGGCCGTGAATCAGGAGGCGAATTCCTTCTACCAGAATGCAACGGACAACTTCATCAACCAGCACGGCTTCCCCATCGTGCTCAACGATTACGAAGGCGGCGTGATCAATCCTGTGCGCTTTCAATTCATCACCGGCGGCCAACCGCTGTTCGTAGTCATCAACGGCGTCACCAATTCCCCCACGCATCAGCCCTGGCAATTGCTCGTGAACCATCTGGGGTATGGCGACACAGACTTCAATCAGGAACTGGCTGGTTTCCGCACCATCATTGACGGAGTGCAAGCGCCGGTGACCGCGCCGCGCTTGAGTGCGCCGCAGCGCGACGGTTCGGATTTCGTGTTCAACCTGCTCACCGAATTCAATCGCTCATATCGCGTGCAGGTTTCCACCAACCTTGCCAACTGGACCACGCTCCAAACCGTGAACGGCACGGGCGGCTCCATGACGATTCGCGATACGGACGCACCGCCTGAAGGACGATTTTATCGCGCTGTGACGCCGTAGGAATCCATGCGCGCGCTTCTCTGCTGGATGTGGTTTTGCCTGGCAACCGAACTGCACTGCGCCGAACCGGTCCAATTCCGGAGCGGCACGAACCAAACTTCGCTGCTCGAATTGTACACGTCGGAAGGCTGCGGCAGTTGTCCTCCCGCCGACGCCTGGCTTTCAAAATTGCGGGCCAGCCCAAGGCTCTGGAAGGAATTCGTGCCGGTGGCTTACCACGTGGATTACTGGGATTACCTGGGCTGGAAGGACCCGTTCGGCTCGAAAGAATTTTCCCAGCGGCAGCGCGATCAAGCTGCCCGATGGCCCCGCGGTTCGGTTTATACGCCCGGCTTTGTGCTCGACGGCCAGGAATGGCGCGGTTGGTTCCAACGTGACGAATTGCCGGCGGTTTCCCGCAAAGCCGTCGGCACATTGACGGTCGGTTCCGAGGATGGCCAGCGATGGTCGTTGCGGTTCGATCCCGTCGGGACGGATCCGCCGGCTTCCATTGACTTTCACGCGGTCCTGCTTGGCTTCGACCTGCGCAGCGATGTGAAAGCCGGCGAGAATCGCGGGCGATTGCTCCAACACGACTTTGTTGCGCTGACGAAAGCTACCGCCAGCGCGAAACGCAACGAAGGATTTTTTCAGGGCTCTGTTTCCCTGCCCGTTCCGTCCGCAAGCACGTCCAATCGGCTCGCGCTCGCAGTGTGGGTCACCCCAGCCAGCCAGTTGCAGCCGCTGCAAGCGGTTGGCGGCTGGGTTGTGACAAACCGTTGACCGACCCGCCGGCTGAAGCAAGAATGGCTCGCTTTCGGATACACCTGAAGCCATGCGCCTCAAACTACTCCCCTGGCAACAGAGCCGGCGAGCCGCCATCTTCGCAGTCGGGCTTGCCGTCGTTTTGGGCGCGTGGCTGCTTCGCGAACCGTTGCGGAGTTGGATCACACGCAACGCCACGCTCGCAAACTCAGCGCCGCCTCCCGAGTTGGTCGAGGAGTTCATTGAAGCGGCGCCGAACCGCGCGGCCGCTATTCTCGCAGCGTGGAACACGGGCAAGATCGTCCACCGCCAGGTTGCCATCCGCGCCATCGCGCGAGCGGAAATATCCGACGCTTCCCTGCCCGCGGAGCTCGAAGCCATCCTGCTCGCCGGCGCGCTGGACACGGACGCAAATGTGCGTGAGTCGGCATTGGCCATCTTGCAGGATCGAAATCATTCCGCGTTGCCCGCGCTTGCTGCGGCCCAACTTCGCGATCCCGATCCCCACGTTCGCTTGCTGGGCTTGAACTATTTCAAGCGTGTGAACGCTTCGGTTGGCGTGCCAACTGTCATTCCGCTGTTGAACGAGGAAGACCCGCTCATCGTGACAACGGCGCTCAAACTCCTTGAATCCTGGTCCGGCCAGAACTTCGGCGTGAAACTCAGCGAGGCCATGTCTTCCGAAAACGAGCGCACGGGATTGATCGAGTTCTCCGGCGTCAGCCGTGAGAAATCCCGCGCGGGATCGGCTCGCGCCTTTGCGTGGTGGGGAGATCATCAAGCGGATTTCCCTCCGGTTCAGCTCGAACTACCGCCGGCTGCTCTCGCCACGCGCCAGCCGGTGCCGGCGGGGGATTTTTCGCTTCCCGCCCTGGATGGCCGCAAGGTTCGACTGACGGATTTGCGCGGCAAGGTTGTTTTGCTCAACTTCTGGACGACATGGTGCACCGCGTGCGTTGGCGAAATGCCGGCCCTGACCGAGTTGCAGCAGCGACATCCAGACCGGCTGGCCGTGCTGGGCATTTCGCTGGATTTCGTGCCGGACAGTCATGGTCACATCGGCGGCCACCCAGCGGTGGAGGAACAGGCCCACAGCGCGTCCGCGCACGATTCCCATGAACATGATCCCGCGGCATTGAAAAAGGTCAGGGATAAAATCGCTCGCACCGTGAAAGCGCGCGGAATCAATTACACCATTCTCCTCGACGAACACAACGAAGTCGGCGGGCAGTTCAACGGTGGTGAATTGCCGACCACAGTCATCGTGGACGCCCAGGGTAATGTGCGGCGGCGTTTCGTTGGAGCGCGCAGTCTTTCCGTATTCGAGGCGATGATTGCCGAGGCGAGCCAACCCGCTTCACATTCGCCATAACAGCAGTCAACTCACAGCGCCGGCCGCTCTGCGTCGTCGCATTCGCTTACCTCAAACGTCGCGCCCGCCGCCAGCAACGGGCCGGCGACGGGCGTAACGGATATGCGTTTTTCGGGAAATCGTCCAAAGCCCACGTTCAGTTCTTTGCGAACGCGACCGCGCCGGAGTTGTTGAGCCGGATGCGATAGATGCCGGTTTGCGCCGTGAGATAAAGCGTTTGCCGGTCTGCATCGCCCCAGGCCATGTTGTGCGGATGCTCCGGGCCGCGCAACGTGCCGAGATGTTCGCCGTCCGGCGAGAGAATCCACAGCCCGCCAGGCCCGCTGACATAGACGTTGCCCGCCTTGTCCACCTTGATGCCGTCAATCGCGTCCTCCGCTCCTGGCGTGGTGAGATCGTGGAACAACTCGCCCTTACCAAGCGTGGCGTCGGCATTCACCGGGTAACGGTTCACGATGGTCTTCTTCGTGTTCCAAGTGCCGACGTAAAGAAATTTTTCATCCGGCGAAAATGCCAGCCCGTTCGGTCCGTCGAAATCCGTACTCACGAGTTGTACCTGGCCGTCCTTCACGGAATAGACGCCGAAGTGCGGTTGTTCGCGGCGCCGGTCGTCGGCAAACTTCGGCAACCCAAACGGCGGATCGGTGAAAAACAACGCACCGTCGCTGCGATACACGAGATCGTTTGGTGAATTGAGCCGCTTGCCTTTGAATTTGTCGGCGAGCACCGTCGTAAGTCCGTTCTTTTCGATGCGGACAACACGGCGGTTGCCATGCTGACAAATTGTGAGTCGGCCTTCACGATCCGTGGTGAGTCCATTCGATCCAGGCTGCCGGTATTCACCAATGTCCTCGCCCGAGTAGCCGGCTTTGCTCAGATATACCGACACGTCGCCTTCGGGCGTCATGCGGTAAATGACGTTGTTATTCGGATCGCTGAAAAGGAGGCAACCCTCCCCGGCGTCCGGGCCGAACGCAGCATTCCCCGCGTCAATCCACACCGGTCCTTCCGTGAACGCAAAACCATCAGCCAGCTTTTCCAGTTTCGCGTGCGCCGGAACAATCGCGTCCAACGCCGGTTCTTTCCGGTCAACCTCCAGCTTCACTTCGCGCGCGCTGCTCAACTTGCCGGGTTTGTAAAAATCCAGCGTCGCACTGCGAACCCAGACGTAGGTGTCCGGATGCGTCGAAATCGGTCCGTTGATGCCGAGCACGGCAATTTGAAATTTCTGGCCTGGCTTGGCATCGCGCGTGAGCACCACGCGATTCGGCGCGTTCCAGCCTGCCGCGACCGTGCCTCCGTTCTGCCCCAACACGAATGGCAGTTTGCCATCCACCCAGACCTCGGCGTAATCATCCACGACGATTTCAAACACCAGCGTCGAGCCACGCGGGTTGAAGCCTCCAA
The DNA here is from genome assembly GCA_964502895.1 of uncultured Bifidobacteriaceae bacterium. Lineage (GTDB taxonomy): Bacteria > Verrucomicrobiota > Verrucomicrobiia > Limisphaerales > JADLHS01 > WYBW01. The sequence goes on from CAZCZP010000016.1 coordinate 23,066, forward strand.
TTTTTTCCGGCACGGTGACATTGAGCCGATACCAGACGAAGGAAAGTCGCCCGTTGCCGCGCCGCTGCTCCAACGAGGTGGGAGCGATGATCTCCCAGGTGTGGTCATCGAAATCCGCCCCGCGCGCGTCAGGCGTGAAATCGAACGTGCGGTTCGCCGGCCCGCTCGCCTTCAAATCCGCGCCAACGCCGCGGTGCTCGATCTGGTTGATGCGGGTGTCGCTGTAACGCCATTGCGCCTTCACCAGTCCGGCGCCCGTCTCGGTGCGCAAATCGGCGATGGCGTCGGGCAGGACGGCGCGTGATGAATTCGCCCGGGCGGAATCGGCACCTTGCAACATCAGCGCGATCACCGCCAGGAAGGTTGAAAATACGACCGGAGCCTTGGGTTGGAATGTTTTCATGTCGGTTGTTTGTCCGAGGAATCGGTCGGGAGTCGCAAATAAACCTTACAGCCCGGATGGCGTTTTTGCTGACGCGGCCGTGGGTTGCTTCACCTCCAACTTCAGGCACAGGTCGCGGTATTGGTTCGATTCGACTGGACGAAAACACAATTTCTGTCCGATTTGTTATTGGGCGGTTATTGTCTATTGAGTGAACGCGCTAACCGACCAGCAACTGTTGCAAGAATATGCGCTAAGTCATTCAGAGGGGGCGTTCGCCGAGTTGGTGCGCCGTCACATTGACCTCGTCTATTCCGCCGCGCTACGGATGATTCGCGATGCGCACCAGGCTCAAGACGTGACCCAGGCCGTATTTGTGGCCCTGGCGCAGAACGCCCAACAACTCACCCGCCACCCAATCTTGTCCGGCTGGCTGCACCGCACGACGCAACATCTCGCGGCCAATGCGGTCCGAACTAATGTCCGCCGGCAGACACGCGAACAGGAGGCCGCCGCCATGAACGAATTACTCTCCGCCGGACCTGACGTGTCCTGGGAACACATTGCGCCGCACCTCGATGCCGCGCTGGGTGAACTCAGCGAACCGGACCGTGACGCCGTTCTGCTACGTTACTTTGAAAAGAAATCCGCGCAAGAAATGGCCGAAGGCCTGGGCATCAGCGACAAAGCCGCACAGAAACGCGTGAGCCGCGCCGTGGAACGCCTGCGCGAATTCTTCGCCAAACGCGGCGTCACGGTTGGCACGAGCGGGCTGATCGTCCTGATCTCCGCAAATACTGTGCAGGCCGCGCCGGTTGGCCTCGCCATCACGATTTCAACCGCCGCCGCTACCGTAGCCGGAACGGCCCTCGCCACTACCGCAATCGCAACCGCCACCAAAACTGTCGCCATGACTACATTACAAAAAGCAATTATCGGCACGACCCTTGCCGTCGCGGCCGGAGCGGGAATCTATGAGGCACGTCAAGCATCCCAACTGCGCGATCAGGTCCAAGCGCTGCAACAACAACAAGCGCCTTTGTCGGAACAAATCCTGCAATTGGAGCGCGAGCGTAATAGTTCTGCTCAACGAATCGCCGCGCTACAAAACGAGAATCAACGGTTGAACAACAACACAACTGAACTTCTGAAACTTCGAGGCACGGTGGGAGCGCTCAAGCGACAGTTAGCCGAGACAACAAAAACATCGGTGAAGGTTGCCACATCACCCCAAGACGACGGAAAGACGTTTACTCCCGAAGAGGCATCGAAGCAAGAGGGGATTGCAAAGATGACCTACGCGAGAGATTGGCTCCTGGCGTTTCATGAATACGCAGCCCAGAACAATGGACAATTCCCGACCAATTTTGACCAAGCCGCAAACTGGCTTCGTGACGGAGCTAAGACAGAAGCGAACCTGCAGGAGCACGAGTTCCTTCCCGCCACTCCAGAATATGGACTCACCCCAGATCATTACGAAATCATGTATCAGGGTTCACTCGCTGAACTCAGCAATGCTCCGGCCATTATTATCATTCGAGAAAAGGAACCCTGGCAGACGCCAGACGGGTCTTGGGTGCGGGCCTATGGATTTGCCGATGGTCACTCCGAAATACACAAAGCCACTGACGGCAACTTCGAGGCGTGGGAAGCAAAACACATGATGCCCCGATCCTCTCCGCCTTGAGCGCAACTTCAATGCTCGATCGTCGCGTCGTGGCCGGGGTATTCCTTGTTGTGCTGGACGGCGTCGCGCATGGCGCGTTCCTTTTCCGGATACTTCGTCCCGGTCCAGATGCCGTCGTGGCTGCCCGCGACGATGTTGGTGCAAATCGCACGGTAGGCGACATCCGAACCGCGGGTCATCTTGCCGGAAGTCTGGTGCATTTTGTAGGTGCGCGGTTTGCTGGCCGTGCAACCGGCGCACAACACGGCGGCAGCCACGATGAGCAAGAAGTATTTCAGGTGCATAAATTTTCAGGTTGAACCTCTCGAATCGTCGAGCACAGCGGCCCTGCCGTCAAGCCGCCCTTTGGCTGGGGTTCAGTCTTGAGGAACGCGCGTCTTGGATTGCGGTGGCAAGCAAAGCGCGACACCGCTTTCGGGATTTATCCCTCGCGGCTTGCCAAAGCGCCGTCGCCGCTGCGCTTTGCCAGCGCAGTCCAAAAACAGTCCATGACTTTCGGGCCGTAATTGGCGCTTCATACTTACTCGCGCACTTTGGAATCAATGATGATCGTGACCGGGCCGTCGTTGGCAAGAGTGACGAGCATCTGGGCACCAAATTCACCAGTCTGGATGGGCTTGCCAAAATCCTGCGTCAGCCGCGCGAGGAATTGTTCGTACAGCGGCACAGCGATTTCCGGCTTGGACGAGCGAATGTAGGAGGGCCGATTGCCCTTACGCGTGCTGGCAAACAGCGTAAACTGACTGACCAACAGAATTTCTCCACCGATCTCCTGCGCGGACCGGTTCATCACACCCTGCTCATCGTCGAAGATGCGCAGGCGAACAATTTTCCCGCTAAGCCATTCGATGTCTTCGGCTGAATCGGCGTCCTCCACAGCCAGCAAGACAACCAAACCACGGGTAACCGCACCGCGCACGCGGCCATTGATGGTGACGTTGGCGCTGGAGACTCGCTGGATGACGGCGCGCATGTTCAGTAGTCAGTAATCAGTGATCGGTATTCAGTAACCGGTTTTGAGAATGCGCAGATTGTT
>CAZCZP010000016.1:26270-29286 GCA_964502895.1 uncultured Bifidobacteriaceae bacterium
GGCAACAGGTTGATGGGAACGCTGACAGAATCGCCGGGTTTCAGCCGGTCGAGGTTCAAATTAGGATTGGCGGCGCGTAGTGCGTCGGGGTTTACGCCGTAAAGGCGAGAGAGAAAGCTCAAGCTCTCGCCCTGTGAAAGGACGTGGATTTTTCGCGGCTGCGGTTTGGGCGCGGGCGGCGGGTCTTCGGGCACTTCCTGGCCCAACGCCTGCGCCAGCGCCTTGAGTTGTTCAAGCTCGGCCTTTTTCAATTCGATGGCGAGTTGCTCGGAACTGAAATTGGTGTTGGCCCGGATGCGCGCCAATTCTTCAGCGGTGCTTTGATTGATCTCGTAAAGAGTCAGCGCAGCGTTTGGATCGCCGGCCTGTTGAGCCGTGGCGTAGGCGTCGCGATAGGCAGGTTCATGAAGCAACCGGTATTGCTCGTAACGCTCGTTGCCCAGCGCGCGCTTGAGCGCGTCCTCTCGTTGTTTCAACAACGCCTCGCGCAACTGAACGCTGCTGGTGTCCGTGGCGCCGGCAAGAAGCTGCAATTGAAGGTCTATGGCATCCGTGGCTTGGAACATGGCGCGAAACTCATCCTGGGAAGCATCCAAATACTTGAGCTGACCGAGTTCCGCGCGCAGGTTGCCGGCATTTTGCGAGTAGCGCAGAAGGTATTCTTCGAGTTGGGGTGGCGTAAGCAGGCTGGCAAGTTCCTGGCGGGTCTCTTGTTGAAGCCGCGCGAGTTCAGCTCTGCTCAGCGGCTGGCCGGTTTCCCGCTGTGCTTCCATGCGGTCCTGCGCACGGGCCAAGATTTCCTGAACCTCCAGTTTGATCTCGGTGGACAACGTTCCGAGAATTGGTCCATCCAGATTCAGGCCCGGACGCGAAGGTCGCGGCAAGTTGATTTGGTCGCCCGTTTCCCAATCCGAGCCCAGCAAACTCGTGAGCAACCCGCGACGTTCCTCTTCCAACTCGCGAATCCTGACGGCGGCGACTGTGAGTGCGTTTGTATCCGGCGCAGTGAGCCACCATTGATGCTCAGGCCTTACGATCAGTGGATCGGTCGCGCGCTTGCGGGCGTAGAGCGCGTTGACGTCGGCGATGATGATGTCGCGAATGGTCTGCTCGGGACAACCGATGTCGCGGAGGTTGGCGACGTACGCGCGATAGTCGCTGGATTCAAGTTCCTGCCAGGAGAAAAACTGCCGGCGGATGACCACATTTGTTTTGACCTGCGTCGGAGCGAGCGGCGCGCTTTGAATCGCACGGCGATACAGTGTCGCCTGCTGGCGCGCGGACAAAAACCACCCGGCCGCCAGGACAAGGTTGGCGATGAGCGATAGCAGCAGTATGGGTCGCCAGCGCATGAGTGAATTTACAAGTGATTGCGCGCCACAACAAATTGAAAAATGCAACACGCGAAAAGTTGCGCGCCAAAAGGAATTAGTGATTGACCATCGCTCCCAAACACTTTTTGTTGTGCACCATTCACCGACTCTCCCATGAGCCAACGCCCACCAACGACTCCGCCGCAAAGTTCCCGCGCGCAATGGCTCGTGCTCATCGCCGCGTTTCTCGGCTGGATGTTCGACGGGCTGGAGATGGGCATTTTCCCCGTGGTCGCGCGGCCGGCGTTGCAGGAGTTGCTCGGCACGCAGGCGGATCAGCAAGTCGGTCCGTGGATGGGCTACATCACCGCGTTGTTCCTGTTGGGCGCGGCCGGCGGCGGAATTGTTTTCGGCTGGCTCGGCGACCAGGTGGGACGCGTGCGGGCGATGGCTGCCAGCATTGTCACCTATTCTCTCTTTACCGGGGTTTGTTATTTTGCGAATGCGCCGTGGCAGTTGGGCGCCTTTCGCTTTCTGGCCGCGTTGGGAATGGGCGGCGAATGGTCGCTCGGCGTGGCGCTGGTCATGGAGTGCTGGCCCGAAAACAAACGGCCCCTCATGGCCGGAGTGATTGGCGCGGCGGCGAATTTTGGTTACGCGCTGGTGGGCTTGATTACCTGGATGATTCCGCCCAAGGCGGATTCGTGGCGCTGGGTGATGTTGGGGGGCGCGGCGCCGGCGTTGCTGGCGCTGTTCATCACGGCGCTGGTGCCCGAGTCGCACCGCTGGAAGGAATCCGTCAAAACACGCACCAAGCATCCATTGGCGGAAATCTTTGGACGCAATATGTGGCGAACCACATTGCTGGCGGTTGGGTTTGCTTCCGTTGCCTTGATCGGAACCTGGGGCTCGGTGCAATGGCTGCCGCTGTGGGCGGATAAGTTGGCGGGGAAAACCTTCCCCGAAGTCAAAGGCATCACCATGTTCGTCATGTCCATCGGAGCAATTGTCGGCTGTTTCATCGGCCCGGCGATCGGCGCGCGCATGGGCCGGCGCCCGGCGTACTTTGGGTTGTGCCTCGCTTCCCTCGTCTCGTGTGGCATTCTGTTTCGCACCGTCAACGAATACGGTTCGGCATTTCTTGTGGGAGCATTCTTTGCCGGGGCGTTCACGGCGGCATTTTATGGGTGGCTGCCGCTTTATCTGCCGGAATTGTTCCCAACACGCTCTCGCGCCACCGGCCAGGGGTTGTGCTTCAATGCCGGACGCATTCTCGCCGCTGTTGGTGCGATTACACAAGGTCAGTTGGTCACCTACTACGGCGGGAGTTATGCGCAAGCCGGCTCGGTGGTAACACTGGTTTATCTTGTTGGAATGGTGCTCATCTGGCTCGGGCCGGAGACGAAAGGAAAACCGTTGCCGGAGTAAGACCGTCGCGCTCTCTGCGTGGCATGCGGCGCGAAGTGCGGTCGGATTTTGACTCGCAAGGCGCGCTCTAAATCGCTTTACTCCCCGCCGCATGAAATTGAAACATTCGACCCTCTCCCCCTTCACCCCCTCATCCGCCATTGTGAGGGGGAAGCGTGGAGGGGGAGCGGGTGAAAAGGTAAAAGCCTACGCCGCCGCCGGCGTTGACATCGATCTCGGTAACAAAGTCAAAGCCACGCTCCCGCAATTGCTCGCCAGCACGCACCGCCGCGAAG
>CAZCZP010000017.1:0-29120 GCA_964502895.1 uncultured Bifidobacteriaceae bacterium
TCCACGATAAAATCGCTGAAGGCTTTCTGTTCGGGCGGCAATGGTGAAGTTTTTTTCCACGCCTGGCGAGCGAGCTTTTCGTCGGGTTCGTCAAACGCCACGTCGCGGTCGTAGGCCAGTGCGTTCTTCAGGGCTACTTGGTGGCGCGAGGTTAATCCATCCACGAGCTTTTTCAGCGCGGCGAGATACTCATCGAAGGAAGTTGCTCCAAGCCCGAGTCTCTCCAGCAAGGCATGAGCGGTGTTGCCGTTATGATCGCGCGATTCGGGGTGCCAGCCGCAGGCAAACGCGTTGATGCGGACGACGGAGTTGTAGTTTTTGCCGAAAGCATCGCGTGCGTTTAGCAACGGATCGTTGTAGGGATCGGTGATGACGCTTTCGATGCCTGCGCGCAGCAGCACTTCTGGACACCAATCCGGGCGCCGGTGATGTTCGCGCACTGCTGCGTCCAGAGATTTCCAGTTTTGGCGCGTGATGGCCTTCACCCCGCCGCCATAAAGTGCCGTGACGCCGCGAACGAGGTTGCGAACGAACGAACTTGACCCGCTGTGTTCCAGATAGGGCGCGAGGGCTTCCCAAGTAGTCGGGCCGGTGGCGGCCAACATCGGGTCGGCGTCGCGAGTTTCAGAAGGCAGGGGATAAGGCCTTGCCTGGGTCCAACCTGCGTAACTTTGCTGGAATAGTTGGAGCAGGTTGACCTCGCGATTCAGAAAAATCCCGGGCAGGTGGTGCTCGTGAACGTCAACGATGCCGAGGGCGGCAATGGATTCTCCGATGGAACTGGTCACGCGGCGTGAGACTGGCCAGCGCAACTCGCGGGGTCAACTGGATTACTGTGGCAATGAATAGCGTCGCTGCGTTCGAGGAAACTCGCGCCGTGCCGCTCCGCCACCTGGAAGCCCGCTCAGTCGAGCCTGTGCGACGGGAGCGCCGCCTCGTTCGGGCACCGCACGCAAGGTGTGGCTCCTACGGTTGGCTCGAATACGTAGGCTCCTCTCGCGGGACATTCGGGCATCGAGCGGTCTCGAAGATAGAGGACAATCTCGGAAGCCACCGGCGCATCTGAGTCTTTCATCTTGTATTCCAGGGCCCACTGTTGTGCGCAACTGTCAATCTGCCGAAGATTGTTGATGCACGCGTTCGACTGTGAAGCGTTGCGCGCCTTCACAAAGTTGGGAAGCGCAATGGCGGCCAGCAGGCCGATGATGGCGACGACAATCATGATCTCCACGAGGGTAAAGCCCGCCGCGCGGAGTGTTTTAATCTTCATACGAATCTGCCTTTCTGCTCATGTTACGTGCGGCGTGAAGCCGGCGGCAGGCGTTCTTTATGAGATAATTACGTTTGATCTTCACTTATTGCCCGTCGCCACCGCGATTCGTTTTTGTTAAGCACAGCCGATGCCACCAAGCGAAAAAGGCCCGAAGCATAGCTTCGGGCCTGTGACTAAACTGATTCGTAACCCTTACGGCAGCACGTGTGCACCGCCAACACTGCAGGTCGGGGGATCAACGACCGTCGCGCCGAGCGTGTAGGATCCACCAGCGGGACATTCCGGTTCTGCGGAACCCTTGAGGTAGTCGTAGATCGAGGCTTCGTTTCCGACTGCAGGACTGGTGTCCTGCCGCTTGGTTTCCAACGCCCATTGCTGCACCGCGCTGTCAATCTGGCGGAGGTTGTTGATGCAAGCGTTAGTTTGCGAGGTATTGCGAGCTTTGACGAAGTTGGGAATCGCGATCGCGGCCAACAGACCGATGATGGCCACCACGATCATGATTTCCACCAGCGTGAAACCCGCCTTGCGGGATGTATTGATCTTCATACTTTATACTGCCTTTCTGCGTTTTGTTCGCGGCGTGAACACAGCAACAGGCGGGTTACTATGATTACATTCGGTGCTCACTTATTGCCTGCTGCAACCGCACAGCACGAATTAGCAGCCCAAGTGCCAAGACCGGGCGGAGGCGCAACCTTGGGTTTGGTGATCTGACCGGCGCGCTCTCCCGGGCGTAGGTGTGTGCAAGAAAAGGCCCGGACTTTTGGTCCGGGCCGTATGATTGAAACTACCGCTTGAATTATGGGGAACCAGTGGGGCCGAGTTTGTGCGCGCCCGCAGGTGTCACGTTCGGGCACGTAACCGTGGTGGTACCGTCGCCCACGGTGTCCGGGAGATCGTAAACCCCGCCCGCAGGGCATTTTGGCAGTTGGTTACCCTTGATGTATTCCGCAATTTCTGCGGAAACAAGTTGGTCAGTGTTCTTCTTGCCTTTTTCAAGGGCCCACTGCTGAATGGCCGCATCAATCTGCCGCATGTTGTTGATGCAAGCGTTGGATTGAGCGGTGTTTCTGGCCTTCACGAAGTTGGGAATCGCGATCGCCGCAAGTAGGCCGATAATGGCCACTACGATCATGATTTCCACCAATGTGAAGCCGGCGCTGCACAGCTTCTTTAACTTCATAACTCGCCTTTCTCTTGGTTTGGTGCGGCGCGAACCTGGCGACGAGCGGTTTATGATAATTACACTTGGTTCACGTATTGCCCGGCGCCGACCGCATTGCCAGAGTATTGCCCGCACATTTGAAAGCAAACGCGAAATCCGAACAGGTTTTGCGATTTTTACCCGATTGCTTTCCGTAGAAACCCGGAGTCGAGTTCTTCAGGTTCAAATCAAGCCACGCTTCCGCCTGTCTCATAATCAGGCTGGGCAGCATGAATGTGGACAAACCACGCAGGCACGGTCACGCAATGGAACGGAGATGGCCATGGAACATCACCGCGGACCGACAGATGGGTGACGCCTGCGCCCGAAAACGTCACGACAAAGGGAATGACTCAACGTTGCGCCTGGGTGGCTGGCGCGTTCTTGACCAACTCGTCACGGTAGGACGAATAATTGCGCAACACTTGCTGCTGTAGTTCATCGAACCGACTGATGGAGATTGCGAGATTTGTCGCGGTTGTGTCCTCAAGGAAAATCGTTTTGCTTCCAACGTTGGAAATCGAAAAAGCTTTGAGGTTTGAATCACCCCCGTCTTTTTCAGTTACGCGGTCTCCAAGAAAAAGTCGGCTGCCGGATAATACCCCGTACTGGCGGTACGAATTCAAATAGATCAACCGCTCGTCCTTCCCTTGAGTCTGAGCGTAGAGCGAACGGCCTTGATAAAGCTCCGTGGTCGGCACCGCTATCCTCAGTGCATCCAGAATCGTTGGCAACAAATCCACGTGCGAACCTACCGTAGTGTTCACACGGTATTTCGGTTTGTCCGGGTCCATGATGATCAGGGGGACGTTGGCCAACTCCGGCGTCACCGCCCAGCCATGGCCGATGCTTCCGTCTTTGCCCCCCAGCATTTCTCCGTGGTCCGCCGTAATAATGACCAGCGTCTTGTCCAGCAGGCCAGATTCTTTCAACTGATCCAAGATGGAAGCCAGAACCCAATCCATGTAGAGCAATTCGTTCAGGTAAAGCGGCGTGTAATTCTTGAATTCCCCCAACTTGTACTTGTTGAAACGATCGGGAATCGAGTCGTACGGATAATGCGGAGCGGCCGGAACATAAGTCAGGAAGAACTTCTCATCCTTTGCGGCCTGCTTCTGAATCTGTCGTTTTATGGCGCCGAGCGTTTCTTCCTCACGCAATCCCCAGGCAACACGTTTTGTCGCCCGCTCGCCTGGCATGGTGTCCGCATCAAACATTTCCGCCAGGCCGCGGTGCTTGAGAAAGTCACGAAAGCCGGTGTAATCGAAATAAGACGAATAGAACATCGAGCAGGCATAGTCGTTGTCGTGCAGCACCTCGAAAATGCTTTTCACACCCACCCGATTCAAAGTAAACGCGTTGTAATCCTTGATTGGATACAGAGACGTGAAGGCCGCAAACCGCGCGTGAATGGAGCCGGCAAAATTCGCGAAAAAATTTGGGAAAACTTCCATCCGGTCCTTGTAGCCCGCGAGCAATGGCTGTGTGTCTTCGCCGCCGCTAAAAAGTGAAAGATGCTTGTTGTAGGACGACTCCATGAAAACCAGAACCACATTCAAGTTCCTTCGCGGCTCTGTCGGCGTCACCGGACGCGACTTGCGAAAATCGCCGAGCCCAAGCGAAATCGCCGAACTCGCCAGCTCCTCGTAGCCCAGTGTTCGCGGCGCCGCCAACTTCCACCAAGGACTTGTTTGGACCAGACGCAATGCGGCCTGGCCTTTTACATTGTCCGGGTTGACAAAGAGCAGCCCCGAGACGCCAAGAAGCAAAAAGCACACGGTCACATATCCGGCGCCATGGTTATGATTCTTAGCGCCGCTTGGAACACGGGCACGGTCAAGAACTGATCTGGCTGCCCGCTGCAACAATGCGTAACCAACCACGGTGACGAACAGTATCAAAACCAAACCCGGCAGGTAAGGCTGCGCCATCCGCCACATCATCGCCGGACTGTGGCCAAACGAGAGCAAATCCCAACCCAGCCGCACACCCATGACTCGCGAAAGTTGAACGTCAATCAGTGCGATCACCACGAGCGCCAAGCCCAAGAAATCCAACCACAAGAGACCGGCGCGGGGCCGCAGGCGGCTATAGGCCGCCGCGCCCAGCGCGAGCAATCCGGACAAGACCAGTTCGTCCGCGAAGTAATGGGGCAATTGCAACGCGTAGCAGAGCAGGTTGTTGTAATTCTCAGACATCGGATAATTGACACTTGTGAGCAGGAAGAACGCTACGAAGTAGAAGGGGAGCACCTTGATCCACATCCGTTGGTAACCCCGCACTGCCGCCAGCAGCATTGTGCCAGCAAACAATACGGCGCTCGTGCCCGCGATCAAACTGAAGTAAGGATTGAGACGCCGAAGCATGCGTGATTCGGTGTAGAAGATGCCCAACGCCAACAGCGTCCACACCAGCGGAACCAGCAACCAGGCCGATTTCAGCCGGTAATCAGACCGCCGTAAACACAGGACCGCAGCCACCCCGAAACAACTTGCTACTGCCAGTTCATTTCGATACCTCGCCAACTCACGCAAGCATAGCAACCCGTACGCACCGGCAAATACGGCAGTCAAATAGAGCACCGACCGCTCCCGGTTTAGCCGGACGCAAACGTAATAGAGCAGCGCATACCCCGCCAACCACGCGGCCAGGTAGGGCGGACGAAAAAACAGATTCAAACTGAGATAGGGAATCAGGTTGTGCCATTTCAGCGTTCCGGTCATTACGGGGTAGAGGTAATTCTTGTCCCCTTCGTGAAAGGTAAGGAAAATGAACAACAGTCCGAGCACCAGCACCGTGGCGTTCGCTGCACGAATGGCACCCAGGCCAGCAGGCTGGCACTGCTTTCCGACTTCGACCAGGCTCCACATGGCGATTCCCAGGGCTGCGAAGAACACTGCAAAGCAACTCCATTCCGATGGAAAACCTCCGACCCGCCAGTGAATCTCGTGCAAATGTTTTCCGGACGTGACCAACAGGACCAGCTTGACGACCGCGAGCGCGATAAAGATCACCCATATCCGGCCCAAGGCGGCAGATGGCAGCTTGCACATGGCGCCTATCCGAACGGTCAGTTGCGCCAAAACTCCGCGCAAAAACGCGCAGCCTGTCTCAAAACCGGCTCGCTTTGCATCATGTTGGTACGCACCACTCATCTGCCGTGAAATCATGTGTGCGCTTGTCGCAGTCGCCGTGCCCAGTTTATCCTCAAAGGCATACGAATGGATTCAAGCTCTCGCATCTACGTCGCTGGCCACCGGGGATTGGTAGGCAGCGCCATCTGGCGCGAACTCCAACAGCGCGGTTTCAAAAATCTGATTGGACGTTCTCGCAGTGAACTCGATTTGCTTGACACAAGCGCGGTTCAACGGTTTTACGCGCAGGAGCGGCCTGAATTCGTTTTTGTTGCCGCCGCACGGGTCGGTGGCATCCTCGCCAACCACAGTCATCCTGCCCAGTTTATTTATGAAAACCTTCAAATCCAAAACAACCTCATTCACGGCGCCTGGCAGGCTGGCGTGCAGAAGCTCTTGTTCCTCGGCAGTTCCTGCATTTATCCCCGCATGTCACCCCAACCGATGAAGGAGGAACATCTGCTGACCGGCCCGCTGGAATCCACCAATCAATGGTACGCCATCGCCAAAATCGCCGGCGTCAAAACCTGCCAGGCCTACCGGCGCCAGTACGGCTGCGACTTCATCAGCGTCATGCCCACCAATATTTATGGCTTGAATGACAACTTCGACCTTCAGTCCTCGCACGTGCTTCCCGCGCTGATCCGGAAGTTTCACGAAGCCAGAATCTCCGGCGCAAACGCGGTAACGTGCTGGGGCACCGGCCGGCCCATGCGCGAATTCCTCTTCGGCGACGACCTGGCGCGAGCCTGCATTTTCTTGATGGAACATTACAGTGAAGAACAGTTCATCAATGTCGGCTACGGCAGCGACGTTACCATCCGCGAGCTGGCGGAAACCGTCCGTCGTGTCATTGGATTTGCCGGAGACATTGTCTGGGACACCAGCAAACCTGACGGCACGCCGCGCAAACTGCTGGACAGTTCGCGCCTGTTCGCACTGGGCTGGCGACCGCAGGTTGACCTCGAAACCGGCACGCGCCTGGCCTACGAGGACTTCCTCCAGAACCCGCCGACTGCGGGGGCGGCGAGATTCACCCTGGCCGACGGCCCACTGACGAATATGGCACCGACCGAACCCGCGGGCTGAGGCAAGCCCGCATCCCCTGCCGTAAAAAGACTTCAAGCGTCAGTAGTTGTTCACGAACAACCGCCGATGATCCGCCCCCCCCACACGGCGAGCCTGTTTCGCCCGAGGTCCAGCCCAGACTACCGTTGGCCGACGATCCAGCGTTGTCTTGATTTGATGGGTTCCGACCGCCAATTCCATGGTCCGGTTGGTGAGAGGCGCGCCATCCAACGACGCCGTGAAACTCACGGGCGGCGGCGGATTTCGCATTGTTTCCAAAGTGATTTCGTAAGTGCCCTCCACGTTCGATTCTTCAGCGGGCGCAATGTGATAACGTCCAGGGTGAACGACTTCAAACTGACCTCCTCCCGACGGCAGCATCTTGCCCAACACGAAAATGTCGCCGGACAGGGGGACATAACGATCACGAATGAACTGGTGATCCGCCTCCTCCATCCAGTCACTGCGGTAGCTTCGGATAATCACCGCGGCGGGCCGGGCAGCAAGCATGTCTCGCACATGCGGCACCGGCGTTTCGGCAGGACCTTGAAGCGAAGGCTTACGAAGGAGCCAATGAAAGTGTACGCTCGACCGCGTGGGCACCATCCCGATTCCGTCATAAACCGCATCTGCCGGGCCGGTAAGCTCCTCAGCCAGCCGCATAAGATTATCCTGCCGATGATTGGGCGATGCCAGATGCCTGCGGGTTGCAGCCAGAAACGGAACCAGGTGCGCGAAGATGAGCAACGTGAATATCAGTGGCCGCAGCAATCGAAGCTCCCAAAACTGGTTCCACTCCGCGAGTACGTAGCGGTAGGCAAACAAGTAGGCAAACGGCACGAGAATCACCAAGCTGTACGGGCGAGACGGGGAGTTGAGCAAGACGACAACGAGAATCCAAAAAAAGACGAGGGCTTCCGGCAAATAGCTGACCCCCGAAAACACGCTGCGCCCGCGGCGGCGGCATTCCAGCGCCAGAGCCGCTGAGGCTGCGGCCAATGAGGTCGAAAGGAGCGGCGACTGGTTCACCAGTCGCCCGAGAATTTTCCACGGCTCGAATTGTCCCTCGCCAGTTACCGCACCCGATTTCCAGGGTGAACCAGCCAGGTAAACGCCCCACAGCCCCATGGCCCCATACGCCACGCGGATCGCGATGAACATCCCAAACGCACCAACGACCCAGGCCATAACCAGCTTCCATCGCGGAAGTCCGCCGCCATTGGGAAACAACAGGATTCCCAGCGTCAGCGGTACTACATAGACGAAAGCGTTGCCCGACGTAAACTGCATGACCATTGCCAGCGCGCCAACGACGAGACAGGACGCCAAGCGCGCCGATCCAAGCCGCACCACACACCATGTCAACAGCAACTCCGTCAACAGAAGATTCTCCGGCCTTATCTCGAACCCGAAATCCCAGAGCGGCGCCAACGTGATCGCGCCGGCCAGCGCAATAAGCCCACGACGCGACAACAGTTTTTCACCCGTAGCCAGGGCGATCAAAACCAGATTGAACCAGAAGATCATCAACGAAACGAGACGGGCCGAAGCGAAGAGCTCTGTCGATTGACTGGCTCCCCCGGCCAGCCACATCAACGGAACCAGCGGCAAAGAGACGATCGTGAAATAGTTTTCGGCCTGACCCGTCGCCAGAATTCTGGCCATAAAAACATTCTGGCACTCGTCCACGTGATAAATTCGCGAAGCGGCCAGATAGAGAGACGACTTGAAGAATATAATCCCTAACCCAACCACAACGGCTCCGAGGATGATTGAAGTTAGAACACGCTTCATCCTGAATGTCCGTCCGTAAATACCCTGTTGGGCATTGTCAAAGTCGAGCGCGGCATCATGATCGGTATGCGCCAATAGTTGTTGGGCCGATTAATTGCAAGCAAAATGCCCGGTCGTTAATTGGCGTCCGCTGGCCAGAGCCGCCAGGAAAGCGGGGATCAGCGATGAAGCTCTGATGCGTCACGACGACAGAAGGAGCGCGACCGTGGGCGCAATGTAAACGACCGGTGCTTGTTGAAACGGTCGCGTTGGCGAAGGTGCCAAGTTCAACTGTTATTCTTGTTGGCCAAGTAATACGGCAACAATCGGCTAAAGACCCAAAAGGGTCGCTTGAACTCCGCCGACAAAATCACGAAGCACTTCAGCTTGTCGAAGGTTTTCGCCAGCGCGAGTGACTTCACCGCGAGAGCCAGGTCCTTGAAAGCCAGCGCCAGGATCATGTCCATCCAGAGTGTTTTGGAAGCGGGATCCACCCTCTGCAACAAGTACCGAGCCATTTTTTCCATTACCCTTATCTTGTAGTCGGCGGGGCGCTCGTTCCAACTGTTGTCGGAGTGTATCCGGTAATGAGCCATCGTCCGATCCAAATAGGCGATGCTGCCTCGCTGGCTTAGCAGCACGAACAAGGGCCAGTCGTAAAGTTTCAATTCCTGAAGTCCTTCGTCCACCGGCGGCAGCCATTTTCGCCGGAACACAACGGAACAGGTTTGGATATAATTAATCATGGCAAGCTCGCGCGGGTCCGGCCGCTCAATGCGAAATCGCTTCGGCGGAAACTCCTTGAGCCTCTCCCCGCCGGGCGACGCGACGTAATCAACCCGGTGGTGACAAAGAGCGCAGCCGGGATTGCGGTCAAGGTATTCGACTTGCATTTGAAGTTTTCCAAGGTCCGTCCAATAGTCATCCCCTTCCAGGAAGGCTACGTATTCGCCGTGGCAACGGTGCAAAGTCTCTTTCAGGTTCTTGCCCATGCCAACGTTCTTTGCGTGAAATAGCGGCACGATTTTGCCAGGCCAGCGGGACTGGTACTCCTGGATTATTTTATCCGTGCCGTCCGTGGAGCAGTCATCCCCGATTACGATATCATATTCAAACGTTGTTCGTTGCATCAACGCACTGTCCAATGCCTTCGCAATGAACGCCGCGTGGTTGAACGTGATGATACAAACGCTGAGTTTTGGATTTGTTGGCATTCTAGTAACGCTCGCTGTGGCTTTCGCACCGTGCGGCTTCCTCTGGCTCCGATTAGCGCCTTCCCATACCCGTCCGCGTCTGTGCCAAGCCAATCCGATTTGATCCAGCAGATTTGGTATCACCGTGCGCCAGAAATTACCGCCAGAAGAAACACTGCCAGCCCGTAATTCGCAAATCAGACCCGGGGTTCAAGCCGGGAACGTCGAACCACGTCCTGCTCACGCACCGTACAACACAAGGGCCGTGAATTTGCAAACTGCGCGATTAACGTCATTCTCACGTTCGCGACGCTAAGCAGAAAAACCGCCCGCGGCAAATGTATATTGAACGCGCCTTTCACTCACGAATTGGCTGGCATCCGATTCATCTCCTCGAATAGTTTGACGATATGGATTCTTCGCCGGTCAAGAAAACCTAAGGCCCCGCCACGCACGATGTTTCAGGCGATATTCCAGACGGCGACGGGAGCGCAGCGTTCATCCCTTAACTTGTTTGCCACGTCCTCCGCGACCGGTTTTTGTTGACGTTACCGAGAGTCATCGCCATGGAGTTCATCAAACCGTGAGTGCGCCGCGTCTTTCAATCTGCATCGCCACGCTCAATCGCGCTTCATTCATCGGCGAGACGTTGGAGAGCATTCTTCACCAAATCACAAACGCCGTGGAAGTTGTGATTGTAGATGGCGCTTCCATCGATAACACGGCCGAAGTCGTGGGCCGTTTCCAGGCCCAATGGCCGCAACTGCGCTACGTGCGGTTGGCGCAGAAGGGAGGCCTAGACCAGGATTATTGCACGGCGGTCGAGCAGGCGCGCGGCGATTATTGCTGGTTGTTTACCGACGATGATTTGCTCAAACCCGGCGCAATCAAAGCGGTGCTTGAAGCGACCGACAAGAATCCAAGCCTCATTGTCGTAAACGCCGAGGTCCGCACCGCGGATTTGTCAACCCTTCTCGCTCCTCGGCGGGTGCGGCTTGGTGTTGACCGGATATACCAGCCAACAGAGCCAGAACGACATCTTTTGCTCGCGGAGACGGGCGATTATCTTTCCTTCATCGGGGGCGTGGTGATCAAGCGCGGCCTGTGGAACGACCGTGAACAGAAGCGCTATCATGGAACGGAATTCATCCATTTTGCGGTAATCTTTCAGTCGCCATTGCCAGCGCCGGCCTTGTTGATCGCCCACCCATGGATCGTCATTCGGTATGGCAACGCGCAATGGCGGCCACGCCACTTTGAAATCTGGATGTTCAACTGGCCGGACCTCGTTTGGTCGTTCCCAGATTACGCAGATTGGGCCAAGAAACGGGTCATTGAACGACATCCCTGGTTGAATTGGCAACGGCTGTTGCTGGATCGTGCATTGGGCCACTATTCGCTTGCCGTGTTCGACAAGTGGATTAAGTCGCGCGGGCGGCGTTCATTCCGAAAACT
Organism: uncultured Bifidobacteriaceae bacterium; assembly: GCA_964502895.1. Taxonomy (GTDB): domain Bacteria; phylum Verrucomicrobiota; class Verrucomicrobiia; order Limisphaerales; family JADLHS01; genus WYBW01. Next base: position 11,104 of record CAZCZP010000017.1, read on the forward strand.
CCTGGCCCACGGCATCGCGGTCGCACCCATACATCCATTAAATCTGCTGGCCAAGCTCTACGTAAAATGGATTGTGCGAAAAGTCCCGAGCATCGTGATGCATGACTTGGACGCCTGGGATAAGCGTCACGCTGACGCCCGTTTACGCGAGCATTGACAAGGCATTCGCGGTTGGCATCATGCTGGCGCTTGCTGCAAAACATGCAGACACCTCACTTCGGCCGAGGTTCCCAGCCTCTAATCAGTGTATGTATCCCCGCATACAACAATGAGGATTTCATAGCCGCCACGTTGGACAGTGTTTTGAAGCAGACCTGCCCTGATTTTGAAGTCATCATCACCGACGATCACTCGGCCGACAACACGGTTTCGGTGATCCACAAGTTCGCTGATTCACGAATCAAGCTCATTCAAAACGAAGCCAACCTCGGACTCGCCGGGAATTGGAACAAGGCTCTCGCCCACGCTTCGGGAAAATACGTCAAGGTGATGGGTGCGGACGATCTGCTATACCCGGATTGCCTGGACCTTCAAGCGGAGGCGCTTGAGAACCCGGCCAATGCCGCGGCGGTATTGGCGGTCTGCAATACGGACGTCATCAATGCCGAGGACAAGATCGTGTTCCGAAGACGGTGTCGTTTTGGGCATGGCCTGGTTACCGGACAAAAATTGATCCGAAATTGCGTACGCTGGGGCGCCAACCTGATCGGGGAACCGGTCGTTGGTTTGTTCAGAAGGGAAGCACTGGCCAAGTCGGGCCTGTTCGATCCCTCCAACCCCTACATGATTGATCTGGCCTTTTGGGCTGAACTGCTCAAACATGGCGAAGCGTTCATGGATAAGCGGCGGCTGGCTGCGTTCCGAATCTCCGCGAACTCAGTCAGCGCAAGAATGGGTCTGAAACAGGCGGCGTACACACGCAACATTATCCGGAAGTTGCGCTCGGATTCCGCCTATCGCACCGGTTCGTTGGATGTGATGTGCGGCTATTTTTTCACCTTTCCAAGGTGCCTTTTGAGGAATTTACTCATTTACTGTCGCGCCGGACCGAAAAGCAACAGCTAGACAGCTAGGCTTTCATCCGGCCTGAAGACAGTCTTCCGCCTGCGAAGACTGGCATCAGCAGTGACGCTGGCCTGGCGGGTTGGTGTGCAGGTTGCCGGCCGGTGGTTTGTCAGCAGTCTCAAAACTCGACTTAAGTTACTATGCTCGTTTCGGTCATTGTGCCTTGTTACAACGAACAGGAAGTAATCCAGGAAACGTATGCCCAGTTATCCGCAACGCTGGCCAACGACGAATCGCTTCGATATGAGTTTATCTTTGTTGACGACGGCAGCCGGGATGGCACGCAGCCCATCCTGCGGGAAATCGCACGCCAGGATGCGCGCGTGAAGCTTGTCATTTTGTCACGCAATTTTGGGCATCAACCGGCAGTCAGCGCTGGTATCCATTATTCCCGTGGGGACCTCGTCGCCATTCTTGATGCCGATTTGCAGGACCCGCCGCAAATCATCCCGGACATGATCCGGCAGTTGATAAGCACCGGCTCCAATGTGGTGTACGGCGTCAGGAAACGGCGGAAAGGCGAAAGTGTGTTCTACCTGATGACGGCGAAGTTGTTCTACATCTTCCTGAACAAACTTTCGGAGTATCCCCTTCCGGTGGACACGGGAGACTTCCGCGTGATGGATCGGAAAATCGTCAAGGTTTTCAACAACCTGCACGAGAACAGCAAATACATTCGCGGGCTCATAAGCTGGATGGGATTCAAGCAAACTCCCTTTTACTACGAACGCAATCCCCGGCACGCGGGTTCACCGAAATACACGATGGCGAAACTGATCCGCCTGGCAACGACTGGAATTTTCTATTTCTCAAAAAAACCGCTAAGGATTGCAACGGCATTTGGTTTTGCCTCGGTTGGTTTGGGCTTGTTGTTGTCCGCCTGGGTCGTTTACGGCAAGATGCTCAACCCTCAGGCTGTGGTATCAGGATGGACGTCCGTTGTCCTCACCATCATCTATTTTGGCGGCGTGCAACTGCTGACCATCGGAATTCTCGGCCACTATATCGGTAGCCTTTTCGACGAGGTAAAGCAACGGCCCGAATACATCGTGGCCGAGGAAACCAATTTTGAATCCAGCCGGTAAGGCAACGGCATGTCCTACTTTATCGCTGGCATCCAAACGCGATTGCTCACGTCACTGCGTGTCCCCGGCGATGCCATTACATTCCCAGCGCGATCCCCCAGAACGAATGGAGGACGTTCGTGACGCGTCACCGGCTTTTAATCGGCCTGCTGTGTGGCCTTGTCGGCACGTTGGTCTGGCATTCGGTTCACTTGGCCCGGACCCGCATTTACCAGGTTGACGAGTGCCAGAACATGTACATGGCCAGGGTGCTGGCCACGGGGCAGGACTCTGAGTTCTTTACCTATCGCACCCTGTTCCTCATGGGACCACTTTCTTGGATGGCACGAAACGCCACACAGTCAGTGGATATGTTCGCTGCGGGACGGCTTCTCTTTTTCGGCCTCTTCTGGCTTAACCTCGTTCTGTTGGCGGCGATCGCCAGCAGAAACCTCTTTTCAAGCCGCGGCCTGTTCGCGCTGGCAACCGCCGCCACGCTCGCTCCACTTTGGGATTACGGCTTTGAAATACGCCACGACAATCTGGTGTTGACGAGCCTTCTGTTCATCTGGTGGGTCGTTCGAGTAAAGCCCATGGGCCTCCTCTCGTACGCGCTGGCGGGCGCCGCAACGCTTGCCGCGCTGCTCCTTGCGGTCAAATGCGTCGTCTATGTGTTGCCGCTCTCGTTCGCGATCCTGGTCTTTCCGCCTCCGGCGCACAGGCGACCTCGCTGGCAACTCGCGCTGGCAGGCGTCGGAGGCGCGCTGGTTGCGACGGTCTTGATCCGTGTTTGGTCCGGGTCGTGGGATGCTTGGGACGCTTACTTCTCCGTCTTTCGGCAGATAGCTCAACATTCCGCCACCGCGGCCGTAGGCGGGACCAGCCGATTCTGGCCTTGGGCCACGTTGGGACGACTGCTCGGCCAAGCACCGTTGTTACTGGCTCTGAGTATCGCGGCTTGTTTCGCGGTAGCCGCAGAACTGATCCGGCGACGAAAGGTCGCGATGAGTTGGGATGGAATGCTTCCGGAATTCCTCCTGCTGTTGGGCGCTCTCGCGGCACTGATGGTGAATCCGACGCCTTTTCCCTACAACCTCATACATGTGGTCCCCTACGCATTCTTGCTCGCGTACCGGTATGGCAACACGCTTTGGGGCGAATGTCGGGATCGAAAGCAACTCGTTCCTTTCGTCGTGGCCCTTATTGCCCTCGTACATTTCGTGCCGTTCGCCGCCGCCACCAAGCGGCATGGAGAAAAATCCAACGCACGCCAGCGCACGTTGATGCGCCTCGCGGAGGACATGACGGACGCAGCCAAGGATCCGGTTTACGACGCGATCGGAATGGTGCCGACGCGCCGCAGCATCCATTCTTCGTGGTTTCTCCACAGCTTGATCCTCCGCGCCATTGTTAACGTCCCCGGCTCGCGCGTGCGGGACATGTTGGCCGCGCGGCCCGCGGCGGTGCTCATTCCGAGTTATCGCACCGATTGGCTGCCGCCGGAAGACCACGATTTCATTCGCGAGCGGTATGTGCCCCTGGCCGGCGATTTTTGGGTGCTGGGCACCGTCCTGCCGGCAGGCGGAGGCACTTTTGAAATTGTGCATCCTGGACGCTATCGGATTGTCAAACGGAAATCTCTGGAGGCAGGCGTTGGCCTTCTGCGGGCTCCAGAACAACCCCTGGATTGGGAGGAAAGCGCCTTGAGTTCGGGAACTTTGGATGGAATAAGCCTGACGAACCAGCCGGTCGAATTGAGCCTCGGCCAGCATCGGATTGAAACTCCAACCGACTACGAACCTGCCGTCGTTTGGGTGGGGCCGAGCCTTGACGCCGTGCCAAGGGTCGGTCCCGGAAACCATCGCGCTCTGTTCTGGAACTGGTATTGAGGAGATTCCGCCTGTGCTGAGCCGACTGCGCTACGTGTGTTCTCGAAACAGGCTCATGGCCCTGGTTCCGCGGAGCATCAAGTACACTCTGCTTGCGGATCTGATCGAATCTGTGATCACCAGGACCCGCTTCCTCGACGGTGGCGACGAACCGCCGCGTCTGATAGAGTATGTCGGCGGCGGTTTCTTGCCCATTGGCAATCATTTGGTTCAGTTGATGATGGCTCGTGCGGGGCTTGCGGACGGCATGGCCGTCCTCGAAATTGGGTGCGGAATCGGGCGGGTGGCCGTGGCCCTCAACAAGCGTACTCCGAATATCAGTTACCTTGGTTTCGATGTCGTCAACTACGGAATTCTATGGTGCCGAAAGCGCTTTTCGAGATTTCCGAAATTCCGATTCGAGCACGCCGACGTATTCAATTCATTCTTCAATCCAAGAGGGTCGAAATCTGCTTCCGAGTATCGCTTCCCGAGTGCTGACTGCAGTGTTGACTTCGCTTGCGCCACCTCGGTGTTTACGCACATGCCCGCGGCCGAGGTCGCTCACTACCTGCGGGAATTAGGTCGTTGTTTGAAATACGGCGGAAAGGCCTATTTCACCGCCTTTGTCCTCGATGAGGAATCGCGCCGACAAGTCGCGTCAGGCGCCGCGCTATTCTCGTTTCGGCACCTTTACCAGGAAACGTATATCGAGAAACGCGATGAGCCTGATTTGGCAGTCGCCTATGATCGGCTCAAATTGGAAGCCATGGTGGCCGACGCAGGGCTTGAAGTCGTGGCCTATTATCCCGGACGCTGGCGCGGGCTTGAGTACGAGGACGGGCAGGACGCTTACGTTGTGCAAAAGTCCACTCGTCAGGTTCAAGCCGACCAGAGCCGTCTGACTGCGTACTCTTAAAATAACGGCATGCTCTGGATTCTACCGATTTTTGCTGAAAACAAATGTTGCAAATGTGTAATGACAGCCGGCGTAGGTAAAATCAGGACTTGGACATTCCCAGTGAGGTTCACCAACAAGGGAGCAGTTGTTTAGGAGTGGCAGAAATCTGCCTTCGAAATCCGCTTGGGTATAGAATCGAAAGTCTTCACGCGGTAAAGGATCACCCGATTTATACTGGTCATTGAAGTCGCAGGTTAAGACCGCCACGCCCCCCGGCGCAAGCAGGTCAACGATCTGGCTGATAAAGAGTTCATCATCTTTTACGTGTTCTATAACGGATGTCGAAAAAACAATATCGTACGTACCTCTGGTGGTCGTCGGCTTGTGGAAGAAGGTGTTGAGATCGTAATTGAGCACCGGATCAATTTCCTCGAGCCTGAACCCGAGCCTCGTCAAACTTGCCGCCGCCGTGTCATCATAACTTCCTATACAAAGCAGCTTCGGGGCGGGAAGCACGGCGGCGAATTTGTAAACCGTGTCGAGAACAAAGGCCTGCTGGACATTGGCCTCAGGAATCTTATGGGCCATCATATCAGGAACGATTTCGAAAAGCTTACTCACTATGGGCGCGTATAATTCCCGTGCTGAGTTGTCCAGAATTCTGTTGAGTGTCAATTGACCGGGAAGGGGCGCAAGGGAATACGATTTGCGTTCCCGTACGGCAGGCCGGAGATCACTCTTGTGAATTTGCGGAATCCAAGAAACAGCCTGTTGCAAAGCAGGGCTTCGCCTGAAATAGCCAAGGACGGAGGACAGGGGCCTACTGACAGGGGATCCCCGGAGTGAAGGGTTAGCCGGCGGGGTGGCGGTTACTTGATCAATAATTCGTTCATAATCCCAGATGAGATTCCGTTCACACCATTCGTCCCTGTACGCTTTGAGAGGTTCCGTTCCATTCTGGATTATTTGTTTCAGCGTCGCGTCACGGACGCAAATGGAAGGCATCGCCGAAAACACGTGCCTGAACATTTTGCTCCCTGTAATGGCAATCGGTCGGTTGACGGCCAGTGCCAAATCAATAACGCTTGAGATTCCGCGGCCTTTGTTTTCCTCATAAAAGAAAGCGTTGATCGTGTTTTGGGCGAGAAAATCCAATAGTTGCTGTTGAGTCATAAACTCATGACTGACCCTAAGGCTTATGCGAGGCTTCGTGATCAGTTTTCTGCAACGTTCGGAAATCGCTTTTGCCTCACTCCCAGTCGCATCCCCGAAAGCAGCGAAGGGGATGTGGAAACGTATGTCAGCTTCGTCAAATTCCCGCTGAACGGTGGTTATGAGGTTCTCAAAACCCTTGCCCTTGGTGCCGAATCCAAAACTCCCGATTGTCGGGATAGAAGGTGGTTGAAAAATATTGTCGTACGCCGGCACCAGTCTGCCAGTTTTGAAGACAATGGGGTTTTTCAACAAGAGCGAAGGGTCGGGAGCAATATGGAACTGAAAAAGAGAATCATGTGCATCATCCGCCTTTTGTTGAGTGACTTCATGCATTATGCCAATGTGCCTGACATTGAGCTTCCGCATGATTTTTTTCTTCAACCATGGCATCGTTGAAAAGTAGTAATTGTATATGATGGCGACAGGATTCTCGCGCGCGGCTTTGGCAAGTAGTTCATCCGCCGAAGAACACTCGGCATATACGAAAGAGTAGCGTGCAGATTTTTGCAACGCAGCAGCCACGTTGAGGCCAAACTCATGAACGCCGCACAACTGTTGCGTGTGAGATACGAAGAGGACTTTTGCTTTGGAGGAGCTTTCTATTGATTTCATGCAGGCAAAACCAACATGGTCTCATGTAGCATTGTTCGAAGTGTCATATCAAAATATTTCGGGCAAGATCGTCACATTCAAATCGCTTTTGTCTTTGTCAATCGAACGAACGCCCAAGTCCTGATATGGCGCGCTGCCAGCGCCGCTGCCATTAACGCGCACAAGAGCACGGCGGTCAAGTTAAGGACCACCTTGAGCGGCGTAAGCGAGGCCGCGCGCAACCACCACCCGATCCCGGTCACCACCAGCGCCGCGCCGAGTGGTGGCAAAATGTCGTCAAGGAACCAGCGGCGCATCTCGCCCCTGAGAAGACGCCGGTGCGTCAGCGGCACGCCGATAACCATGTAGAGGCCATTCAGCGCTATCCACGCGGAAGCCGCTCCCACCGCTCCGTAGCGCGTGGCCAGGAAATAAATCGCCGGAACAAGTGTCGCGATAAGAAACACGTTTATGCGCAGGCCTATGCTCGTCCATCCGTGGGACAACTGCAGCGCGTAGGGCAGGGTCATCATGGCATTTATGGCCATCCCGATTACGAGCAGGCTAACGATGGGGGAAGCCATCCCGGCGGTTTCGGCGCTGCGGGTCCACAGCAGCAGGATGTCGAATGAGAAAAACGCCAGCACCATCGCGGCGGGAAAGACAAGCACCGCCATGAGTTGGGTACCCCGATGGTATAGAATGTTGAGCGCCGCGTCGTCCTTTAATGCTACCAGAGCTGAGAATCGCGGGAACAAAGCGTTAAACAGGGGTGCGACCAGCAGGATTGGCACTACCGTGCTCGCCACGCCCGCCAGCGTATAGTATCCGAACATCTCCAGGCTCAAAAGATTGCTCAAAATTATCTTGTCCATCTGCGTCAGGATGATGGCACTGACAGTGATGCCACTCATGCCGAACGCAAAGCCGGAGATGCTGCGAAGAAGAGCCGGGCGAAAGACCGGCCGCCGACCGGAGGGTGGGAGACTGCGCCAGAGAAACACCGTCAAAAGAATGACTGCCAGCCCATTTACAATGATTTGCCAGGTGAAATATGCGGTGATGGTCGGAGAAATTTTCCAAAGGACGATGACCGCGCCGCCAGTACCGAGTGTAGCCGTGCCGATCTTGATTCCGTTAAGCAGCACCTGGTGCTGCAAGCCCATGAGTCCGCCTTCGTAAAAACTCAATGGCCATTGCAATGCGGTCACGACGCCCATGATCATCACGGCGTGCTGGACGGTGTTAACCGGGATCGAACCAGGTTTGACCCAGTGTTCGGCGATGACCGGTGCTGCCACCAGCACCGAAACGCCGAGGAGTATTCCGATAACCCAGTACCCGACTTCCAGCGTCCTCACGAAGTCGCGCGCCTCGCCCCCCTTTTCTGGCAGTGCCGAATAACGAGCCATTTCCCGGTTCATGGTCTGACTCAAGCCGAGATCCAGTATCTGGAACGCAGCCTGGAGCATGGCATAGAAACCGATGAACCCGTAGGCTTCGACCCCAAGAAACCTGATGTACAAAGGAACAAACGCCAGCGCCATCAGAGCTGTCCACCCCTGACCGGCTAAATTGGCGACGAGGTTCAACTGAAGACGCGTCATACCACCGCCTCGCCGTTCCGGAACGATTCTGAAGAGAATCCCTCAGGTTCAGCCGGGAAAAATCGCACTTCTGTTCTTTCTTTCAACGCCATGTTTCTGTGCGCCAGGGGCCATCATGCCCGGGCGAAGCGGTGGGCTGAAGGTCTGGCGGATTCATGGCGCAATCTCACCCGGCCACCTTGATTTCTCCATGCCGATGCCTTCGCAGCAGTTCAACGTCGGCGTCCACCATCAGTCTGGCGAGGTCCACAAATTTTGTCTTTGGCTCCCAGCCCAACTGTCGTTTGGCCTTGCCGTAATCGCCGATTAACAAATCCACCTCCGCCGGCCGATAGTAGCGCGGGTCAATTTCCACGTGCTTTTTCCAATCCAATCCCGCGTGGCTGAACGCGACCTCCAAAAATTCCCGTACGGAATGGGTTTCGCCCGTGGCTACGACGTAATCGTCCGGCTTGTCTTGTTGCAGCATCAGCCACATCGCCTCGACGTATTCCTTCGCGTAACCCCAGTCGCGCTTGGCATCGAGGTTGCCCAAATACAGCTTGTCCTGCAAACCGGCTTTGATGTGCGCCACGGCCCGCGTGATTTTCCGCGTCACGAAAGTTTCGCCGCGCCGCGGTGATTCGTGGTTGAACAAAATCCCGTTGCTCGCGTGCAACCCGTACGACTCCCGGTAATTCACCGTGATCCAATACGCGTATGTCTTGGCGCACCCGTACGGACTGCGCGGATAAAACGGAGTGGTTTCTTTTTGCGGAATTTCCTGCACCTTGCCGTACATCTCGCTCGACGAGGCCTGGTAAAAACGCGGTTGAATGCCCGTCTCGCGGATCGCTTCCAGCAATCGCACCGCGCCCGTGGCCGTGATGTCCGTCGTGTATTCCGGGGCGTCAAAACTCACGCGCACGTGGCTTTGTGCCGCGAGGTTGTAGATCTCCTCAGGATGAATCTTCGTCATCAACCGGGCGAGCGCACTGGCATCGCTCAGGTCGCCGTAGTGAAGAAACAACCGGCTGCGGCCCGAGTGCGGATCCTCATAAATCGGATCCAACCTGCCGGTGTTGAACGTGCTCGCGCGTCGAATGATGCCATGCACTTCATAGCCCTTGCCCAGCAACAATTCCGCCAGATACGAACCGTCCTGGCCGGTTATGCCCGTGATTAACGCGCGTTTCGCCATAGTTTTCGCGGGCCAGATTTATGGACCAAGCCCGGCAACGCAAGCTTGGAAACTTATCGGGGGGCAAGTGACGGGTGACGCGCGACAAGCGAAACTACCGACGGCGGACGGTAAACCGGAAAACCAAACGCCCCATGCGTCTGCCGCGGCGCACGGACCCACACAAAATTCAACGCTGTTCCGTTTGCGCTTCGACCAACTGCGCCAGTTCCATCATCAAATTCTCCAGCCTCCGATAATACTCCTCCTCGCCGAGCTTCACCTTGGAATCGCGCAGGCGGGCAACCGCCAGTTCGAGTTCGTCGCGGCGGGCGCGAATTTCGGGTGGCATCTTCAGTTCGCGCTCGCTGCGAACCAAATGAAGCTGATGCGCGCGCAGGCCGTCCGCGGTTGCACCCTCCGCCGGTTTCTTCACGGCACGGACGCCGCGGAAAAAATCCGCCGGCGTTCCCAAGCCGTCGCCGTTGTCATCCAGCAATGCGTGCTCGGTGGCCAGCCGGCCTTCCGCCTCATAAAATTCCTGGACCTTCCGCGACGCCATCACGAAAGCTTCGAGCACCGAAGTCTGTTCGTCTTTGTCTAGGTCCGCTGTGGGATCAGCGATGGCCTCCGCCAAATACTTTCCAAACCGCGCATAGTTTTGTTCGTAACCACTGCGCGTCGCTGTCACGATCACGCGGCCCGGGGCCGAGAGTTTGTTGATGAACGGACTGCTGGCAGAAGCGCTGTTGATCACGGCGACGGGCCGGCGAAATGGTTTCAACAACTCTGCCAATTCGGTCGCCGAAAAGTCCGGCCCGCGCAAATTGAATTTCGTCTCCTTGCCGTCGAACGTGCCGTGGCCGATGAATACCAGCCATAATTCCGCGCTGGATTCTCTTGCCTCCACCTCCAACGCTTGCTTGAACAGCGACAAGTCCGCCACTTCGTTGGTCGGTCCAAGTCCAACGACGACGTGTTTCGCATTCGCCTTGGCGGCGGCCTTCTCCCAGAGTCCTGCCCACTTGGCGAATTCTTTGCCGAATTCCTCCTCGCCCGCCGCGCCAACGGCAACGATGACGGTGGCACGTTGCTCCGAATTCACCGCAACCCCCGTAGCTGAAGCGCCCGCTGTTGGAATTGCGACGAGAAGGAACACACAAGGAAGAACATCGAACATCCAACATCGAACATCCAACATCCAATGAATCGTTCGGAGGCAGCGTTGGGCGTTCGACGTTGGATGTTGGATGTTGGATGTTTCCTCCATTCCGATCACGCCATTCCTTTCCACCGCCGCAATCCCCATTCCGCGGCGAAGCAAGCCAGCGAAAAAAGGAAAACCAGCGGCTGATGCCACAGCGGAAACGACCAGTTCTCCGTGATGGGCGCTTTGCGGTTCGGCAGTTTCGCCGCAAAAGCCGCCAGATCATTCGCTGCAATCACTTCGCCACCCGTCTGACGCGCAACATTTTCGAGCAACGCGCGATTCGGTTTCAGCGATCGGAATTCCTCCGCTGCAGGGTCGGCGGACCAGCCGGCTTGCGCTCGTCCAACCTCGATCCCGTCCGCGTCCGTCACGACCGCTTCCGCCAGATAACCACCGGCGACGCGCGGAACATACACCGCGTCGTAACGCCCCGCTTCGGTGAGCGCGGGTTCCGCGGCGAGCGTGATACGATTGGTGCTTTCCAAAGCGCCGGCAAGTTCGCCCTGCAACGTCTCACCCAGGGGCGTCACGGTGATCCTGACGCTGGCATTGTCGAGCGGTTTGAATTCCTTGTCCCGCGCGCGCACCTGCAACGACATCGCCTGATTCGGATCATCCCGCCGAGGCTCGACATGGAACTCGATGCGCGCCGGCACGTCCGCGATCAGCCAGCGAACGGTTTGCCGCCAGGATTTGTCCAGGTCGCTGCGCGTGGTTTCGTCGTGCAAACCCCAGCGCCACAAATCGCCGACCATCAACGCGCCCACCCGCCCGTTGCCGAACCGCTGGGCCACGAGCGCCGGATATTTTTTCCCGGCGTCATCCTGGACCTCCGAAATGACGCTCGCGCCGGGCTTCACGTCGCGCACCCGGTTGAGCACCTGCAACGCCGGCATTTCGTCGAGGCGCTTTCGTTCGGCGGCCTCGGTGTCGCGCAAGCGCGCCCACGGTTGCAACCAACCTTCCCTCCCAAGATGCAGGCGCAGGTTCGCGAGCGGCCTGGTGTCGCGAATGAAATCCAGATACACCGGCAGCATTTCCCCCACGGGCGTGTGTTCGTATTTGCCCTGGTGAAAGGACTCCGCCCCGCCGAGCATCAGAAAACCGCCGCCGCGTTCGGAAACAAATTTCTGGAGCAGCGACATCTGATCGCGCGTGAAAAACTCGGCCTCGAGATCGTCGAGTATCACCGCATGATAGGCGTAGAGGTCTTCGGCGTTTTTTGGAAATCCGCCAACCAGCTCAGTCGCGTCCTTGGCGTTGAGTCGAATCAACACCGGTTGATCGTAGCCTTCGGTTTCCTCCGTCTTCCGGTCAAAACCGCGGAACAGCGGATTGCTGGTCTCGCCCGGACGACTGCGAAATTCAAATTTTCCGAACCCGCGTTCGCGCGTGGCAATCCGGATCAATCCCACCAACTCCACCTGATCGTCGTCGGCCAGGGCGCGGTTCAGAAATTTGAATTCCCAGTTGGGCCGGCCGCTGACGTAGAGGATTCGGTACGGCCCTTTGCCTCGATCCACCACGAGTACGCGGCTGTTGTTGGCCAGCGTCGCTTCGGCGGATTTTTCCGGGTCGGCGAACTGGCCGAGTTCATCCTTCGCCGAAACCCGCACGCGATAAAAGGAAATGCCACTCTTCTCGGGACGCAGTTGAAAACGAAACGCCTCCCCGTTCCGTTGCGCGCGTTGCGATTGCTCCTGCACGACTTTGCCCGTTTGATCCTGCAATTGCGCCAGCAGTATTCTGCCACCGTATCCGCCGGCAGCCACGTCTGCCTGCACCGTGACCGGCGCGTCTTCAAACGAAGTCTGGCTGACGGCGATTTTCTGGATCGCGATGTCGTTGATCGTCTCGTCGCGGCCGATGATGACCGGATAAACCGGCGGCAGGCCGGTCGTGTCAATTTTCCCGTCTGGCAGATCCGTGGCGTTGCCGTCCGTGAGCAGCAGCACGCCGGCAAGTGGTTGACCCCGGAAGCGCTCGCTTAGCGTGCGCAGCGCCGCGCCAATGGACGACGCGCGCCCGTCGAAAGCCAGTTCTGAAAAGTCGCGCGTGCCTTGCAAGCGTGTGTCGAAATAGTAACGCCGAAGCTGAAAACTGTTGCCCAAGGTTTCCAGCCAGCCACCACTGTTTGCGGCCAGCAAATTAGTCACTACCTCGGCACGAGTGCGCGACTCGTTGCGATCCTTCACATTCATGCCCTGGCTGTTGTCTGCCACGACCGCAAAAAAATTGGACCCAGGCCGGGCGCGTTGCCCGCTCCAGAGCGGCTCCAACAAACACGCCAACAACGCCGCCAACCCGAGCAGCTTCAGGAATGCACAACTGGTGCGGAGATTTTTGGCAGCCGGCGCGCGGAGATAAGTCCAGAGGAGCAGGAGGATGGCAACGAAAAGAAACGCGGCCGCTGGAAGCAACCATTCGCGACCAGAAATGAGTACGGAGCCGAACATCATGATCGCCGCCGTTGTGGAAAGGTGGACCGGCGCGCGAACGAAGCGGCGAGACCCGCTAAACGCTCGCCCTCACCCCGGCCCTCTCCCCCGGGAGAGGGTGAATCATCGCCAGCGTCCACGTTTCTTGGGCGTCGCAAACTGTCCTCCGGCATCCGGCCACAAAAAAAGAAAGCCGGCAATTGCAATGATGGCTTTAGAAATAAACAGCCGCTCCGAATCGCTCTCCCTCTCCCCCGGGGAGAGGGCTGGGGTGAGGGGAAACGTGATCCCGAAACCATCTTGACGACACACATCACTTCAACTCCCCAGCCTCCATTGCCTTGGTCGACTCGCTCCTGCCCAATTCCTCGTAATAACGCCGGACGAGTTCCGAGTAACGCGTCGGCACGGGATCGCGGTCAATCGGCACCAGCGCTTCCTTCGATTCGCGGCGCGCCAGTTCTTCACTGATGCGAGTCCGCAATTCAACCAAAGGCCCGGCAATTTCCATTTTAACCAAATCCCATTGCGGCTCTTTGGAGTGTCGCTTCAGATCCTGCCGCACCGCGCGCGCGCGATCACGGATGCGCGCCGCTTGCGCGCGAAGCTCGGGAACGTCCAGCATCTCCTCCACGTCGCGCAAGCGGTCCGTCCACTGGGTATATTCCGTGCCCGTAATCGGACCTCCCCACGATCCACCGCCAACATCCGTCCCGCCAAATTGATCGAAGAAATTCTGTTGGCCGCCTCTTTCTCCGGATTGGCGTTCGCCATCGCGTTGACCGCGTTGACCCCGCTGGCCAGTCCGTTCACCGGTCTGATTGGAAGGTTGAGAATCGTTGCCCTCGCCGCGTCCTGGATTCGCCGAAGCTTGCAGCTGCGATTCACCGGCCTGCCCCTGTGCCGGCTGACGACCCGCTTGTCCCTGTCCTTGTCCTTTTTCACCCGGCTGTTGTCCTGCCTGTCCTTGTCCGCGTTGCGCCTCGTTTTGCGCCTGTTGCCGGCCAGCTTCGCCTTCGCGTTGAGATTGGTTTTGCCCTTGCTGGCGATCTTCGTCTTGCCTTTCGTTTTGCCGATCGGCGCGATTTGAAGCCTGTGGCTCGCCGCGTTCATTCGAGGATGCGCCGCGGGACGTGTTCGTGCCGGTCCGTCCCTGGGCCTGAGCCGTCTCTCTTTCAAGTCGCTCACTCAGTTCTTCCAGTTCGTTTCGCGCGAGCCGCAAGGCTTCCGTGTCATCGCCAAGTACACTTTCCGCTGCCCGTTCGAAGCCGTCTTTCAGATTATTGATGCTGCGGCGGGCGCGCTCTTCGAGATTGCTGGCTTCGGGTGTAAATCCTTCGCGCAAAAGTTCCGCCGCGACTTCCACGGGACGCCTCGCACCGTCCTTCGCGCTTCGCAATCGCTCATAGACTGTGCGATACATCCGGCCCCGGCTCAGCAAATCATTCGAGGTTTCCTGCAAGTCGCGCGCGTCGTCCTGCGTGGCTTTGCGCAACGTGTCGTAAAGCTGGCGCGACAACAGTGGCTCGACCGGCTCCGCTTCTTGCGTAACCTCGGTCGCGTGTTTCACCAATTCGTCCATGCGCTTTTTTTGACCATCCAGTTGCGAGGCCAATTCCTGCCGCTCCTCAGAATCGGTCAATGACTTGCGCTGCGCAGGATCATCGAGCGAGTCGAGCTTCTCGCCGATTTCCTCCTGGTTCTGCGCCAATTCACGGGCTTCGCTGCGCAACTCGCGCATGTCCTCGGCGAACTGACTGGAATTCTGTTTGCGGAAATCGTCGCGCATTTGCTGCAAGTCGCGTTGCGCGCGTGTGCCGGACGATAGCGCCTGCGAAACTTCGCCGCGCTCCATGGCTTCAGCCGCCTGTTGAACTTCTGAACGCGTTTGATCAAGTTGTTGCCGCGCCTCCGCCATTTGCGACTGATTCTCTGGACGCTCCATACGCTGGCGCAACTCGTCCACATCCGCGAGCATCTGCTGTTGCTCTTCCTGAAGGCGCTTGAGCTGCCGACGAAGCTCTTCGCGTTCGGCCTCGGTCTTGGCTTCCTGCAAGGAAGATTGCAATTCCCTCAGCCGCTCGTTCATGTCCTGCTGCCGCTGGGCAAGTTCCTTCAACCGGTTGAACGCCTGAAGCTGCTCGCGCTGTTGAGGATTCTGGGGAGGCGTCGCTTGACGCTGGGTTTCGTAACGGTTCTGCGACTGTCGCAATTCGAGTTGATCCAGTTGCCGTTGCGCGCGCTGGCCACCGCCGCTGCTTTGACCACCCTGACTGTTCTGTCCGCGAGAGACCTGGTATTCGCGCGCCGCCAGACGCAGCAAGGCTTGATACGCAGACTGCTCCGATGCCAGAGCCGGCGGCAAAGCCTTCAAAGAATTCTCATCGGTCGCCTCGGCAAGATGTTCGATCGCCTTCTCCATCTCCTTCTCGACTGTCTCCAGCAAAGCAGACGAACGCGGGTCATCCGTGCCCTCGCGGCGAGTGCGCACTTGTTCCAACGCATTCTCCTGCGACTCCTTCACCACTTCAGCGTCCTTTTTGTAGTTGGATGATGGCGCTTTGCCGGATTCGCGGCGCTGAAGATTCCAGGTAGCGTTGATGATCTGCTTTTGCAATTCAGCCAATCGTTCCGCGGCATTCTGCCGTTGCTGCTGCTGTTGCTGCTGCTGTTGTCCACCTTCCGCACCCTGGCCTTCGCGGAAAATCTCCTCGAACGGACGCACCTCGGCGAAATACATGTCGCTGGCCGTGCGGCGCAAATTATTGTCCGGCCCGATGTCGTCGGCCCAGACGTAGTAGCTCAACAACTGATCGGGTTGGGCGCCGAGGTCTTCGAGCGGAACGAGTTGGTTGAACTCGCGCTTCTCGTGGGCGCCCGCCGCCTGGCCAAGTTCGATGAATTTGGTTTCCTGTCCGGCGAGATTGTAGGCAATGCCGTAAGCCTTGAGCCCAAAATCGTCGGAAGTCTCAGCCTTGAACGCGATTTCCTCCAGTGCCGAAACCCGTTGATCGCCGCGCGGAAAAGCGAATTTCAAATCCGGCGTGCGATTGGTGAGCGCATCAAACACAAACAAGGGAGGGAGCTTGTTGGTGCGGCCCGCTTCGTCCACGAGCACGAGTTCGTAGCGCTGGCTCTTTTCGAGTTTGAAATTTGTGGTGACGACGTTGAGCCGGTTCGTATCCGCCAGCAGCGAAATCTGTGAGGCATCCTTTGCCACCAAGGTGGCGGATCGTACGGGTTTGTTCAGATGAAACGTGTAATCGAGCAAGCTGCCTTCCACGGCGCTGACCCGGCGCGTGTCCTGGATGTTTTTTTCCGGCAAGCCGGTGTATTCCGGGTAAGAAATTTTTGCATCCGCGCGTTCCAGTCGTGGATACTCGAAAACCGTGACCCGGAAATCACGTGTGCTGCCGCCGCCGTATTCGACGCGATAAGTGAGTTCACCGGCCACCTGCGTCAGGCTCGTGCCGAAAACGGGATCATCCAGATTCTTTGCCAGCGGCAGGCGCTGCTCCGGCTCATTCGCGGGGCGCACAACGAGCGTGGCTTCCGCTGGCACATCGCCGTTGAACCGCGCCAGCACAACGAGGCTGCTGCCTTTTTCGATGCTCGCGTCCCCCGGCGTGACGACCACGCTGCGGCCGGTCAAGGCGTAGAACGCCGCGCGCGGCGGGGCGGATTGATAAAGACTCGCGAGCACGGCTGCGAGCGCAACCAGCGCCGCTACACTGCCCAATTGTGCGAGCGTGAGATGCCGGGAAGTTTCCGCGCGCCATTTGTGCTTGCGATCCAGCGCCAGCGCCTCCCGAATTACACGTTCCTGGAGATAATTCAGTTCTCCCGCGGAATCCGGCTTTTGTTCGACGGCGGTCAGCAACACCGCGTGCAACCGGGGATCTTCCTCTTCAATCTTTCGCGCAATTGCCCGGTAATCGGGGACGCTGTGGCGGGTCTGTCGCCAGGCCACAATTGTCCACGTCACCGCGCCAAGAAACAGGGCGGGAAAAATCCATGGCGAAGCCCAGCCGGTGCCGAGGCGAAACAGAATAAACAACAAGCCGATGCCCGCGATTGCTCCCCAGCCGAGCGCCAGCGACCGCAGCAACTGCCAGCGCCGATGATTGCGAGCAATCGGTTCGAGATGAATCTGGAGCAGGCGGTCAATCATACTGTTGCCTCAACACGCGCGGCAGCCCGCCGGGTCAGCCATCCGGCCAGCCAGGTTTCCCCCAGCAATACCACCAGTGCCGCCACAATCAACCATCGCCATAATTTCTGTCGGCCTTCCAAGTCGGTGTTGTGCATACTTTGCCGCTGTTCCACCAGTTTGGACAGTTCTATTTCACGTGCTTTCATCGGTAATCCCAAGCGCTCCAGTTCATCCACCGCCAAGGGAGCGGTTTTGCTTTCGGAGGAATCCAGATTCACCGCGAACCGCACCGGCGACTGAGGTGCGAGAACTTCGTAAATGCCCGGCTGCTCGGTTTGGGAAAAGCGCGCATCGCCATTCGCCAGTTGAACCCGCGAACCATCGGGTTTGTGGACGGATAAGTCTGTGCTACCGGATTTCGCGATGATTGCCGAGAGGTCCACAGAATCGCCGACCCGATATTGCGCCAATTGCGCCTTGATGCCGCCGGCCTGTTCCAGAATCGAGTAGAGGAGCGGAACAAATTTCGACGAGAGCGCGAACTGGCTATCAGCCGGCTGCCACGAGAACGTGAACACGAAGAGCCTCCCTCGCCCTGCCGGAATTTCCAGGATCGCGGGATCGTTGTCGTCGAACCGCGCGATGACTCGAGCATCGGGCAGTTTGTCCAGCGAGAGCTTACGATGTTTCCACAATCGAATCTTGGTGAAATCGCTGAAGCGCGGATCGGAGAACGGCGCCAGCAA